>CBFGMX010000251.1:0-5770 GCA_965649955.1 uncultured bacterium
CCGGCTTTTAGATGTCCGTAAATCCGGCTGAAGGGGACCTCCCCTCGCGCGGCTTTTACGGCGACGGGCGTATCGTCCTTTAGTTTTGGCTTATCGGGCGCCTGAAAACCGGGAATGGACTGGCCGAAAGCCGACGAGGCGAAGAGTAAGACTGAGAAGAATATGAGTGCGGGCAGGATGACGCGTGAGGCTGTCGCGCGGGCCCACAACAAGCAATGGGGGAGGGTCAAATCGAACTTCATCAGGAAACAAAGGCCAGCGGCTCGACCGCTGAGGTATCTAGAATCGAACGAAAGGAGAGGAAGCCAGGCGAAAGCTATCAATCCCTTACTCTTTACTAAAGGTAACGATGTGGAAATGTCAAGGCTTAGACCACGGAGCCGGTTTCTTGAACGCGTTTGGCCGGTCGTGGTTCCAATTGGTGGGGTGGCTCGGAAAGAATCACAGACCAACGGGTCAACGTAAACTTGCGTGGCGCTAGGACTAGAACACCCTGGTTAAAGAAAAAGGCCGTCGAGTTGATCCCAGCGGCCTTACGAAAAACTATGGCTCCCAGAGTGGACAATCTTCGCAACTTCCTCTTGACGCCAGCAACGGACTTGCTCTTTTTTGAGCATAATGGGCGGCCATGTCTTGCGTATTTAGAATCGAGAATATGGTTTGATCGCGTTTCCACCACTACAAATGCTGGATCCGACCGCGTCAATGGAGTCGTAGCTGTCGACGGTGCCAGGAAGCAAGCCTTAGTGCGAAGCCTTTAATAGCTCTTCTTTCTGTACATACAAATGAAGAATGGTACTGTGCGAGTTATAAATGAGAGATATTAGTTTTTCGCGCTCGGGAGGGTTAGCTGTGTGTGCTCTGTTAATCAGTACCTTTGCGTGAAGGAACCACTCAGCCGGCTTCTCTTTTTGAAGCTGCGAAACGCTCAACAAGGTCGCAAAGTCTCGTAACGCCTCGTCGCGTAAACCATCATATTGAGCGCCAGTGGGAATGGCTTTAATCAACGCGTAATAGATGACACATTTTTGGTGAAAATAGTCTTCGTCTGATTTTTCGTCACTTGGCATCCACGACGCCAACTCCCTTATCAACTGCGACAACTGTGACTGCCATTCGGCGGATTCTTTCTCCTGAGTATTAAATTCAGTGCCCGGCGACTTGAATCGCAACCTTCTCATCGCTGATAGAATGCTTTTGGACTTAGTTGATGTCCAATACGCTTCATCCCGAACACTACCTTCACGGCGGCCGGGAGTAATTTCATCTTCCGAAATAGGCCCGATGTTCTTGTACGCTAAAGAGCGAAGCCTTTCGTTGAAGTGGGTTACAAGACTAGTTTCGAGTGCCTTCGGGTCTCCTGCGCCGTTCGTTTCTGCGCAGCGCTGACCGGTGAGCTGATTAATCAGATATGCGCGGTACGCCTCTATTATTTCATCACTGGGCAGTCCTCGTTGGCTGAATGTCGAAACCAATTCATCGATCGAGTTGATTGTGGAATTCCAGGGCGCTGAGAAGGATCGATCATCGGCCGGGATTTTTGCCAAAGCAGTGCTAAACGCGCGACCTAAGCGCGCAAGCTCAAGATTCGACGTTTTAAGCGAAATAAGAACTTTAACGGCAGGCTGAATCTGATTTGATGAATTAATCTTACTGATAGACCTCTCTACAAAGTAGATGTGCTCTCCGCGCTGAGTTTCTTCAGTGTTGAATGCAGTCTGTGCAATGGCCAAAGTCATTTCAAAAAAAGAACCAAGGTCATAAGCCAAAGTGTCTTCGCAGTCCAGCGGATTCAGCTTGAGTTTGATTTCATCAAACAACTGCCGCGCCTCTTTCTTATTCAGGGGTAGCAGCGCTTTAATTGCTCGGGATTGTAACGACAAGGTGTCGAGGCCAAGTTTAAAAGCATTTGCTCGATATCCTAATCGGCTATCAACAGCGCTACCTGGCAAAGCAGCGAGTTTAAGCGGCTGCTTTGCTTTTGCGGCGGTGTCAAACGCTTCGATTAGTAAATCCTGTCGCCGCTTTCGCTCTTTGATTTCGCCTGATTCTGCAAGTTGAATTAGAAGATCCGCGGAGAACTCAGCGGGAAGAGATTGCGCATACGTTATGAAAGTTTCTATCTTGGCAGACTTTCTCCCGTCCTTACTGTCCGATTCTGATCGGTCTTTATTTTTGGTATTGACGGCAGCTTCCTTTTTGGAATCACTGTGTTGTTGGGAGTTCACGCTCGATTTCGACTGCTGCACTGCAAGTCCAGCCGTTGCCGACAGTACAAACACTAATAGAACAAGTTGTGATCTCATAGGCAGACGGCCCGGTTCAACGACGCTCGCACGTACGTTAGGGATGAGGATAAAAGTTCGTTATCTAGTTTACTCCTCATAAGCGCACTTCTTGGGGTACGCGACCGTTGCGCGTGCGAGTGAAGTGGCCTAGGTTCCATCATCCACCGCACATCGGTGAATGCAACAGCCGGAGTTTGTGGCGTCGCTGCGTCAGTCGGTCGCACGCTCACGGATCGGGCAGCCTCATCCTGCAAATCTCGATGCAAGTATGTGCAGCCAAGTTGCGCCGCATGGCGCTAGACGAAAGCCTGCCGCCGTCAATTCAGTTTGCCGCCTGCGTCCGAGAGATCGAATTTGAGTATAAGGGCGAAGAGTTGAATGATGGATGAACCATTGGACCAAGGCAGCAACGATCACCACGACAAGTACATAGGTTACGGCTAACTTTAGTCGTTTACTTGTGTAAGGCCCGGGATACAACATTCGTTCTACTTGCAATTACGAACACCACTTGGGCAAAGAAAGAAGGCCGCTGAAATTGAATTCCAGCGACCTTCAGTATCTTGGCTCCCCAACGAGTCTTGCATTAGCGAGCGCTGAACCCGGTACGCTACTTCCGCCGAAACACAATTACGCGGTCATAGAGTAACTCAGCATCTGCTGGCCCAACTTTCGTCGCCGGCTCTGCGTATTGGCGCATACCAATGCGAACTGGCGCCGTGGCTGATATCTTTGCGAGACACGGCTCCTTGCTAGTGGGTACCTTGGCCTCCATACAAGCGGGTTCTCCGTTGCAGTTGCGGGCGACTTTCCAGACGTAAAACTTTTCAATTCCCGGTGCACCCGGCAAGTAATAGCTCGCGGTGTGAGGATTTGCCGCAAAGTCTGCACTGTCGGCACTTGAAATACCGGCGGCCAGAATCTCATCCAGATAGACTGCAGCACTCGAATATGTAGCCTTGCCGGTGGCGGCGTGGTCAACTCCGTAAACAATGGCGAAAGCGTCGTCGGGTAGATCGAACCACGACGACAGCCAGTAGTTCGCATCTCTACCATAACCCGCTGAGCCGTCTTTCCCTGGCCCAAGATACGCGATGCCCCGTTGAATCGCGGGGTAACCTTCCGGGATGGCGTCTGGGAGGAACGTATCGAGTTCCTCAGCGTTGAATGTGGCGCTGTACTGGTCGAGTATTGCTTTCCGCAGCTTTTCCATCGTCGGGTACAGATCCATTTCGGTTTGGCCCGTACCCCTCGTACGCAATACTGGCGCGGGCAACGGATCGCTTGAGAACTCCGTCGTAGGCCGCACGCGGAAGACTCTTAGCGGCGAGAGATTGGGATCCGTTACTTTGTCCTGGTACTCCTTCATGGCTGGTTCGCCGCCCACCGCAATTGCGGTCCGTATCAGGAAAAGGAATTGATCAGCATCCGTATAACCGAGGCGGAGCAGTGAAGATGGCAACGTTTCGGTATTGATAATGGCGTCAGGATAACCAGCGGACCGCAGCGCCGCACGTAATCGTTCCTGTGTCGTACGGTTGCTTGTAGAGATGAACGCCATCGGGCGGTTAAACGGCGCAGAGCCGGTGGATTGGATAGTTAGCGAATTGACCGTGTCGCCCAAGTAAGCAAACAGCGCCTCGTAAGGTTGGAAGAAACCGGCGGGGCTGCCAGCCTCATAGTTCAACGTGTTGGCGTTGTACCTCGTGAACAGGAACGTCTGAAACGAAAAGTAAGCCATTGGCGGAGGCGTACTGCCTACGATAATGATGGCCTCGTCCTGCCTCAGGAAATATGAAACTGGCAGAGAACGTTTGCTGACCTCCCACGGGTCGTGATCCTTCGTGTCGCCCGGCAACACCGCAACCATGTAAGGTTGCACGTTGTTATACCAGGCGCTCGGTATGTTGTTTTCACATGCATTCAAAACGGCATCGAGGACTTGGAATTTTCCCTGACGCCAGGCAAAGCCATTGTTCTCGAGCGTGCGAAGTAGTTTTTGCACTTTGGCAGAATCGTTACGGCTCTGACCGAAAGCGCCGCCCGGGATGAACTCGGAAAGCGCCAATACCAGGCCGATGCACGCGACCGCCACGAAACGGCGGTGTCTCATTACATTTCTCCTTGTTGTTGAAGGCCCGCGGTCAGAACGAGCGCCCGCCGGGCCCATTGGCGGGCCGCTTGCCGGATGCGCGCGGGGATAATGCATGAACAGAAGCGCGCGCAATCGCGGTTAGTGGAATAGAACACGCCAGCAGCCGCCGCCAGCGTAGTTGGTTTTTGGAATGACTTGCACGCGACGTGCGAGCGAACTGGTTCGCTTCTCAAGGTGGCAATCCTCATTCCAAGCGAGTGCGTTGCGCGCGACTGATTTTTGTTGGTCTTTTCGAGCGTGGCGCCAGCGTGCGGCGCGCTTCTGCGCTGTCGTTGCGGAAGTTTCCGCAGCGAACCTGCGCCGTTGTTTCTTCGACGATTTATGCAGGGCTTGCTGCAACGGAAAATTATTCTCCGACTTATGCTGAACAGCTCTGAAAGCCTGGAGTGGAAATGTCGGGCAACGGAAGAAAGTTTAGCTTGAAGGGACGAATCACAGATGAGTCAGCGGGTTGGGGATATGGTGGACGGTGTGGTACGAACCCAACATCAAACGCTAGTTATCGAAGACTCACAATTGTAGCTTTGTTTAACTCATTGGACTCTCGTGATGTTCCTAGGGCAGCACCGGTTAAGAACTACTACAATCGTCGATCTGAGTTTTACGCGGAAATTCGTGCGGCATTGGCAAGAACAAAAAGACTTTTTAAGGCTGCTCACACGTTACTGGAGTTTGTGCTCGTGTTGTTTTCGAATGAGTGGAAAACAAAACAGTCTGCGGAAAACCGTATTGAGTTCCTCAAAGCTATCTTTTCCGTCACTCGAGCGGCAGGCTGAGATCTAAGGAAGATGGGCCGTTCAATTGCCGAGGAGTTAACGTTATGACAGATGGGGCTCCTCAACGGTAAACGCCTATCAGAAGCCGAACTTCGACAACGTTTATCGATCACGCTCACGACGGAGCAGATCAATGATCTGATCGATAATTATGTGGAAGTGGCATCGGATAAGATTCGCGATATGCAAACCATCAATAGGTTAGCTAACAAATCTACGGAGTCTCGACTCCTAAGGGTCAGTTACAATTTTGGACCAGGACCAGTATGACGCTTTGGCGAAGTACTACAACGGAAGTGGAAGACCCGGATCCGTTCTGATGAAAAAAGCGTTAGAAGACTTCTTGCGCTTAATCGTGGATTGAGTTCGTGATACTCACACGCCAACACTGAAGTTCTTGATCTGACCTAGTAGCACACTCACGAAAGAGTCATTCAAATCGTCTTCATAGCAAAACAGCTACTCCTGTCGAGTAGCTGTAAGATGCTGAAAACATTGAGATGTGATGGCTCCGCAGGTAGGACTCGAACCTACAACCCTTCGGTTAACAG
>CBFGMX010000252.1:0-5723 GCA_965649955.1 uncultured bacterium
GTCGTTCCGCACACCGAAAATGATGCGCGTCTCTGTTCCGCTGCGTAAGAGATATCGATGCAACACCGCGGCGCGTTTCCAACAGATCGGCTTGAACATCCATACATCCGTGGCAAGTAAAAGATCGATAGCGCGTGCCAATCGTTCGTGCGTATCCGTGCGTCCGACCCCAGGATTCGTCAACGTCGTGCTATCCGACTGCCGTCCAGCGACTATCTGAAGCGCTCGCGGCAAGGAGTATCGCCGCGCGGCGACCGACAGGACCACGACCCACCACGCCATGCGGCACAACAGCAACGCCTCGCCGGGCTGCAACACAATCTTGCGCCCCGCGCGATAGATCAATCGTGTCGTTTTCATCAATCTATTCAACGCAAGTGGGATTCTAGCTCATTTGAGTTTTCACATCTAAACGGATAGTCTTCAACGAAAAACATTGGTCATATACCATTTAACATTTATCATCTGTCATTTGCGGCCCACGCTGAAAGTCTTGCATTAAATGACAAATGACCAATGTCAAATGACCAACGACAAATAAGGAGGGGTCTGTGGCGGTAATTCGTCCTTTTCGCGCATTGCGTCCACCGGCTGAGCGCGCCCAGTCTGTCGCCAGTGTTCCGTACGACGTCGTCAATACCGCGGAGGCACGCGCGCTCGCAAACGGAAATGCGCTGAGTTTTCTACATGTTTCACGTCCCGAGATCGATCTTCCGCCCGGCACCGACATTTACAGCGACGCCGTTTATAAAAAAGCTGTCGAGAACTTCGAAAAACTTATCGCCGAATGTCCGCTGGAAAAGGAAGCTGAACCGAGTCTGTACCTTTATCGCCTGATCATGGGAGACCATCAGCAGGTTGGAATCGTTGCCTGCTGCTCGATCGACGAGTATGACAACAACACGATTCGCAAACACGAGCGCACGCGCCGCGACAAGGAAGACGATCGCACGCGGCACATGGTCATGTTGCGAGCGCAAACTGGTCCTGTATTTCTGACGTACCGCACACGTTCCGAGATCGACGAACAGGTGTCGGCGGCAATCGATGCATCGCCGTTGTTCGACATCACCGCCGAAGACGGTATTCGCCACACGATCTGGCGGCTCACCGAAACGGACGCTTTAGTAAACAGCTTCCGGTCCGTTCCGCTGCTCTACATCGCCGACGGCCATCATCGGGCCGCGAGCGCGAGCCGCGCACGTGCCGAGTTGCGAGATCAGAGTTTCACGCACACCGGACAGGAAGACTACAACTACTTCCTGACTGTGATCTTTCCCGATTCACAGGTACGAATACTCGCGTACAACCGCGTCGTTCGCGATCTCAATGGCTTGTCGAATAACGAATTTCTTGACGCGATTCGCCGGCAGTTTACGGTCAACGAAAACGCCGATCCTGCGCCGAAGCAACGCGGTAAATGGAGCATGTATCTCGACGGCAAGTGGTATGGACTACAGCTCTCACCCGAAACAACGCTGCCCGATGGCGTAGTGCAGAGTCTCGACGTGAGTATTCTTCAGGACCGCCTGCTCGATCCCGTGCTCGGCATCAAGGACATTCGCACCGACAAGCGAATCGACTTCGTCGGCGGCCTGCGCGGAACAAAGGAACTCGAACGGTTGGTTAACGAAGGCAAAGCCGCCGTCGCGTTTTCTCTTTATCCGACCACTGTTTCCGAGCTGTTGATGGTCTCGGACGCCAACCAGATCATGCCGCCGAAATCGACGTGGTTTGAACCGAAACTTCGAGACGGCTTGTTGATACACACGATATGAAAGTACTGATTGCTGACAAGTTCGAAAAGTCGGGCCTCGATGGATTGCAGGCCCTTGGTTGCGAAATTTCTTTTCAACCCGATCTGAAGGACGACGCGCTTGTCGAGGCGATTCGACAAGTGGCGCCCGACGTGCTGGTAGTCCGCGGCACAAAAGTGACGGAGCCGATGCTTGAAGCCGGACCCGTGAAACTGGTCGTCCGCGCCGGTGCCGGCTACAACACGATCGACGTCGCGGCTGCTTCAAAACGTGGCATTTACGTCTCGAATTGTCCCGGCAAGAATTCGATCGCCGTTGCCGAACTCGCCTTTGCCCTCATCCTCGCGCTCGATCGCCGCATTGCCGACAACGTCGTCTCCCTTCGTCAGGGAATTTGGAACAAGAAAGAGTTTTCGAAAGCGCGCGGCTTGTTTGGACGGACGCTCGGATTGATCGGCGTCGGGAAGATCGGCCAGGAGATGATTCCGCGTGCGCGTGCGTTTGGGATGCCGGTAGTCGCGTGGAGTAGAAGTTTGACGAGCGACCGCGCGGCGGATCTTGGTGTCGAACTAATGCCGTCGCCAAAAGCGGTTGCGGCGGCGGCCGACATAGTGAGCGTTCATCTCGCGCTCAAGCCCGAGACCAGAAACCTGATCGACGCCGAGTTTTTCGACGCGATGCGCGAAGGAGCATATTTCATCAACACTGCGCGCGGCGAAGTGGTGGACCAGCAGGCGTTAATCAACGCGATCAGGAACCGCGGTATTCGCGCGGGTCTCGACGTGTACGCGGTCGAGCCGACTTCCGCGACGGGTGAGTTTCAGGATGAGGT
Organism: uncultured bacterium; assembly: GCA_965649955.1. GTDB lineage: Bacteria > Acidobacteriota > Blastocatellia > Pyrinomonadales > Pyrinomonadaceae > PSRF01. The sequence continues at coordinate 2,590 of CBFGMX010000252.1, forward strand.
CGCGAAAGAAGCAGCCCTTTATGGGACCCACCACATCGGAGCGTCAACCGATCAAGCGCAGGAAGCAATCGCAGCCGAAACGGTGCGAATCGTCGAAGAATTCAAACAAACCGGGAAAGTTCCGAACGTAGTGAACCTGGCCCAACACACTCCGGCGACGCACCGGCTCGTCGTGCGTCATCTCGATCGTCCGGGCGTGCTCGCAGGCGTGCTCGAAGCGCTGAAAGCGGAACAGATCAACGTGCAGGAGATGGAGAACATCGTTTTCGAAGGCGCGGCGGCAGCCGTCGCGCGTATCAATCTTGATAACGCGCCGTCGCAAGAGAGTTTGCGGCAGCTTGAGGCAAGCAGCCCGGACATCATCGAACTCGACTTGCTGAAGTTGGTATGAACACGACCGTCATCACTGGAGCCTCATCCGGAATCGGTGCTGCCTTTGCCAGAAAACTCGCCGCACGCGGACGGAATGTTCTTCTTGTCGCGCGGTCGGAAGACAACCTCATCACGATGTGTAACGAGCTCGGGCGAGCGAGTGGCGTTCGAGCACACTACATCGCGATGGATCTGCTTCAGCCTGATGCGGCCGCTCAGCTATTTGAAGAGACGCAAAGGCGCGGGTTACTTGTCGAGATGCTCGTGAATAACGCGGGGTTTGGGTCGATGAGCGATTTCAGCGAACTCGATCTGGCGCGTGAGCTCGAGATGATCGATTTGAATGTGAAGTCGCTGGTTGAACTGACGCACCGCTTTTTAAAGCCGATGCGAGACCGGAAACAAGGCACGATCATCAATGTCGCTTCTACGGCGGGATTTCAGCCCGTACCGTACATGGCGACGTACGCGGCGACGAAAGCGTTTGTGTTGTCGTTTTCGCAGGCGTTGTGGGAGGAAAACCGGCAGCATGGCGTGCACGTTATGGCGTTGTGCCCGGGGGTGACTGACACCAATTTCTTTGCTGCGTCGAAGATGGATCGTCCGCCGATGCGCACGATTGAGACGCCGGAAGAAGTTGTTGACACTGCTTTGCGAGCATTGGCGCGACGAAAGCCGAGCGTGATTTCAGGTTGGACCAACTGGTTCGCCATTGAAGCCGAGCGCTTCGTTCCGCGGTCCTTTGTCATCAAGATCGCGGGCAAAGCGCTGCGCTCCAAGCTCGAAGATTAGTGAACACGGATTGGCACGGAGGGAGTTATGACGGAACGGATTTTTAATTTTAGTGCTGGGCCGGCGGTGCTGCCGGTGCCTGTTTTGGAAGAGGCCCAACGAGATCTACTCTCGCTGCCTGGCGTCGGCATGTCGGTGATGGAGATCAGCCACCGCTCCAAGACATTCGACGAAATCATCGCTCGCGCCGAAAGCGGCCTGCGCGAACTCCTCAGCATCCCCGACAACTATCGCATCCTCTTCCTGCAAGGCGGCGCGAGTCTCCAGTTTTCAATGGTCCCGATCAACTTTCTTCCCGCAGACGGCAGCGCCGATTACATCCTGACCGGAAGCTGGGGCAAGAAAGCATTGAAAGAAGCAAAGAAGGTCGGCAGCGTGAACATCGCTGCCACGATGGCCGACGGCGGCTTCACGCGCATTCCCGGCGACGACGAAATAAGTTTGAACTCGGGCGCCGCCTACGTTCACATCACCACGAACGAAACGATCGAGGGCGTGCAATGGAAACGCGAACCCGACACAGGCTCCGTCCCGCTCGTCGCCGACGCCTCTTCCGACATTCTTTCGCAGGCGATCCCGGTCGATAAGTACGCTCTCATCTATGCAGGCGCACAAAAGAACATGGGACCAAGCGGCGTCACCCTCGTGATCCTTCGCGACGATCTGCTGCCGCGCATTCCCGACGGCCTGCACACAATGCTCGACTACCGCACGCACGTCGAAAACAAGTCGCTCTACAACACGCCAAACACGTGGGGCATTTACATCATCAGCCTCGTCGCCAAGTGGATCAAAGACAAGGGCGGGATCGCTGCGATGGAACGCGAGAACGATGAAAAGGCCCAACTGATCTACGACGCCATCGACGCGACCGATTTTTATCGCGGCCATGCAGACGTCGACTGTCGGTCGACGATGAACGTCACCTTCCGTTTGCCTTCGGAAGATCTCGAAAAGAAGTTCACGTCTGAGGCGACAGCGCAGGGTCTCGACGGTCTCAAAGGCCACCGTTCAGTGGGCGGCATTCGCGCGTCGATCTACAACGCATTCCCGCGTGACGGTGTCGAAACCTTGGTTTCGTTCATGAAAGAGTTTGAACGCAGGAACGGCTGATTGTCGTTCTTAAGACATGTGTGATCCGCCAGAGGTCCTTGCGAGGTCCATGCGAAACGCCGATGCCGATCACGTAAACCTCACGTTCAAGATTGGACCGGATGACGTTGGCGTGCGGCTCGATGCCTTTCTCGCGTCGCAAATTCAAGGCTGGAGCCGCGCGCGACTGCAACGTTTGATCGAAGCCGAAGACGTTCTCGTAAACGGCAAACTCGCCAAGCCATCGTACAAACTCCGCGAACACGACGATATCGAGGTCGAACTAACGTCACCCGCGGTAACAAGCTTCACTCCGGAAGCGATACCAATCGAGATCGTTTACGAGGACGATACGCTGGTCGTCGTCAACAAACCCGCCGGCATGGTGGTCCATCCCGCGGCCGGCATACAGTCCGGCACTCTCGCGAACGCGCTCGCACATCATTTCCAACAACTGCCGAATGCTGCGAGCGTGCGGCCCGGCATCGTTCATCGTCTGGATCGAGACACGTCGGGCCTGCTTGTCGTCGCCAAGACTGAAGCCGCGCTCGAACACCTCTCGGATCAGTTTCGGGCGCGATCGGTCTACAAATCCTACGCCGCGCTGGTCCATGGACGCGTTGTCTCCGAAACAGGCCGTATCGATCAACCGCTCGCGCGCGATCCGTCAAACCGTACGCGCATGGCCGTCGTGCGTGGCGGCCGAAGTGCATTGTCAATCTTCCGCGTAAAGCGTCACTTTCACCGTTTCACGCTGCTCGACGTGGAACTCAAAACCGGGCGGACGCACCAGATCCGTGTTCATCTCGCCTGGCTGAAACATCCCGTTGTCGGCGATGAGACGTACGGAGGCGGCCGCGACAACACGATCCAAAACC
>CBFGMX010000253.1:0-5693 GCA_965649955.1 uncultured bacterium
CGGCGGCTTGAAATAGACGTTGTAAATCTCGTTGCACACCGGACAGTTTCGCCTGCCGGTCATCCGCTTTTCAAGTAGATCGTACGGGACTTCAATCTGAACCGGCACGATCTGTTTACCCTGTTCGGCCGCGAGTTTTTCGAGACTGTGGGCTTGTGCGGGCGTGCGCGGAAAACCATCGAGAATATAACCATCGCGCGCATCTTCTTTCGCCGTACGTTCCTTGACGAGTTGGATTGTCAATTCATCGGGAACCAGTTGTCCGCGCTCCATGATGTCCCTGACTTCCTGCGCCAGCGGAGTGTCCGCGTGCTTCAGCGCGCGAAAAATGTCTCCCGTAGAGATCTGCGGGAGATGCAAACGCTTTTGAAGCAAGCGCGCCTGAGTGCCCTTACCGGCACCAGGCGCACCCATCAGGACGATGATCTTCGACATAACGGGAAGTTATTCTCTTCTTCAGAAACTTTCCCGACAAAGGCGCCAAGGCGCAAAGAAAGGCACCCTTCTCCTTTGCGTCATCGCGCCTTTGCGGGAAAACTCTTGATCGCGGTCCAGAAAACTTCACGTGCGCCGGCCGCGCAATCTTCCGCCGCCCCCGAGGAAGCCTTCGTAATTGCGCATTACGAGCTGGGCTTCAATCTGGGCAACGGTATCCATCGCGACACCGACCAGGATCAGCAACGACGTGCCTCCGAAATAGAACTGATAGTTCAGTCCATTCGGAATCCAGCCAAGGCCGGGCGTCGTGGTGACGAGGGCATCCAGCCACCCACCGATAAACGGCAGCCGGCCGACTTTGAATCCGCTCAACATGAACTGCGGGACAAACGCCACCAGCGCAAGATAAATGGCGCCAACGGTCGTCAAACGCGTCAGGATCGTGTTGAGGTACTCGGCCGTCGCGCGTCCGGGACGAATGCCGGGCATGAACCCGCCGTGCTTGCGCAGGTTGTCGGCGACTTCTTCTACGTTGAATACGATCGACACGTAGAAGAACGTGAAGAAAATGATCAAACTAAGGAAGATGAACTCGTAATAGGGATCGCTGGCGTGGAACGTCTGGAAGAAAGTCCATACCTTGGCCCACCAGCCTCTATCGTTCGCCTCCGGAGGAAACGCCGCAAACAAACTCTGCGGCATCGATAACACAGACGAGGCGAAGATCACCGGGATCACGCCGCCCATGTTGATCTTCAGTGGCATGCTGGTCTGCTGTCCACCGACAATCTGACGGCCAACGTGCCGTTTCGCATAACTGACCGGAATCTTGCGTCGCGCTGATTCGACAAAGACAATAAAAGCGATGATTGCCACCATCGCAACCAGCATGGCGAACACGCCGATGGTCTCCATGGTGTCGCCACCGGCGAGACGCGTGAACACCTGTGTCACGCCACTTGGCAAACCAATAACGATACCGGCAAAGATCAGCAACGAGATTCCGTTACCGACGCCGCGTTCAGTGATCTGCTCGCCGAGCCACATGACGAAGATCGTTCCGGTGGTCAGCGTGAGCACGGTGCTCAAACGAAATCCCCAACCGGGAGCGCCAACGCCATTGACCTGAAGCCAGTGCGCCACAAACGATGTCTGGATCGCGGCAAGGACGACGGTCAGGTAGCGCGTCCACTGGTTGATCTTCTGCCGGCCCATCTCGCCCTCTTCCTGCAATTTCTTCAACTGCGGGGAGACGACGGTCATAAGTTGCAGGATGATCGAAGCGGTGATGTACGGGGTGACGCCTAGTGCGAATACCGAGATGGTGCGGAAGTTTCCACCGGAGAACAGATCGAGAACGCCGAGAAGCGTTCCGGCCACGTCGCGCCAAACTTCTTCAAGTCGCAGGCGGTTGACGCCGGGCGCGGTGACGTGCGCCCCAAAGCGATAGACTGCGAGCAATCCAAGCGTAAAGAAAATGCGCCGGCGTAGATCCGGCACATTGAACATATTGCGAACGGCGGCTAAAAACTTCTCCATTGCACTCTCTCCGGTCGTGTCCTACTGCTGGCGTATCACGTTTGGGAACACGGATTGAAAACCAGATTATCCGCCAATCTCAACTACTGCGCCACCGGCCTTCTCGATCTTTTCGCGGGCGCTCTTTGTGAAACGGTGTGCGGAGACGCGCAGCGGCTTCGACACCTCGCCGTTGCCGAGCACGACGACGTCGTACTTCGCCTTCTTAATCAAACCGCGATCGTGCAGGACTTCCGGAGTGATCTCGGCGTCTGCATCGAAGTGCTGTTCCAGCGCCGCGAGACTGATCTCGAGCCAGCGCTTCTTGAAGATGTTGGTGAAACCGCGCTTCGGCAGACGGCGATGAAGCGGCATCTGGCCGCCTTCGAATCCGATCTTGCGCGAATAACCCGAGCGCGACTTCTGTCCTTTTTCACCGCGACCGGCGGTCTTACCCAAACCGGAGCCTGGTCCACGACCGACCCGCTTTTTCTTGTGCGTCGATCCTTTTGCCGGCTTAAGTGTGTTTAGACTAATTGCCATTTTTTACTCCATAGCCACAAAGAGGCACAATCGCCACAAATAGGCACAAAAGACACCAAACACGTGGTTCCTACTCCACTATTCGCAGCAGGTGCGGAACCTTCGCGACGGCGCCGCGCATGGACTCGGTGTCCGGACGCTCGACAACCTGGTTCAACTTTCGCAGACCCAAACTACGCACGATGGTCTTGTGTGTTTTCGGCGCGGCGATGAAGCTGCGGTAGTACTGAATGCGAATCTTCGCCTGCTCGCCTGCTGCCTGCACGCTTGCTTCTCGCTGCTTGCCTTTTGCGTGTTCACTGTTTGCTCTTCGCGGCATAACGCTCCCTTTGAGATCTCAAATCTGCGATCTCAGATCTTAAAACTTACATCTCCTCGACTTGCTTACCACGCAACCGCGCCAGCTCCATCGGATCTTTCATCCGCAGCAGGGCATCGAAAGTGGCGCGCACCACGTTGTGCGGATTGGTTGACCCCAACACTTTGGTCCGCACGTCCCTGACGCCCACGGCCTGCATAACGGCACGCACCGCCCCACCTGCAATCACGCCCGTACCTTCCGAAGCCGGCTTCACGAGAACCCGACCAGCGCCGTACTCCCCGATCAACTGGTGCGGCAACGTGTTGTTGATAAGCGGTACCCGAATCAGGTTTTTCTTCGCCGACTCGATTCCCTTCTTGATCGCCAGCGGCACTTCGCGCGCTTTGCCGGTGCCGAAGCCGACGTGTCCACCCTCGTCGCCTACCACAACGAGCGCCGCGAACGAAAGGTTCTTGCCGCCCTTAACCACTTTGGTGACGCGATTGATGGAGATCACCTGGTCTTTCAGGTCGAGTCCCTGCGCCGGAATGCGTTGCTTGGGTTGTCTCATGGTCTATTCTTTGCTCTTCTTCTTCGACTTCTTTTCTTTTGGCTCCTCGGCGGGCGCGGCTTCCGGTTCGCCGTCGGGTTGGGCCACCACTTCGTTCTTGTTCAGACCAGCGGCACGCGCCGCGTCGGTCAATGCCTTCACGCGCCCGTGATAAAGATAACCACCGCGATCGAACACCACCTGCTCGATTCCCTTCGCGATAGCGCGCTCGGCGATCGCGGTGCCGATGCGGCGGGCCGCGTCGAGATTGCCCCCGCCTGTGCCCCGCAGGTCCTTCTCGGTCGTGGAGGCGGAAACGATTGTTTTGCCGAGGCGATCGTCGATCACCTGCGCGTAGATGTGGTTCAGGCTGCGATAGATCGCGAGTCGCGGTCTTTCCGTATCGCCTTTGACTTTCCGGCGAATCCGCGCGTGAATCGCGTTTCGCACTTCTGCTCTGTTCGTGTTAGCCATCTCAGTTCTATCCAATTACTTGCCAGTTTTGCCGGGCTTCAACTTGATCGGCACATCGGCGTAGCGCACGCCCTTGCCTTTGTAGGCGTCAGGCTTTCGCAGCTTATGCATTTCAGCGGCAACCTGCCCGAGCTTCTGCTTGTCGATGCTCGTCAAGGTCAGCGTGGTCTGATACTGCTGAATGCTGCCTTTGGTCGTCAGACGTTCCGCCTTCGCCTCAACTTCGGGCGGCAGCGGAAACTCGATGGGATGCGAGTAGCCGAGCGAAAAGACGATCTTCTTACCCTGCACGTCGGCCTTGTAACCGACGCCGACGACGTCCATCTGTCTGCTGAAACCTGTCGTCACGCCGACGATGGCGTTATTTGCCAGCGCGCGCGCAAGACCATGCAGCGCGGCATGCTCGTCTGAAGCGCGTTCGGCGCGCAATTCTTCACCTTCGAGTTTGAAGTTGATGCCATTGGGGATTGGCGTCTTCAGCGTGCCTTTCGGTCCTTTCACTTCGAGCTCACGCTCGTGGACCGTGACGGTCACGCCCTTGGGCACCGCGATCACTTTTTTTCCAATTCGAGACATAACCTTGGTCCTATCAATAGATCTGCGCCAACAGCTCTCCGCCGATGTTTTCGCGACGCGCGGCCTTGCCGCTCATCAGACCTTTCGAGGTCGAAACGATATTGATGCCGTAGCCGCCAAGCACTTTCGGAATCTCACTCGAGCCAACGTACACGCGCCGGCCGGGAGTCGAGACGCGCTCGAGGTGGGTAATCGAAGACGTACCGCGCGCATCGTAGCGAAGAAAGATGCGGATGGTGCGCTTGAGACCTTCGCCCTTGACGACAAAATTATTTATGTAGCCCTCTTCCTTGAGAATGCGGGCGATCTCGAGTTTGAGCTTTGAAGCCGGAACGTCGACGCGCGAGTGCTTCGCCGCGATGGCGTTGCGGATTCGCGTCAACATATCGGCAATGGGATCTGTCATGAAGTAACTCCGTCTAGATTGTCGATTTCACCAGCTCGACTTAACGACTCCCGGGATCTGTCCCTGGAGCGCCAACTCGCGAAAACAGATGCGGCACAAATTGAACTTCCGCAAGTAACCTCGCGGCCGTCCACAGCGTTTGCAACGAGTGTAAGCCCGGACCGAAAACTTCGGTTTGCGTGCAGCTTTCGCAATCAGTGATTTCTTTGCCATTCGTGTGCTTTCTGTAAATCTGCGATCTGAGATTAAAAATCTAAGATCTAAAGGGCATTCCCAGGCCCTTCAATAACGCTCGTGCGTGTTCGTCATTGCGCGCGGTGGTGACGATCGAGATGTTCATCCCGCGCAGCTTGTCCACCTTGTTGAAATCAATCTCGGGAAAGATCAGTTGTTCGCGAACGCCGATGGTGTAGTTACCGCGGCCGTCGAAAGCCTTCGGCGAAACTCCGCGAAAGTCTCTCACGCGCGGCAGCGCCACCGACACCAGGCGATCGAGAAACTCGTACATGCGGTCGCCACGCAACGTGACCATCACGCCAATCGACATGTTCTGTCTCAACTTAAACGACGCGATCGACTTCTTCGCTTTCGTGATCACCGGCTTCTGGCCCGTGATCGCCCGCAACTCGTCGGCGGCCGTATCGAGAATCTTCGGATTGGCGATGGCTTCCCCCATCCCCATGTTGATGACGATCTTCTCGAGTTTCGGGACGCCCATCGGGTTGGTGATGCCAAACTCGCGGGCTATCTGCGGCGCCACGTCTTTCTGATAACGCTCTTTTAACCTTGCAGCCATTTCAGGTCCTTTTTTCAGGCATTCTCTCGTGCCTTTTGTGACTCTCTCTTCTGCCTAGCGACTCTTCTCTTGTGCCTTGTGCGACTCTTCT
>CBFGMX010000254.1:0-5489 GCA_965649955.1 uncultured bacterium
GAGATGATCGGAACTCTCAACGAATCGGCAGTGGTCTATCAGGTTTCCGACAAATATGATGCGAATACGATGGATCACGCCACCGATCCGGCGCTGATTCGCAAACTCCACGAACAGGCGATCGACGCCGCCGACCTCGTCTTCTATTCCGGAAGAAAACTATTTGACGAAGCGACACTGGGCCGCGAACGTTCTTACCTTCTCGAACAAGGCGTCGACTACGATCATTGGCGGCACGTCGGTAACGGCAAACTGACAGTGGCGCCCGAAATCGCGCGCATTCCGCGCCCGCGCCTGGGATACTTCGGCGCGATCGAGCCATGGCTGGTGGACCAGGAACTGATCAAGCGCGCGGCCCGCGAACGGCCCGAATGGCAGTGGATTTTCATCGGAAATAAGTCTCGTGGTTTGGAAATCGAGGGGCTTCCGAATACCCACTTTCTGCCGCCGGTGCCCTACCCGGATTTGCCCGCCTTCGCGGCGGGATTCGACGTTTGCGTGTTGCCGTGGGAAACTGAGCAGTCTTTCACGAGCTACGGCTCGGCAATCAAAGTGCGCGAATATCTCGCTACCGGTAAACCAGTGGTCATCTCGCCGTTGCCGGAGTACGAGCCGATGAAGGACGTGTTGAGGATCGCGCGAACGCGAAACGACTTTATCGCGCTCGTCGAAGATGCTTTACGCGAAAACGATCCGGAAGCGCCGAAGAGACGGCAAGCGGCTGTCGCGGGCGGAACGTGGGACGCGCGCGCTGAGTGGGTAAGTAATTTGATCGAATCCGTGTTAGCCAAAAAGCTGCGATGAAGCAGGTGTTGCAAAACCGAAAGACCGGAAGACCGTTTGTCGGCGAAGTGCCCGTGCCGGCGTTACAACGCGGCCGCGTGCTGGTGCGCACAGTTGCTTCGCTGATCAGCGCCGGAACGGAGCGCGCGTCGGTCGAACTCGTGAGCAAGGGATTGCTACAGGAAGCTCGGCAGCGCCCGGATCTCGTGAAAGCCGTCGTCGCGAAAGTGAAGAGCGAGGGACTGTTGAGCACGTTCGCATCAGTGCGCGACAAAATGGCGGCGTCGCAGTCGCTGGGTTACAGCGCGGCCGGCATCGTCGTCGAAGTCGCACAAGATGTGACTGAGTTTCACATCGGAGATCGGGTCGCATGCGCGGGTGTCGGCTTTGCCTCACACGCGGAAGTGCTTTCTGTGCCGAAGAACTTGTGCGTGCATCTTCCCGATGAAGTGAGCTTCGAAGCCGGCGCGTTTGGGACGCTCGGCGCAATCGCTTTGCAGGGGGTTCGCCTGGCGGAGCCGACACTCGGCGAATCGGTGGTCGTCATCGGTTTGGGATTGGTGGGCCAACTGACCGTGCAGCTTTTGAAAGCGAACGGCTGCCGCGTATTCGGATTGGATCTCGATCCCGCGCGAGTTGCATTGGCACGGGAGCTCGGCGCCGATCGCGCTGTGGTTTCAAATGAAGAAGCTCCCAGCGAGATCGACAAGTGGACGCGCGGTCACGGCGCGGACGCCGTGCTGATCACCGCCGCGACTGACTCGAACCAGCCCGTCGAACTCGCCGCACGCGTTTCGCGTTTGAAAGGCCGCGTGATCGTCGTCGGCATGACCGGGCTCGACATTCCTCGTCAACCCTTCTTCAGCCGTGAACTGAAGTTGATCATCTCGATGTCGTATGGACCGGGGCGTTACGATCCCGATTACGAAGAGCGCGGTCACGACTATCCGCTTCCATACGTTCGCTGGACCGAAAAACGAAATATCGAAAGCTTTCTCGAGTTTGTCGGCGACGGGCGCGTTAACGTCGAACGACTCACAACACATCGCTTCCGCATAGAAGACGCCGAGCGCGCGTACGAGCTGATCTCGGCAGACTCGAAAGAGCCCTATCTTGGCGTGTTGCTCAATTACGATCCGGAACGCGAAATCACGCGACGTGTGCCACTCGCTACCTCAGCGTCGCGTGCGGAAAAAGGTTTACGTGTGGGCGTGATCGGCGCGGGCGGTTATGTGCCGGCGATGTTGTTGCCACACTTCAAAGCGGAAGGCGCAGAGTTTCGAGCAATCACGACAGCGTCCGGTGTTTCAGCGCACGACGTGGGAAAACGCTTCGGATTTGCTTACGCTGTGTCGAGCGCGGACGAAGTGATCGACGACGCAGGCACGAATCTAATCGTCATCGGAACGCGGCACGACTCGCACGCCGAACTTGCACGCCGCGCGCTCGATCGCAACAAGAACGTCTTCGTCGAAAAACCCCTCGCTCTCAACGACGACGAACTCGATCGACTACTCGCAGCCGCCGCTAGTTCAACTGGCCGTTTAATCGTCGGGTTCAATCGACGGTTCTCCCCACTGGCCCAACGAGCAAAAAACTTCTTCGACGGCGTCAACACGCCGCTGTCGATGCTGTATCGCGTCAACGCCGGCCGCGTGCCGAAAGAACACTGGATCCAGGACGTGGTCGAAGGCGGCGGGCGCATCGTCGGCGAGGTGTGTCACTTCATCGATTTGATGCAGTTTCTCGCCGGATCCGAGCCCACTTCTGTTTTTGCGGAATCCGTAAGCGCAAAGTCGGAGGCGACTGTTGACGCCGATTCGGTGTTGATCACCGTCCGATTCGCCGATGGCTCAAACGGATGCATCGCTTATCTGAGCGAAGGCGACAAGTCGCTGCCGAAAGAACGTCTCGAGATCTTCGGCGGCTCGCGAACTTTTGTGCTCGACGATTTCCGCCGCGCAACGCTTCACAAAGAAGGGCGTGAAGAGCAGATCACTTTGAAAGCGCAGGACAAGGGTCAGCAGGAACAGATCCGGCAAGTCTGCGCGTGCGTGATGCAGGGTACAGAGGCGCCAATCGCCATAAATGAATTGATCGCTACAACTCGTGCCACTTTCCGGATCCTCGATTCTCTCCGCGAGCACCGGCCCTTTGAGATCTGTGATCTGAGATCTGAAATCTGACATGTGCGGCATCGCGGGAATCATCAGCCTGGATCCTGGGCCAAAGATTGAACGGATGCTCGAAGCGGTCGAGCACCGCGGTCGCGATGATGAAGGTGTTTGGATTTCAGAGTCGATCGACCAACACAACCGGCGCGCCTGCCTGGGCCATCGCCGCCTTGCCATAATCGATCCCAGCCCTGCCGGTCACGAGCCGATGCTTTCGCACAACGGCCGCTACGTTCTCACGTTTAACGGCGAGATCTACAACTATCGCGAGTTGCGCGAAGAACTGCGCGCGGCCGGCCACCAGTTTCGCACCGGAACTGACGCCGAAGTCCTGCTTGCCTCGATTGTCGAATGGGGTTGGAACGCGATCGACCGTCTCAACGGTATGTTTGCTTTTGCCGTTTGGGACAACCAGGAACGCACGCTGACGCTCGCGCGCGATCACGTCGGAATCAAGCCACTCTATTACGCCTTGATTCCCTGCAACGACGGCGCGCCGCCGGCGTTTGTATTCGCGTCGGAAATCAAAGCCATTCTCGCGACGCGATTAATAAAGCCGGAGCTCGAGCCGGAAGCGTTACATCAGTTCCTGACATTCCTGTGGGCGCCCGATCCAAACACACTTTTCGCCGGTATCAAGACAGTTCCACCGGCACACCTCCTTCACTTCCGTGACGACGAGATCAAACTTCATCAGTGGTGGGACGTCTCGTTCACACATATCGAAGAGGGTCGAAACGAAGCGTGGTGGCGTGAACGTACACTCGAAACACTCGATCGAGTCGTCAAGATGGAGATGGTGGCCGACGTCCCACTGGGATCCTTTCTCTCCGGCGGCATCGATTCTTCGGGCATCACCGCGCTGATGCAGCGGCACGTCGACGGCCAGCGCATCAGCACCTACACCGTCGGCATCGAGAACAAGGACCTGCGCTACGACATCATTCCCGACGACGTGCGCTGGGCCCGGCGCGTCAACGAACAGTTGCAGACTGACTATCACGAGATCATGTTGCAACCGTCAGTCGCGGAACTCCTGCCGAAGCTCGTCTACCACATGGAAGAGCCGCCGATCGACATGGCGATACCGACTTACCTGATCTCACGCGCCGCGCGCGAAACATTGACGGTGATGTTGTCAGGTATGGGCGGCGACGAAGTCTTCGCTGGTTACCCGCGGCAGATGGCGATGCAGATCGCCTCCGCATTCGATCCGGTGCCGCAACTACTGCGTCGCCCGTTGATGCGAACCGTTGCGGGCGCCTTGCCCGGCGGCCTCCCCGGCAAACTCACCGCGCCCTTACGCAATGCGAAAAAGTTTGCGCGCAGCGCGGCGCTCGATTTCGAAGACCGCTACCTCGGCTACGGCACTTACTTCACCGACGAAATGAAACACCGGCTGTATTCGGACGAGTGGCGCGCGATCACGCGCGATCACGACGCCTACGCAACGCATCGCTCTTATTTTGCAGCGGCTGCGAATGCCGCACCGCTCAATCGTCTCCTCTACGTCGACCTGAAAACGTTTCTCCCGTGCCTGAACCTCATGACGACCGACAAGATGTCGATGGCGTCAAACCTGGAGGTGCGGGTGCCATTTCTGAATCGCGAAATGATTGAAATGGCCGCACGCATGCCGCCACGGTTGAAACTTCATGGACTGAAGCGGAAGTACATCCTGAAACGCGCGTTCGAAGGAGTTTTACCGAAGGACGTGATCTGGCGGCGAAAGGCGGGCTTTGGAGCGCCGATCCGGTCGTGGTTACGAGGTCCTCTACGGCCGCTGGTTGCCGACCTGCTTTCGGAGGATGTGGTGAAACGCCGCGGCCTGTTCCGCCCGAGGGAGGTAAAACGGGTCATCGACGCTAACTTTTCCGGACGTGAGGACTATAACCTCCATGTTTTCCAGCTTTTAGGTCTGGAACTCTGGCACCGCACCTTCCTTGATTGATCCGCGGTTTTGCCGGGGGATTAACAAGAGAAAACATTGACAATCGCAGCGGCGGCAGTCTAATCTGCTTCTGGCGAGTCTCTCCCTTAGTCGCGCCCGACCTTCAGAGCCCTCACGGCCTCGAAAGTCTCGCTTCTACAAGCTCCAATGATCACACAGGAAAAAGTTTCCAGGGCCAGACGCCAGGCAGTGCATGCGACGAAAACGCCGCGTCGCGCTCCCTGTGTGCTTCTCGCTGAAGACGACGCCGCTCTCCGGCGCTACATCGAGGTCTTGCTGCAACGTGCCGGTTACGAGGTCGTTTCGGCGGCGGATGGTTTGGAGGCGATGAAGTCGTTGTTGACCGTGACTGTTGATGTGGTGTTGACGGATGCGGTGATGCCGAATGTCAGTGGTTATGAATTATGCCGCTTTGTGAGGAGCAGTGAGCGTCTCAGTCATCTGCCGATAATCCTGTTAAGTGGACTCGATCCGAAGAACGCGGAAACCGAGCAGGTCGATGCGTTTCTCGCCAAACCCATCACGCCAGAGAGTCTACTTGCGTGCATTCGCAAGGTCTGCGTTTAGGAAGTTTCTTTTTC
>CBFGMX010000255.1:0-5463 GCA_965649955.1 uncultured bacterium
GCAGCGAATCCGCTGGGCCAGGAGTTCTGTGCGCGCTGCGGTACGCGGTTGATGATCGTCGTCGAGCCTTCGTCGTCGCGATATGACGTCGGCACGTCGGGCCTCTCAACTGACGAACACCTCCTCGAACGGATCTCCGCCGCGGAAACCAGGGTGGCGCGACTCGCGGAACGTCTGGAACGCAGTCTCGATCTGCTGTTGCGTTACGCGCAAAACGCTTACTTTGATCGTTCCCTCGTGCGAGCCCTCGTCAACTTGCTCGCCGAAGACGGCGTGGTCCAAACGGAGCGGTTGGAAAAGTTGTGGACCGAGCGCTGTCAAAAGGACGCTGTCGAGCAGGAAGAGAACGTTCACCGCGACGAGTTGCGTATGCAGATCCTGGAACGCGTCGATGGAGCGGGGAAGCAGGCAGACGCGTTTGCTACGGAGGTCGATACACCTGACAAGAGGGCCTTTGAAGAGTTGGTCAACGAAGGTTTTCTACTGATCGAAGACAATCAAGTCACGCAGGGCATCACCAAACTCCAACGCGCCGCTGAATTATCTCAAGAGAATGCCACACTGAATCTGTTCATCGGCGAACACTTCTTTCGCCGGGGCAAATCAAAACTCGCGCGCCTGTACCTAGCCAAAGCACACGCTGCGCTCCCGAACGACGTTCGCATTTCGCTGTTGCTGGGCCTGACTTGCGCCGACGACGGTGAAGTCGAGCTGGCGAAACATCTGCTCAGCAACGCCAACGCGAAAGGCGGTTCGTCGTTTGCGGGCCACTACGGTCTCGGTTGGTTGTTCGTCGCCGAGAAAAACTGGCGTCGCGCACTCGGAGAATTCAAGCGAGCATTGACGGTACGTCCGTCTCCTGAAGCGCATTACGTTCTCGGCTGTCTCTACTACGAACTCAACCGCGACGCCCTCGCCGTCCGTCACCTCCGCAAAGCCACGAAGATGGACTCGAGTTACACCGAGGCCTTCTACCTCCTGGCCCAGGTCTACGAACGCATGGGCCGCACGGAACTGGCGCAACAAGCGTTACAGAAGGCGTCCGGGCCAATCACGATCGCCCCGACCGAACAGGCGCTCATTTCGCCTGATGTTCCGTCGCGGGTTTTGAAAAGCGCTTCACTCTTTCATGTGCGTAAATCCGGCACCACGCGCCTGATGACCGGCGTACAAAAACGCCTCGCCGACGCTCTGCGCGAAGATGCCCTGCAGGCATTCAAGATTAGCCACCAGCGGTCGCATTAAACTCACCAAGTCGTTGCTCAGAACTCCTTGACCCGCCCAGAAGCATCACAAGCTCTCCTGTTCACTTATAAAACAAAACTCAAAAAACCCCTTTTTAACTTTAACCCAGCAAGCGGGAGGCACTTATAAATGAAATTGCACCGGCGAGCGTCCCACACACCGTGCGTTGACAGACCGTGTTTGCCCGCTATAA
Organism: uncultured bacterium; assembly: GCA_965649955.1. Taxonomy (GTDB): domain Bacteria; phylum Acidobacteriota; class Blastocatellia; order Pyrinomonadales; family Pyrinomonadaceae; genus PSRF01. Next base: position 1,439 of record CBFGMX010000255.1, read on the forward strand.
TGGCCGTTTTGTGCGCATAGCGCCGGAGCGGACTATCGGCGGCAGTGCGGGGTGGGAATGCGGATTGAGCTCGAGAAGTTGGAGGGGGGCAGGGGCGATTTCGCCCATGTTTACCAGCCTGAGGAGCTTAACCCAGTTGACGAGCGCGTCAATTTGAGCCAGGCGGCGGAGGTCCGCGGGAACGTTCGACGAAGCGGCGGTGAGGTTTTCGTCGGCGGCCACGTCGAAACTCGAGTCCGACTCGAGTGCGATCGCTGCCTGAAACCCGTCGAACTACCTGTCAGCGCTGATTTTGCGCTCGACTACATCACGGGAGCGGATTACGAATCCAGCTCCACAGCGGCGCTCAGCGAAGAGGAACTGTCGGTCTCGGTGTTTGACGGCGAGTCGATCGACGTCGACGAGATCGTAAAGGAGCAGATTCTACTGGCCGTCCCGGCGCGCACGCTTTGCCGTGAGGATTGCAAAGGAATGTGTCCTGAGTGCGGAGTTGACTTGAACACGGGCCAGTGCAATTGCGCCGTCGATGAGGTCGATCCGCGTTGGGCTGCTCTGAAGGACCTAAAGCAGTAGACACGGATCTTATTAACTAACGGAGTCATTATGCCAAATCCAAAGCGACGACATTCCAAAGCTCGTCGAGACAAGCGCCGCGCGCACGATGCGCTGCGAGTCCCGCAAACCACGCTTTGTCCGAACTGCCGTGAGCCCCGCATGCCCCACCGTGTATGCCCCAAATGCGGCCATTACAAAGGCCGCGAAATAGTGCAGGTGGAACAGTCCTAATCAAAATCAGTGCGAAGTCAGTCGACGAATGAAGCCCCGTTAACGGGCAAGGTCGTTCTCGACGCAATGGGCAGCGACCATGCGCCGCACGCTGAGATCGACGGCGCGCTCGCCGCGACGCGCGACTTCGGTGTCAGCGTCATCCTTGTGGGCCAACCGAACAAGGTCGAGCCCGAACTGCGACGATGTGGTTGGCGAGGTGACGGCGACCACGGGATCGAGCTGGTCGAGGCGGCCGAAGTCATCGGGATGGACGAGGCGGTCGCAAACGCCGTCCGGCGCAAGAAAAAGAGTTCTTTGAGAATTGGGGCGAAGCTGGTGATTGATGGCCGTGGGGACGGTTTCGTCTCCGCCGGAAACACCGGCGCCGCCATGGCAACGGCGAAGATGGTAATCGGCATGCTGCAGGGCGTCGATCGTCCCGCACTGGCAGCAATGATTCCGACAAAAGCAGCGAAGCCGACGTTGTTGCTCGACGTCGGCGCGAATTCGGAGTGCAAACCGTATCACCTGGCCCAATTTGCGATTATGGGCGACGCGTATTCACGATCCGTGCTGGGAACAGTGAAACCTTCAGTCGGTTTGATGAGCATCGGCGAAGAAGAGGCGAAGGGAAACGACCTGACGAAAGAAGCGTTTCCGTTGTTGCGGCAGTTGAGCAACATCAACTTCGTCGGCAATGTTGAAGGACGCGACCTGTTTTCCGGTATGGTCGATGTGATCGTCACTGATGGATTCACGGGCAACGTCATGTTGAAACTGTCCGAAGGTCTGACTGAAGCGATGCTGTCTATGTTGAAGCGCGAGTTGATGTCGACCGCGGTGACAAAAGCGGGTGCGATGCTGGCGAAACCCGCGTTCAGAAGTATCAAAAAGCGGCTGGACTACACGGAATACGGCGGCGCGCCGTTGTTGGGAGTCAACCGCATCGTTCTGCTCGGCCACGGCCGGTCGAACGCGAAAGCAATCCGCAATGCGATCCGGAGCGTCAAGGAGTTTTCCGAACACCGTACTAGTGAACGCATTGAAAAGGGAATTCTCGAGACGCAGATGACGCGGGTTGCATAAGTAGTACGACATTTATATTCTGAGGCACTTAATGGCAAACCAACGCGCTGGAATTCTGGGTACCGGACACTCCTACCCTGAAGGCATTCTGACTAATGCCGATCTCGCCAAGATGGTTGAGACCTCGGACGAGTGGATCACTACCCGCACCGGTATCAAACAACGCCGGAAAGCCGCGCCGCACGAATACACATCGCTGTTTGCCGTCCGCGCAGTTCGCCAGGCAATTGAAAGAGCGCGTCTCGATCCGTCAGACATCGATCTACTGATCTGCGCGACTGTTTCTCCGGATCAGATACTTCCATCCACGGGTTGCATCATTCAGGCTGAAATCGGTGCCAACAACGCCGCGGCGATGGACGTTGTCGCCGCGTGTTCCGGGTTTTTATACGGAGTCTCGCTGGCTGATTCCATGATCAGGACGGGCCAGGTGAAATACGCGGTGGTGGTCGGCGCTGAAGTGCTTACGCAATACGTTGACTACACAGACCGTCAAACGTGCGTGTTGTTTGGCGACGGAGCAGGCGCGGCAGTTTTGGGACCAGTGGAAGGGAACCGCGGCATCCTTGCGTCGAAGATTAAATCAGACGGACGTTACGAAGAGCAGCTCTATTCTCCCGGCGGTGGTACCCGGCGAAAGCCTAGCGCCGAGACGCTCGCCGCCGGCGACCATTTCTTCAAGATGAAGGGCAACGAGCTGTTCAAGGTCGCGGTACGTTCGATGGCCGAGATCTCGCGCGAGGTGCTGGAGCAGGCGGAATCGAAAGCGGAGGATATCGATCTCTTCATTCCGCATCAAGCGAACCAGCGCATTACGGAAGCGGTGGCGGATCGACTCAACGTCGATATGTCGAGGGTCTATTCGAACATCGCGGTCCACGGCAACACCTCCGCCGCCTCCATACCGATCGCGCTTGACGAGTGCGTCACAGCGGGTCGAGTGAAGGAAGGCGATCTGGTGCTGATGGCTTCGTTCGGCGGTGGCGTCACGTGGGGCGCCGTGCTTATGCGGTGGTGAGGAAGAAGTTATTGGTCATATATCATTTGAAATTTGACATTTATCATTTAGGAGAACCGGCGTTAGTTCGACCACCCGCATCGCTTTCAAAATGGCAAATGACAAATGTCAAATGATATATGACCAATGATTCGGTTCGGCCAACATTAGCGTTTGTTTTCCCTGGTCAGGGATCGCAAAGCCCGGGGATGGGGAAAGCTTTGGCAGCCGTCTTTCCCGCGGCGCGACAGGTCTTTGAGGAAGCGGATGCGGCGCTGGATTTCCCGCTTTCGAAGCTGTGTTTCGAAGGGCCGGCTGAGGAATTACAGCTAACCGAGAACACGCAGCCGGCGATTCTGGCCGTGTCGATTGCCGCGTTTCGGGCGTTGGAAAGCGTGGGTGCACCCGCTCCCGCATTTGTCGCCGGACACAGTTTGGGTGAATACTCTGCGCTTGTCGCTGCCGGTGTTTTGGAGTTGTCGGACGCGCTGCGGACCGTGCGCGCCAGAGGTCGCTACATGCAGGAAGCCGTGCCGGTCGGTACGGGAGCGATGGCTGCGGTGATCGGCGGCGAATTGAGCGATATCGAGCGCGTGTGCGCAGAGGCCAGCGGCGGTGAAGTTTGCTCCATTGCTAACTTCAATTCGCCGGGCCAGGTTGTGATAGCCGGAAACGTGGCCGCGGTCGATCGCGCGATCGAGTTACTGAAAAAGGTCGCACGACGAGTGATTAAGCTGAACGTGAGTGCGCCTTTTCATTGCGCGCTAATGAAACCGGCCCAGGAGAGACTGGCGCCGGACCTCGAGCGGCTGAATTTCGGCGAACCGAAATTCCGGGTGATTACGAACGTCGATGCGCGGATCACAACCGCGCCCGTTGATCTACGCAACGCGCTCGTTCAGCAGGTGTCGGCGCCCGTGCGTTGGGCGCAGTCGATGCAGGTGCTGATCGAGCATGGCATCGAAACAGTAGTCGAACTTGGACCAGGAAAAGTTTTGTCAGGGGTCATGCGGCAGACGAGTCGCGACATAAAGTGTCTTAACGTGGAAGACGCAGCAAGTCTGGAAGCGACTAGCGCCGCACTTGCTGCCCCGGATGTATTAGTCTAATAAACTCACAGAGGAGCAAACACGATGCCCGATCAAGAGATCGAGAATAAGGTAAAGCAGATTAT
>CBFGMX010000256.1:0-5433 GCA_965649955.1 uncultured bacterium
CAGTCCTCGCGCCGCTCGAATCCTCGGTGCGTGAGTATGCCTCTGCGATCTCAGTCAACCACTTCGGCGGACGAGGCATCCGTTTATGAACTACCTCCACAGGCTCACCGAGCAAGCAGAGGAATTCATTGTTAGTCATTTGATTTGCGGCGAGTCGTTTCGCAAATAACGACTCTGCCACAAACGGATTTTGCGACCGCCAGCGTTGCCAGCGCTGGCCCGCAAGGTCGCTGTTTGAATGGGAGGTATCGATTGCGAATCGATCCGAACGCATTAATTCCAGGCGCTCGTTTAGGGTGATTGCCTGACACCACACGGGGTCTTGCATGGCTGGTTGAAGCACTGGCCTTGTCCTTTGTATATGGATCACGCCGACGATTGGGATGCGACGGCCCTACGAATTAAATTGAGTCGGGCAATAGTTGTCCCATGACATGGGGCAGCAGCCATACGTACCCAAATACCACGAGGCGCCACACTCCTGAATTACGGTGCTGCAACAGCCGAGCGTGAGGCCCGATCCGGTGCGTTCAACGTCGGTGCCGCCGGCAACGGCGCCCAGATCCATATCGGTGAGCTCAATTTTGCCGGCTGGGTTTGCAGGCATCGAGGCGCGCTGCTCGTCGGTCAGGCTCTTGCGGTACTCCTCGTCTTTCCATGCGCGGATAATGTCGAAATCTGACATGTTGTCTCCTTTAGTTGTAAGCGGGTGGTGGTTGATGGGCCTCAATTAACACTGGCCATCGGATGAAATGGGACAGCAACCGTAGGTACCGAGGTACCAGGAGAAGCCGCACTCATTGATGACACTGGTACAACAGCCGAGCGTCAGGCCTGACCCCGTGCGTTGTAAGTCGGTCTGATCTGTGCCACCGGCAACGGAGCCCAGATCCGCGTCGCTGAGTTCAATCTTGCCGGCTGGGTTTGCAGGCATTGAGGCTCGTTGCTCATCGGTCAGGCTCTTGCGGTACTCCTCGTCCTTCCATGCGCGAATAATGTCGAAGTCTGACATGTGTCTCCTTTGTTGTTGGTAGTTGACTGGAGGAAGTCGAAAGCGATGTCTACTTCCATCTGTGGTTATGAAAAAAGGACCTTCCGTCTATCAGAGGAAGATCCTTTTGCCATAAGGGTGAGCTGATGCGTTAGCTTGCATTCCGTCACAACAACAACCGAGTGGTTGTGCTGTTCCGACTTCCATCTGGGCTCTTGCGTCACTTCGTTCGTGCGTTCCGCCGATCACCATCGCGAGATCGACGTCGGTGAGTGCAATTCCGCGCGAGGAGATCTCCGACGCGCGTGCCTGGGAGAAAAGCGACAGGTGCTTGCGATATCGCCGGTATTTGCGTGCGCGCATGATGCCTGACTTTGGCATGGTGGTCTCCTCAAAAGATGGACTTTTCCAACCTGATCTTGTCCAACGGCTCCCTGAGATCTTCGTTGGCCCTGGTCGGCGATGAGCAAGGCCAGTGCCACTTAATTTTCTTCGGCGCGGCGCGAATAGTCGCAGCATTTGGGTGGTGGACCACTTAAGGAATCAGAGCAGTAGGACACTATTGTCCGATCTGTGAAGAGAGAAAGCGTGGAATACAAAGCGAATCGTGGGGGTTGAGTGGTGTGACAAATTTGTCCTACTCAGTGTAATTGCTTAAACAGAGCTGACAACGAACGCGATGTGCGGCTTTGCACAAGAAGTGCCTTATGCGGGGGAAGATGCTCGCGCGCAAAGGCGCAAAGACGCAAAGCGCTACCGCGTTTCTAACTGCTTTCTTTGCGTCTTTGCGCCTTTGCGCGAGAAAGATTCTTCCCATAGAGGTCCGCAGACGAAATTTGAGCACTTTTTGTGCAAAGCCGTGTGACGTTGATAAGTTGAAGACAGATGGGCGTGGCGCTCTTCGGGCGGTTTGTGGGGTTTTCTCGAGCAAACTCGCAATAAAAGCTGCGCAGTGTCGGAGTTGGAACTCCTCTTTGATGAGGTGCGGCGTGACGCGTCGAAGCCGAAAACAGCGCGTTTGCATGGACTCAAATTTGCTCCTGAGTTGCGCGCGGTTTCTATTGAGAGGAGTTTGAGAATGTTTCGATCGACACGAATAGCCAGGCTTCTTCCGTTATCGCTTGCAGTGCTTCTGGTAACGGCAATCGCTACGACGGGCCAGCGCGAGAAGTCCGCGAGTAAGAGTCAAGATCAAACGACGACGCCACGCGAGAGCGTGCCGTTGCTAATCGAGAGAGGATCCGACTCGAAAGAGAGTTCACACGTGATCGTGCCGTCTGATCCGCAGGTGAAGTTACTCCGCTCGTTCGGATTGACGATGGACCAGAACCCTAAAACCACCAAACAGCGGCAGGATTCGGCGAAGGTCGAGGATTCAGTAACCAATGACGTCGCTAACAGTTCTTTCCAAGACGTTGATCCTTTAGCGTTTATTCTCTGCGGCAGAAACGGGATCAGCGCGGAAGAATTCGCGGCCTTACAGGATTTTTCGGAGCCTCCCTCGACCACCATTAAACCCGTCGCGAAGTCGCGCGAAGAGGTTGTCCCTGTAGTACGTCAAACCGCATCGAAACGGGCAAAGGTTTTTCGGCAGTAGGGTCGGTTGGGCGATCGGTGTATTAAGGCTACTCGCTACTACGGATAGTTTCGCTAGCGAGGTTTGATCGTCTTGACTATTGCCGAACGATCGACGAGCTGGCCGTTGTGCATCACGTTCCAGATGCGTCTCGTGTTTCGGATATCGGAGAGCGGATCGGCGTCCAGGAACACGAAGTCAGCCCACTTGCCAACTTCTATCGTACCGAGTTCTTTATCAGCGCCGAGTATTTTCGCGGCGCCACCAGTGCCGGCGTGAATCGCCTCCAGCGGAGTCAACCCCGCCGCGACCAATTGCTCTAGTTCCATGTGTACGCCGGTGGGAATCTGCCAAATGTCAGTCCCCGTACCGATGGTCACGCCGGCACGCAACAATTTGAGTGTTGCTTCACGCGCCTGCTCCGCCATTTGAATCCAGTTTTTGCGAGCCGCTGCGTTCAAGTTGATCATCCAATCAAAGTTAGACCGCGCGGGCATGAACGGTACGAGCTCGCCAACATCGTCGAGCAGTGCAGGGCGTTCGTTCACTCGCACCGCAAAATCGAAATAGCTAATCGTGGGAACGACGCCAATATCCGCGGCCCTGAACAGTTGGATCAGGTCGTCATATATATAGGTGTTGCCACGCGGTTCGCACAGACCGATGTGCTCTTTGGCATCCATGCCGGCGGCGATTAGGGGCAGTAAGTGGGAACAGTGGCCCGTTGTGCGCATTCCTCGGCGATGTGCTTCAGAGATCATGCGGGCATTGATGTCCCAGCGTCGAAAAGTGCGTGTCTTGATGTGCTGTGCCCCGAACGACTGCGCCAGCGCGACCGCTCGCCTTATTTGATCCGCATCCGCCTCCGGCTCGATTCCTCGACCCTGCTCTTCGTCGAACGGCCAATCGCTATAGAACTGAAAACCGCCGTATGCGACGCGCGGACCCGGAAGTAAACCCGCCGCAATCGCGTCTGCATAGGCCACCAGTGGAGCCATCGATGATCCCTGATCGCGGATTGTGGTAATTCCGAAGTAGACAAAACCAGGAAGCAGATCCGGCCGGTACGTGTGTGCGTGAAGATCCACGAGGCCCGGCATCACAATTCGGCCGCCAGCGTCGACCACGTGCACGCCGGGTTTTGAAAGCCTGCCCGACGCGGCGATTCGCGTGATTCGACCCTTCTCAATCAAGACATCGCGGGGACTTGTAATTGGTGCGCCCGTCCCATCGATGATCCGAACGTTCCGGATCAACGTCGGTGCGGCGAGTGGCGGTTTGTAGGAGATGGGCCAACCGAGACTCTGTTCTCTACCGTCGCGTGAACGCAACTTGAGTCCTCCGTCCGCAACGAAAAGCAGAGCTCCATCGTCTGCCGACGACTGATACAGCGCCGCGCTTCTTCCGATTGGCTTCGGTTCGGCCAGCATGCCGGTGTGATCGAACGGCGCTTGCCACAAACGGTCATGCCGCACAAAGACGATCGTGTGCTGCCGTGTCCAGTGCAGAAAGATCGGGGCATCAGGGAAGCGTGTGAGAGTCTTCCGCCCGCCGGATAGCAACACAAAAGTTCCGCTTGCCGGTTGGTTCACGCGCGCCTCGCCGCAGACGAGGAGACCATCTGATTCCGGACTCCATTGTGGTGGGCTGGTCCACGTTAGACCGATCGATCCAAGGCTTCGCGTCTGTTCCGGCTTCTCAACGTTGCTGGTGCGAGCGTCGATCACACGCAGGACGCCGTCACTTTGAGCATGCACAAACGCGAGGTAGCGACCATCCGGAGAATAAACGGGGTATACCTCGCGACCAGGCAAAGCAGTGACACGCCGGGTCGAACCGGTTACCACGTTCGTCGCAAACAGGTCTTCCTGGTCCGCTACGCCGGCAGACCATGCGACTTCAGTTCCATCCGGTGACCACGCGAGCGAAGTAGCTTCAAAGGGAACTTTCGTTACTGCGTATGGACGCCCATTCAACGGAATCATCCACAGCTTGCCGAGCGCGAGTGTTGCAATGCGACGTCCTTCCGGGGAAAGTGCAAGTCCCATGAAACCTCGTGCCGGCTGCTGATGTCCGGGTTCGGGAAAATGAGCAGACGGAAGCGCGCGCTTTTGACGAGTGATTGAAAGATGAGCTGTGAATGGGATCTTAACCGGTGGTCCACCCGAGGCTGCGACCTTCCACAAATGTCCGTCCGCTGAATACAGTAACGCACTTCCATCACCAATCCAGCGAATGCGAGTCGGTGTGACGTCGGCATGGTTCGTCATTCGGATTGCCGAGTGGACGGCAGTGCTGGTGGCGGAGATCTCTTTTTTCCACACCTGTATTCGCCCGTCCACGTCCGGAGCGAAATACGCCATGAAGCGGCCGTCCCTGCTAAAAGTGGGGAAAAGGGCCTGTACGGACTGTTCAATAACGGGACTAGCCTGACCACCCGCGGCAGAGGCGATCCAAACTTGCCCACCGCGAGAGGTCTGCGCTATCCGGGTCACGAATACAATCTCTTTTCCGCCATTTACCCAGGCGGGATCGCTGACGAATGGATTCGTTAGATCCGTAATCGAAAGATTGCGCGTCACTCCCGAATCAACATCGAGCAACACGATGGCGGCGCGCCCGCGACTATTGGGTGAGTCGGGTGGAATGGACCGAGTGAATGCGATGGTACGTCCATCAGGCGACCATGCTGCATTCCCGTCGTAGCCGTCCGGATTCGAAAGTTGGGTCAGTTGACGTGGACCACCAGCATCGAGGTTGAGCAGCCACAGCCCAGTACGGCCGTTTCGCTCGCCGCGAAACACCAACCGTCGACCATCCGGTGAAAACGATGGATCCAGATCTTCAGCCGCATCGCGCACGGCAT
>CBFGMX010000257.1:0-5372 GCA_965649955.1 uncultured bacterium
AGGTCATGGCAAAATTAGCATGGATATCGTGTGGTTTGCGGTAGCATATTCGGTTCTAACCGTTACGTTCTTTCGCCGTCATCTACTGATCGAACGCGAAAGCCGCAGGATTATCTTCGGCATTTCAATCGCTTTGTTTGTGGCGGCAGTAGTCGCCAGCATTTTCACGTACAGCACACCGACGCTGTTTCCGTCGTTGATGAATCCGCTGGTTTCACTCAGCCTGTTTTTGTTAATGCGCAAATTATTCGTCCGCTGGAAACACCGCGAGCCGATTGACACGTTCTTCGACTGGAGGCCAGGGCTGGCCGCAGATCGATTGTTCAATGTCCTGTACTTTACCCTGGGCACGTTCTTGATGTCCCTGCTGTACCTTGTGGCGGATCTAACCGGCTACCCATGGCATTGAACGGCTGCGGTTCGCAGCGACATGTGGATACTTGGCGATATCTACGCTTGACGATCGAGGTCATGCTTCGTTGGCCTTCGAAACCAGTAATCCCAAGTGAATATCCCCGAATGACAACAAAAAATGTCAGTGGTATAAGTGTCTCTCACCGAGATGGCCCGTAAAACTCCAAACTCCCCGCCCGCTGAAAACAACAACGTTCCTGACATTGTAATCATCACCGGTCTGAGCGGGTCGGGCATGTCCTCCGCCACCAACGCGTTTCAGGATCTGGGCTATTTTTGCGTCGACAATCTGCCAGTAACAATGCTCCCGACGTTTGGCCGGCTGGTCACCACCGACGACGACGAAAAGGGCATCAGCCGCGCCGCGCTTGTCATTGACATTCGCGAGGGCAGGTTCCTCGGCGATTTCGAAAAACAACTCAAGGCGTTGCGCGCTTCAGGACTGAGAGTGACGGTCCTCTTTTTTGAAGCATCCGACGACGTGCTCCAGTATCGCTTCAGCGAGACACGACGGCCTCATCCCGCCGATCGAGGCGACCGTTTGCTGGCGGCTATCCGCGCGGAGCGGAAGGCCATGGCCCGGATTCGATCGCACGCCGATCAGATCATCGACACTTCCGATCACACAGTTCACACCTTGCGTAGTTTTCTGCTGGCGCGGTTCAGTCCCGACCGCAAAGGTGCGCCGATGCGCGTCGAGGTGATGAGTTTCGGCCACAAGTATGGCAACCCGGGGGATCTGGAGTTATTGTTTGACGTGAGGCATTTGCCGAATCCCCATTTCGTGCCTGAATTGAAGCCGTTGTCAGGTCACGATCCGCGTGTCGTGCGATATTTACGTTCGCAGGCCGACGTGCAGGAGACGCTGCAACGTTTTACCGATCTGCTGTCGTACCTGCTGCCGCTCTACAGACGTGAGGGGAAGTCGTATGTGACAGTCGGCATCGGTTGCACCGGCGGGCGGCATCGCTCCGTGATGATCGCAAACGCCCTGACGCGCGCATTGCGTCGCGAAGGATTCGACGCTCGCGCCACGCATCGCGACGTGCGCAAGGCGAACCGCACACGTGCGCGGTGAAGATGTCGAAGGCAGGAACAGGTCTCCCGCAAAGGCTCAAAGTCGCAAAGAAGGAACTGTGAATCAGATGGCTATGAGTGACATTCTTTTCAGCTTGTCTTTGCGCCTTTGCGGCTTTGCGGGAGAACTCCTGAGTCGTTTACAAAGGAAACACGGATGAGTAGCAATCCCGTTGAAACCAAAAGAGTCGCAGGCGTCATCGTCACGCATGGCCATCTTGCGGGCGAGTTGCTTGCCGCCGCCGAGATGATCATTGGTCCAATCTCGCACATCGCCGCGGTCTCTATCGGCTGGCACGACGACGTCGACGCTGCGCACGATGAAGTACAGCGGGCCATCACGCGCGTCTCGCAAGGTGTAGGCGTACTCCTGCTGACCGACATGTTCGGCGGCACGCCCACCAACATCGCATCAATGTTTTTGGAAGAGGGGTCGGTGGAGGTCGTGACTGGAGTGAACCTGCCGATGGTGATCAAGCTCGCGTCGTTTTCGACTGAAGAACCACTCGCGGAGGTCGCGCGCAAGATTTGCGAACAGGGCCGGCAGGGAATTTACTTCGCCGGCGGATTACTTGCTCCGCCAACGAAATCCGGAGCCGATTGAGAGTGGCTGAACGCAGACTCCAGGTCACGGGCCGACTCGGTCTACACGCTCGCGCTGCCGCCAACCTCGTGCGCGTGGCGGGCCGATTCCAAAGCAGCCTCACGATTCATCGTGTCGACGGCGATCTCGAAGCCGACGCCAAATCCATTCTCAGCATCCTGACACTCGCCGCAAGTCGCGGAACGGAACTTCGCGTGGTTGCAAACGGGGTCGACGAAGAAGAAGCGTTAGAGGCTGTCGTCGGTCTTTTTTCGCGAGATTTTGACGAAACTGAAAGAGACGACCCTGAATCGTCAGTTGCGGCGCAACAGATCCGCTGCGAGGGACTTGGCGTTTCAGACGGCGTGGTTATCGGTCGCGTTTTGCGGCTACAGGAAGGAACTCGCGAGGTTTATCGCGCGCAAATCGCGGAAGCCGACGTCGAACGTGAACGACGACGCTTCCGTGCGGCTGTCAGGCTATCGCGGCAACAGCTCGAGGCCATCAAGGATCGCGCGGAAAAAGAGTTGGGCCGAGGACACGCGTACATCTTCGACGCGCACCTGCTTTTTCTCGAAGACGCAAAGCTGACCCGCGACGTCGAAGACTACATCGTGAAGGAACGCTCGAACGCTGAATGGGCCGCTAAGGTTGTCGGCGATCGCTTGTTGTCGATCTACACGCAAATCAACGACGAGTATCTGCGCGAAAGAGGATCGGACATCGAAGACGTAATCCAGCGGCTTTTGGCTAACCTGACCGGCGAAGGTCCAAAGTCTCCGCATCTTTCGGAAGACGCCGTGATCGTCGCGCGCGACCTTTTGCCGTCAACGATCGCGGAACTCGATCTGAATCACGTGCGGGCGATCGCGACGGATACCGGCGGTTGGACCTCGCATATGGCGATCATCGCGCGTGGACTCGGTCTGACGGCCGTCGTCGGTTTGCGCGACTTCTACCGGCGCACACGGACGGGCGATCAGATAATCGTCGATGCACGGCGTGGCGAAGTGATCCTGCACCCGGCTGCGGCGACGATCGAAGAGTATCGATTTATAACCGGCGCGCCTGAAGTCGTGGCGACTGTGGCGGACGTTGTCGAGTCTGGACCAGTGTCGACTCGCGATGGCGTGAGTATTTCGTTGCGTGCGAACGTCGAGCTGCCGGCCGAGTTTCGAGCGGTGCGCGATTTTGGCGCGTCTGGTGTCGGACTGTTTCGTTCCGAGTTTCTCTTGTCGCGTCCGGGGTTGATGTATTCCGAGGAACAGCAGTACGAGGCGTACAAAGCACTCGCCGACGCCGCAGGTGGCGATGGAGCGGTTGTGCGGTTGTTCGACGTTGGCGGTGAAGTGGGTGGCGAAGTTAAGGAACGCGAACGCAACCCGGCGCTGGGACTGCGGGCGGTGCGTTTCAACTTGCGCAACCCGCAGGTGATGCGAACTCAGGTACGCGCCATACTTCGCGCTGCCGCCGGTGGGAACTTGAGTCTTGTGATTCCGATGGTCGCCGACGTGGCGGACGTGCGGTTGGCCCAGAAAGTCATTCGCGAAGAACTCGAAGGCCTCGCCGCTGCACAGACGCCGTCGGCGAAGGTACCGATCGGCGCGATGATCGAAGTGCCTTCCGCTGTTTTGACCGCCGAGAAGATCGCGAACGAAGTCGACTTCTTCGAACTCGGCACAAACGATCTCGTGCAATACACGCTCGCGGTCGATCGTGGTAACGACAAAGTGTCAGAATGGTTTCGCACCTTGCATCCCGCCGTGCTTTACGGAATTAAGCGTACTTTGGAAGCGGCGGCGGCCGCGCGAATTCCTGTAATTGTATGTGGCGAAATGGCTTCCACGCCCGCGTACGCGGTTTTGCTGATCGGGCTCGGAGCGACTGATCTGAGTATGACGCCAGCGATGATCCCGCGTGTCCGGTCGACCCTCGCGCACATCGACAGCAAAGAAGCACGTGAAGTTGCGTCGAAATGTCTTGACTCCGCGACCGCCGATGAAGTGGAAGAGATCGTGCGGACCGAGTTCCGGACCCGTTGGCCCGATCTGTTTCAACCACGCATGCTGCCGAGAACGCCTGAAACCTCAGCATGAACAAACCACAACTCGTCAATTTGCTCATCGGCAAATCAATCGCAGAGACGATATTGGTGGGCGCGATTGCCGTCGGTGCGTATCTGAATGCTTTTCCGCCGACGTTTCACGGGTGGGGTGAAGCAGTTGTTGAGTCGCGATCGATTGCGGGTTGGGCCGTGAACAATGCTGCGCCGTGGCAGCGCGTTGAGGTCCAGGTTTTCATTGACGGAAAACTGAGCGGCACTCAGATCGCGAACCTCTCGCGGCCCGATGTCGTCGCGGCCGGATGGTCCAGGGACGAGTGGCATGGTTACAACTTCTCGTTGCCGTCGTTAACGGCAGGAGATCATGAGGCGCGAATCTACGCGCTTCACGAGAGTGGCGACGCCGCGCGTTACACGCTCCAGTTGCTCGGCGATCCGGTGAGGTTTGGGGTGAATGCGGATGGCAGTTGGCGAAGACTCGATTAAGCAAATCAATGCACGGACGCTGGCGCTGTGGGAGATCGTGTCCGTCGTCGTTTCGTGTTTGATCGCTGAGTGGGTTGTGCTTGCGTTTGTGGGCCGGAGCAAGTTGGTCCTGGCGATTCCGATCGCGCTGGCGTTGATGCTGATGATCTTTTCCCATCGCGCCTACGGCGAAACGGCGCGGGAGATTGGGTTTCGTTGGGACAACTTCGCAGCGGCGGTGAAGTTATTGGCTGTGCCGACAGTGGCCGCAATCGTGATTGTGATCCTCATTTCAAGAAACTGGTCGCCGCGGGATCCGCTGCGTTGGCGATTCTTGCTGGTCCCTTTTTGGGCGTTGTTTCAACAGTACGTGCTACAGGGATACATAAACCGCCGCGTTCAAATTGTCTTCGGTCGGAGTTGGAAGAGCATCGTGGTGGTTGGTCTGTTGTTTGGTGTGGTTCACCTTCCGAATCCGGTTTTGTTTGGTCTAACGTTTATAGGCGGCGTGATCTGGGCGTACGTCTATCAACGAGTGCCCAACCTTTTCGCACTTGCACTCTCGCACACACTCGTGTCGATCGCGGTCGCGCTTTTCTTCCCAGCACAGTGGATCAACAGCTTGCGCGTTGGATTCAAGTACTTTGGTTAGTGCAGTTACGGGCTGACTATACCCGTTGAACACCCTTTGCTATAATCACTTCGCCTTGCATGAGAACAGGTCGGGCGGTCGCTGCCGGCGAAAGCCGGGAGAGGAAAGTCCGAACACTA
>CBFGMX010000258.1:0-5348 GCA_965649955.1 uncultured bacterium
TTGTGCCTCTTCACAGTGAATTCTTTTGGCGTCGCAGCCTGGGTGGCTTCGTAGGCAATTAGAAACTTGTCGCCTTTCTCATTCAAGCGGCCAAACATGACGGTCCAAACGTTGCCTTCTTTTTTCGCAATGTATCTCGCGACGGTGCCTTGCTCGGGCTTTGTGGCGATGACCGCATCGCTCGCATACCAGGCGGCGACGTCGTACTGTGCCAATTGCCGGCCGCGCTCCGTGATTTGCGCGAGTTCAGCTTTTGAAGGCGGCGACGTCCGCTGGGCCATCGCGGCACTGGCAAACAGGAGGAAAGCGAGAGTCAGGATTGTAGGTTTCATCGTTTCACTTCTTTGAAGATCGTATTGGTCACTTGAGCTAGACCACTGGAGTTCAGGACGTTATAACA
Source organism: uncultured bacterium (assembly GCA_965649955.1). GTDB lineage: Bacteria > Acidobacteriota > Blastocatellia > Pyrinomonadales > Pyrinomonadaceae > PSRF01. The sequence goes on from CBFGMX010000258.1 coordinate 401, forward strand.
TAGGGCGTTGCCTTAAAACTCCCTTACTCTGCTTGTTCTCTGTGCAATTCTCCGTGTTCCCTGTGCCTTCGTGGTGTTTTTCTAAGCAATCGTGAACCACCGAGCCACAGAGGACACCGAGGTAGCTCAGAGAAGAATGTGTCCACTTTTATCGAAAAGCCAACACATAGTTAGCTTTTACAGCGGGCGCGATCCCGCCGAGGTAAAGACCTCGTATCATTTGCCAAATCCGTCGCTCTCAGGGCAACCAGTTCTTTGCGGACTTACGCTCGCCGAGTGCGTAGATCGCCTTCTCTCCGCGCACGATTAACATGCCGTGCGAGACGGCCGGTGTTGCCATGAGCGGCTGGCCCATCGTGTTCCGCGACAGCAACTCATACTGCCTGCCGGCCTTGACGACAAACACATCACCATCTTCACTCGCCAGGTACAGCTTTCCGTCCGCCGCAACCGGTGAGGCACTGAACGAGCTCGGCAGTCGCTGTTGATAGATCGTGTCGCCGGTTTTTGCGTCGTAAGCGCTGAGTACGCCGTTGTCCGCAAGTGTATACATCAGATCGCCATAGATGATTGGCGTCGGCGTGTAAGGACTGCCTTTGCTCGTTCGCCAAACGATGAATTCGTTCTTCTCTTCACCTGACTTGAGCGAGATGTCGCCCACAGCGCCGGGACGAAACGCGTACATCGCGCGTCCCGGTGGATAGCCCCCAGTGATGTAGATCAGATCGTGCGCGACCAGCGGCGCCTGCATTTTTACTTGCGTGTCGTTATCGGCGAAGCGCCAGAGTTCCTTGCCGGTCAACGGATCGTAGCCGCGAATGAACCGCCCGCCGTTGGCGATTATCTCCACCCGGTTCGCGCCCTGATAGATCGTCGGCGTGGCCCATGACGTGATCTCATTTCGTTCGACCCGCCAGGCTTGTTTGCCGTCCTTCAAATTAAACGCGGCGATGAACGATTGCTTGTGTCCGTCTGCCTGTACGATTACGAGGTCGCGGTAGATGATCGGACTGCTCGAGTGGCCCCATGAAGATTCTTTGTCGTCCCAGAGCCCGGGATTCAACACGCCGAGGTCTTGTTTCCACAGCAGCTTGCCTTTTGTGTCGTAACAAGCAAGACCTTCGGAACCGAAAAGCGCCACGACGTAACGGCCGTCTGTCACCGGAGTCGAATTCGCTTGCGTCGCTTTGACGTGACGCTTGGCGCGCGGTACACCTTCGAAGGCGGTGTTGGTCCAAAGCACCTTGCCGTTACGCTTGTCGAGCGCGTAGATCATCCAAGTATGCTTAACTTCGTCGGTTGCCAGTCCGATACCGCGGTCCTTGGCGCTGAAGGTTGACTTCGCATCACCACTGACTGCGGTGATTACATAGATCTGGTTGTCCCAAACGATCGGGCTGGCATGTGAGAGACCGGGAATGTCGGTCTTCCAGAGCACATTGTTTGATTTTTCGACGTCCCAGGTGATCGGCGGTTTCGCGTTTTCGGCAATACCCGACGCATTCGGTCCACGAAAGGACGGCCAGTTTTGCGCGTGGGTTGTTGTCGATGAGAGACTAAGAATCGAAACCAAGAGCAGTGAAATTGTCAGACGATCCATATTTTCGAAGACTCTTTTCCGCAACGCAGGTCTGATTTTATGGCGGCGCATTATACAGGATGATGTCGGGAGAGTTGTTAACTCGCAGCACGATCTGGATTGCATTCGCGGCGTACGCAATCGGGTGTGTCATCCTAGCGATTGGCGGGCGACAGAAGAACTACGATCGATGGGTACGGCTGGCATGGACCATGGGCTGCGCCGCACTCGTCGCGCATTTCATCGCCGCTTTTCATTTTTATCACGCCTGGAGTCATCAATCCGCCTATGCCGACACGGCTCGCCAAACGGCAGAGGTGTTTGCTATCAACTGGGGCGGCGGTCTTTTCATAAACTACGCGGTCGCGATCTTCTGGTTCGCCGACGTCACGTGGTGGTGGCGTGCGGGACTGAATTCCTATCGTGAACGTCCGTGGTTGTTAACAATCATCTGGCACGGCTTCTTAATCTTCATCATTTTCAATGCGACAGTTGTTTTCAAAAATGGATGGGTACGATGGATCGGGCTCCTGGTTTGTCTGAGTTTGTGTTTGAGCTGGATCGTGGTCAGTCGCCGGCGGAATGAATTCAGCAAGAACTGAAATATCCCAACTTCCCGTTGCGCTTCCGTTTTATTACGGATGGGTGCACGTGTTTGTCGCGGCGTTTGCAATGGTCGGAACTCTACCGGGACGGACGCAGGGTCTGGGGCTGATAACCGAACCACTCCTACGAGACCTGCAAATGGACCGCGTCCAGTTCGCGCGTATTAATCTGTGGGCCACGTTGATTGGTGCTCTTTTTTCGATCGGCGTCGGAAGGCTGATCGATCGCTTTGGCAGCAGGATAGTACTAACCGTCACGGTGCTGTCGTTAGCGTCTGTTGTCCTCGGAATGAGTGCGGCGAGCAACGTCGCTGCAATTGCGATTCTGATTACGCTGACACGCGGGATCGGCCAGAGCGCGTTGTCGGTCGTCAGCATCACGATGGTCGGGCAGTGGTTTGTACGCCGGCTCAATCTCGCCATGGCGGTCTACACCATTGCATTGAGCATCGGGTTTATGCTGGCGTTTCCGTTGATTGGGGCAATTGTTTTATCGAACGGATGGCGCACGGCATGGTGGATCGTCGGGCTGGCGCTGCTTGTGGGACTTGCGCCGCTTGCGTTGTTACTCGTGCGACGGTCTCCTGAGTCGTGTTCGATCGATATTGACGGTGAGGCTCGATCGGATGATGTGGGTCGTGAAGTTCGTGAGGATTACACGCTCGCTAAGGCGTTATCAACGCCGAGCTTCTGGGTGTTTGGAGTAGCGAGTGCTGTTTACGGTCTGATCGCTTCAGGTATCGCTCTTTTCAACGAATCGATTCTGGCTGAACGGCGGTTCGACGCGTCGACCTATCATCGCAGCCTGATTATCGTCGCTTTGACTTCACTTGTCGGAAACTTCTTAGGTGGCTGGATCGCTTCGAAGTGGAAAATGAACCGTTTGCTTGCGGTGGCGATGGTCCTGCTCGCCGGCTCGCTGGTCGCACTCCCGCACGTTTCGACTCAAATGCACGTTGCGCTTTACGCCGCGGTGATGGGGTTGGCGGGTGGGTTCGTGATCGTCATCTTTTTTAGTTTCTGGAGTGCGGCTTACGGCCGAAAGCATCTGGGGAAGATCCAGGGCATCGCGCAGGCGCTGACGGTAATCGCCTCGGCTCTGGGTCCTCTGATCCTTGCTGAAACCGCCAGTCGAACCGGATCGTATGCGACGATATTCTATCTCTTGACGATGGTGGTGTTGTTGCTGGCCCTATGCGCGTGGTTCGTGAAAGTGCCGCAGACACAGCAGTTGTAAATTTCTCTAGACACCTGTCGATTTGGTCGATCGCCGTTCGACTAAATTAATAAAGGAATCGAATTCTGCCCGAAGTCTACTTGAAGAAGGACACGAAAAGATGAGCAATGTACGAGTACTCGTAGGCACCCGTAAGGGCGCATTCATTTTGAATTCCGACGGAAAACGTGAGAAGTGGGACGTTAGTGGGCCGCATTTCGCCGGCTGGGAGATTTATCACCTTAAAGGTTCCACTGCTGATCCGAACCGCCTCTACGCGTCGCAAAACAGCGGCTGGTTCGGACAGATCATTCAACGCTCAGACGACGGCGGCAAGACGTGGTTTCAACCGGGAACACCCGCCGGCGCGCCGACTACCACGCCTGAAGGCATGCCGATGGGCGAGAGCAATAAATTCGTTTACGACACTTCCGCCGAGACCGGCAAACCGCTGCTGACCCATCAATGGTACGACGGCACGCCGCATCCATGGGAGTTCAAACGAGTCTGGCATCTCGAGCCGTCGCTCGACGATCCTGACACGGTGTTTGCCGGAATTGAAGACGCGGCGTTGTTTCGATCCACGAACGGCGGAAAAACGTGGGATGAACTGCCCGGCTTGCGCGGGCACGGTACGGGATCGCAGTGGCAACCGGGCGCGGGTGGCATGTGCCTGCACACGATCCTCTTAGACCCGGCGAATCGTGACAGGATTGTTGTGGCAATCTCCGCCGCCGGTGCGTTTCGCACCGACGATGGTGGCGCGACGTGGAAACCGATCAACCGCGGGTTGCACTCGCAGTACATTCCGGATCCGACCGCGGAGGTGGGCCATTGCGTTCATCACATCGCTATGAATCCTTCACGCCCCGACGTGCTGTTCATGCAGAAACACTGGGACGTGATGCGCAGCGATGACGCGGGCGACTCGTGGCGGGAAGTAAGCGGAAACCTGCCTACCGATTTTGGTTTTGTGATCGATGTTCACCCGCACGAACCGGAGACGATCTACGTGGTGCCGATCAAGAGCGATAGCGAACACTATCCGCCGGATGGCAAGTTGCGCGTCTATCGCAGCCGTACGGGTGGCAACGAATGGGAGGCGTTGACGAATGGGTTGCCGCAAAGCAACTGTTACGTCAACGTGCTGCGCGATGCGATGGCGGTCGACTCGCTTGATTCGTGTGGCGTGTACTTCGGAACGACTGGCGGGCAGGTTTATGCATCCGCCGATGCGGGTGATACGTGGGCGCCGATCGTTCGCGATCTGCCGCCGGTACTTTCCGTGGAGGTACAGACGCTGAAATGATTCTGGTCGTCCTGCCGGCACATTTACGGGCGCTTGCGGGTGTCTCTGGAGACGTTGAACTCGAGATCGATGGTCCAGTGACGCGACGCGCCGTCCTCGATGCCCTTGAAGCACGCTTTCCGATGCTGCGTGGGACCATCCGCGATCACGTTGCCGGCGAGAGACGGCCGTTGCTGAGGTTCTTCGCCTGCGGAGAGGACGTCACCCACGAACCGGCTGACACTCCGCTGCCGCAGGCA
>CBFGMX010000259.1:0-4997 GCA_965649955.1 uncultured bacterium
AATGGCGAGGAAGTATAGCACCAGCCGCCTACTACCGCCACCCGTTCGTCACGAATGAAACCGCACCCTTACGACCACGTCCCAAAGGCGCGGTTCTGAACTAATAAATGTGCAATTCAGCGGCGTTCGAAGAGACGGCGGATTATTTGTGGAAGCAGCGGCGACGCGGATATCACGGATCCGGTGGTAAACCGCCGGGCGAAGCCGCGAAACAGCTTTCCGGCCTCTTTTGTATAACGAAACCACCAGACATCGGGCACCCACGGGAAGGCGTTCGCGTGGATATGCTGCGGCGTGACCATCTCGAGCAGTCCCAGGCGGCCATGCGTTCGGCCATAACCACTCTGCTTCACCCCGCCCCACGGCGTCTGGGCGACCGCATGCGTGTAGACCACTTCGTTGATCATCACCGTCCCGGCGTCGATTCGTTCAGCCAGTTCACGCCCGCGACGGATGTCGCTCGTAAAAACAGCCGCGGTCAACCCATAAATACTGTCGTTCGCAAGCCCGACAGCCTCGTCGTCTGTCTTGAACGTCATGATCGGCAGCACTGGACCAAACGTCTCTTCGGTCATCAACTCCATCGAGTGATCGACATTCGTCACCACCGTCGGTTCGTGAAACCATCCCTCCGCTTCATGCAACCGACTGCCACCCGTCTGCACTTGCGCGCCCTTTTTGACCGCATCGCTGACATGACTCTCGACGATCTGTAACTGTCTCTCGTTCGTCATCGCTCCGACGTCGACACCTTCGACAGTCGGGTTGCCCTGCCTCAATGCGCGCGTTTCTTTCACGACGAGATCGATAAACTGCGGCGCGATCGATTCATGCACGTAGCAGCGCTCGATCGACGCGCATGCCTGCCCCGAGTTGCAGAAAGCGCCCCACACCGCAGCTCGCGCCGCGTTTTCAAGCTTCGCATCGTCGAGCACGATCATCGGGTCCTTGCCGCCGAGTTCGAGCACCACCGGTATCAACTGTTTGGCCGCCGATTCCGCCACTCGCTTGCCCGTCGCGACACTGCCCGTAAACATGATCTTGTCTACACCCGCTTCGACTAGGGCACCGCCTGTCGATCCGTCACCGGTGACAATCTCGAGCAGGCCCGGGGGCAGTTGCGCGTCCTTAAAAATCGCGCCGATCTTCAGCCCCGTAAGCGACGTCAACTCGCTCGGCTTCAGAACGACGGCATTTCCCGCCATCAGCGCCATCACGATTTCGGCAAGTGGCGTGGCCCACGGGAAATTCCAGGGCGAGATGATCCCGACAACGCCGAGCGGTTTATAGAAGATGTAGGACGAGCGACCGAGCGCTCCGTACTGACCGATGTCGATCTTCTGTCGCTTCAACAACGCACCGGCGTTGCGCGCGAAGTAATTCATGAGGTCGAGAGTCGGCACAACCTCCATTGAGATCGCTTCGAGCGGCGGCTTTCCGGTCTCTCGTGAGATGAGCGTGGCGATCTCGTCTGTCTGGGCCAGGACCAGTTCGCGCGCGCGCAGCACGTAACGGGCACGGTCGCGATACGAAAGTTTCGCCCATGCGGGTTGCGCGGCGCGAGCATAACGAACGGAAGCTGCAACGTCGGCGGCGTTCATCAACGCCACACGCCCGATCTCTTCCCGGGTCGAGGGATCGCGAGAAACAATCTCCTGAGTTCGTTCTGCTGGAATGGTCTGCGTGCTCATCGCGGCTGCCTGATTATCTATTAAATTAGTCGTTCAGGTACAATGCCGCCATGATCAAACCACAGCTCGAAGAGTTCATGCGGCGAATGGCGCCGCGGTCTGTCGCTATCATTCCCGGCGCGCGCGAAGCTACCCGCTCCAACGACACTAACTACCGTTTTCGTCAGGATTCCGACTTCTTTTACCTGACCGGGTTCGAAGAACCGGAAGCGATCGCGGTTGTCAAACCCTCCGAGACGCACAGGTACGCACTGTTTGTTCGGCCTCGCGATCCGGAACGAGAAATCTGGGACGGGCGTCGCGCGGGCGTGGAAGGCGCGATGAGCGAGTTTGGAGCGGAGGCGGCGTTTCCGATTGCGGAGTTCAACAGCAAACTCCGGGAAATACTCAACGACACGGACATTCTTTACTACCGGCTTGGCGTAAATCGCGAGCTCGACGACACGATCATTCGTGAGATCAGCGCCATGCGCGGCTGGAACCGCAAGCCGATCCATCCACCGCAAACGATTGTCGATCCGGGGTCGATCATTCACGAGATGCGAGTGGTGAAGACGCCGGAGGAGCTCGAGATCATGCAGACTGCCGCGGACATCGCTGCCGAAGCGCACGTCGAAGCGATGAAAGCTGTGCGGCCCGGCATGCAGGAGTACCAGATTGAAGCGCTAATCGAGCAGGTCTTTCGCCGCCGTGGTGCTGCTGGTCCGGCGTATACGTCGATCGTCGGTGGTGGGCCAAACGCGACGGTGTTGCATTACATCAACAACGACGCCGAGCTGCGGGATGGCGATCTGTTGCTGGTTGACGCCGGTGCCGAATACAAGGGCTACGCGTCGGACATCACACGAACGTTTCCGATCAATGGACGTTACACGAAAGCACAGCGGGAGATTTACGACCTGGTTTTAAAAGCGCAGATGTCGTGTGTGGAGATGGTCCGTCCGGGTGTGACACACGAGCAGTTGAAGCGGCATTCGATCGAGGTGCTTACGGAAGGAATGATCGAGCTCGGGCTTTTGAAGGGTGAACCCGAGGAACTGATCAAGGAAGGGAAACACGAACAGTTTTACATGCACGGACTGGGGCACATGATCGGAATCGACGTTCACGATGTCGGCAAGTACTACTTTGGTCAGGAATCACGCGCTCTCGAACCCGGTGTCGTAATGACCGTCGAGCCGGGGATCTACATCTCGCCAGAAACGCGCGACATTCCGGAGCAGTATCTGGGAATCGGCGTGCGGATCGAGGACGACGTGCTGTGCACGAACAACGGTCCAAAAGTTTTGACGAGCAAGGTACCGAAGCAGGCTGACGAGATTGAAGAATTGATGGCGCGGTGAGGAGTCATTTGTCATTGGTCATTCGACATTTCTCATTTGTCATTTGCGAGTTGGCGTTGGTAGCGACTAACGCCCCACGAAATTACCGGTTTCCACCAACCATCTGGGAAAGCCAAATGACAAATGACAAACGTCAAATGACCAATGACAAATGATTACAACGAGAGTTCCGTAACGATCTCCTTCACCGCCTCACGCGCCTCTTCAACCTCTTCCGGCTTGAAGGAAACTGCTCCGACTACGGCGTGGCCACCGCCACCGTATCGTTCACAGATCTTCGCGATGTTGTGAGTGCGGGGCTTGGGGGCCCAGGGATTCGAGCCGACTGAGATCTTCGTCCGTTGTGGCCCACGCGTCAGCGCCACTGAATAGGTTGTTTCCGGAAACAGGTAGTACGGGATGAACTTGTTGAACCCTTCGTAACCCTCGTCAACCAAATCAAACTGCACAACCGCATTTGAGTACGTCGCTTTTCGTCGCACCGCTTCAAGCGTCTCCAGATGCTGCTCGAGTATCGGTTGAAAACGACGCTGCACTTCCGCGCCCGTCGCCACTGTTTCGAGCGACTGCGTTGTTAAGTCGCGAATGATCTGTTCGATGAAGTGGTCGTCGGGATCGGCCTCGATCACCTGCATCAGTTGCAATGCCGGTTCCTTCAACTCGACACATTGCGCGGGTGATTCGTAAAGGGCGCCATCGATCACGTGCGCCCAATGCACGAGCGATTCGATTGGTCGCGTGTCAAAACCAAATCGTTCGTGCGCGACGTCCGCAATAAATTCCGTACACGACTTTCTCGTCGGGTCGAGAAACTTCTGCCCCGACGTGTCGGCGCGAAAGTGCGCCTCGTCCTCGAGCGTCAGAAATGCCGACTCGTGATGATCGAACCACCACGTCAGCCTTTCTGACGCGGCGTATTTGAAGTCGACGATGGCGTTCTCGTCGGCGTCAAACATGTCGAGATCGAACAGATTTCCGGGACGATGCAGCAGGCCGGTGTAGTGGACCTCGGCGCTGGGATTGATGCGTTCCTTGTAGAACCGTGTGAACGTTGCCGCGGAAGCGACGCCGTCGAAGCAGTGACCGTGATACAGGACGCGAAGTTTCATGCAGGCCAAGTGATCCACAGACTACTTCGGATCGGGTTTCGCTGTGGATGGAGCTTGAACTTTCGTTGCGATGAACTTGTCAACTTCCTCTTCGATCAGTTCGCCGTTAACGACCCACGCCTTTTCGGTAAGAACATCGCCTTTCTTGTTCACTTTTGAAGGTTCGAGAAAGATGTTCCAGGGCGAACCCCAGTTGCGGTTGTCCTCGGTGAGTTGCCGGTAAGCGTAGTGGGGCGTGTTTGACTTGTCCTGGCGCGACTCGGATTCGATTACGACCGGATACGGTGGACCACTTTCGCCAAAGAAGCTTTTCACGTCCTCACGCGGCGCGTACTCGCTCACGCCGATCACCTGGAAACCGTGGTCTTTGTATTTCTCATAAAACTTCGCGGCGAGTGGCGCTTCGTTCTTCCAGTTTCCACACCACGGAGCGAAGTAGACGATCATGACAAGCTTTTTCCCCTTCATCAGTTCACGCAGGTCGTCGTTCTTTTCAGTCTGGAGGTTCGGGAGGCTCCAGTTTTTGTAGTTGACCGTTTTCTCCTCGAGTGGAGAGTATTCGTGACCGCCCTGCGCATAAGCCGCGAGCGGCAAGCTCAGGAAAGTGAGAATGGCGACCAGAAATAGCTTCTTCATGCTAATGCTCCTGAAGGGGTTCATTGGTCATATATCATTTGTCATTTGTGACTTTGTCAGCGCACCGCGTAGGTGTATTTCGCACTGTCGCGCCCGTTGACCAAATGGTAAATGAGAAATGTCAAATGATATATGACCAATGATTCTTATTTAATTCACGGCGCGTGCAGTGGCCGTCGCTTCCTCAAGCAGCGGTTTCACGAACGCTTCCCACCCGG
>CBFGMX010000260.1:0-4961 GCA_965649955.1 uncultured bacterium
AAGCCTCTCGTAACAGCAGAACGGCTCTACCAGCTAACCACAAGCTCTTCTGCTTCCTGCCAGACAGGCAGGTTTTGACGAATCGCGCAGCGATACAGGTGACTGGGCTCGGACAACAACATTCCCGCGCCCATCACCACCGTCGTGATCGGATCCTCCGGCATCGTCGCCCGCAGCTTCAACTCGGTTTGTAACCGTTCCTTCATTCCCTTTAACAGCGATCCACCGCCGGTCAGAATCATTCCCGAGTAATAGATGTCGGCAACGGCTTCCGGCTGCGCCTCTTCAATTACTCTCTTGATGCCCGAAACGATCTCCGCCAGCACCGGCTCCAACGCTTCGCGCACGTCTTCCGCGGTGATATCGACAGCACACGCAGAACCATCGCTGAGTTGTTTACCGACGATCTGCACCTTTCGTTCGTCGCCTTGAATCTCACGATCGCTCAACGCGCCGAGTTCTTTCTTGAGTGCTTCCGCAGTGTACTCGCCAATCTGCAAACAGTAGTTCGAACGAACGTAGTCGCGAATGCTTTCGTCCATCGCGTTTCCCGCTGCATTCAAACTCACCGACGAAACGACTCCTCCCGATGCGATGATCGCGATATTTGTCGTACCACCTCCGATGTCGACTACGAGATGTGCGCGCTCGTCGTCAAGAGAAAGACCTGCGCCGAGTCCCGCCGCCAATCCTTCGTCGACCAGATCGATACGACTGCCGCCTGCGTCACGCGCAGCATCGCGAACAGAACGCTGCTCGACCGCTGTGGCCGAACCGGGAATTCCAACCACGAAGTGTCCGCGCCGGTATCCTTCGGTAACGCTGCCGACGAACGAACGCAGCATTTTCTGTGTGACTTCGAAGTTGAAGATCGTGCCGCAGCGGATTGGTCGATGGACTTCGATGCCGCGTGGTTCGCGGCCCAGGAGTCGCGCGGCTTTATGCCCAACTGAAACCACCTCGCCGTCGTAGCGATCGATGGCTACGACGGACGGCTGATTCACGAGTAAGCCCCGGCTCGGGTGATAGATGAGGGTGTTGACAGTACCCAGGTCTATAGCAAGGCCGCTTCTGAAAAATTTCTCGATGAACTTCATGGCGAACGGCTCCTCCTCCAAAAATGGCAGGGTCCTAGGAAGCGAGTAGTTAGCTCCCGAACGGCAAGTCGTATGCCTCAACGAAAGAGTGAATGCACCTGGGGGATGTCCTTTAATCTAGCAAAGGCTGATTACGGCCATGTTTCCAGTGCCGTATGACAAATGTGCAAAAGTGGGGCGGGATCGTACTACTTCAAAGCATTCAAGATGACATCGTGAAGACGATTTACAGAGCCGAGAAGGTCGTCGCCCAGGTCTATTCGGACCACGCGGCGCCCGCGACTGACGAGCGCGCGAAAGTCGCCGAGTGCTTGCGCCTGTTTCAGTATGCTGAAGGTGTAAGGTTCGCCGGGTACAGGTAGGTCGTTGCTGTCGCTGGCTTCGATCTGGAAAAAGATTCCGGTGTTTGGACCACCTTTGTGAAGCTGCCCGGTGGAATGCAGAAAACGTGGTCCATAGCCGATCGTGGTCGCACACTTCGTAAGATCGCGTACGGCTGTTCTGATCTCCTGAAGTTTGCGATCGACCTCGGGCAGCTCTTCGGTGTAGTTGAGAAACGCGATGTAATCGCCGGGCTCGATGGTCTGCAACTGCGAACGCACCGCATCGTCATCAGCGAGTTTTTGATCGTCAGGTAACTTGCCGTTCTTCGAAAACTCACTCAATAGTTCGCGTGTCGCGTCTTTCGCTTCCTGAACGTTCGGCTGATCGAACGGATTGATGCCGAGTCGCCAACCCGCACAGGCGGTCGCGAACTCCCAGATGAAGAACTCCGCTCCCAGATCGTAGATGTCGTTAATCTGACGACTAACAACGGGATGGCCCATGTCAGCCAAAGCACCCAGTTTCCCGTTTGTGCCGGCGGCGACAGGACCCACCGAGATCGCGACGAACACTCGATCGTCGCCATACGCCGAAGGGTCGCCGACCGGTTCGCCTGTAACCGGAAGTATTCCTTTCCCTTCCTTGCCCGTGCTCTCCGCGATGAGTTGTTCGATCCACAACCCGAGCGTTTCGATCTGCGGATCGAGGATGAGGGTGAGCTTGTCTCTTCCCGCATTCGCGCACTCGCCGAGGATTGTCCCCAGCTTCAGCGCGTCGTTTGAATCAGCCGGCATCACTGCAGAGCACGACTGTTCGGCTTCCTTCGCGCGTTCGAGCAACTTGCGAATGTCGATTCCCATTAGCACCGCCGGCACCATTCCGAAATAAGAGAGAGCTGAGTAACGTCCTCCGATGTCAGGCTGATTGAGGACCGTTCGTTGAAAACCGAGTTCGGCGGCGGTGTCGACCAGCGGTGAACCCGGATCGGTAATGGCGATGAAGTTCTCGCCGGGATTCGCGCGTGGTTTACTGACCTCGTCGTACCAGAATTTGTAAAAGACAGTCGGCTCCGTCGTCGTTCCCGACTTCGAAGCGATCACGAAAAGACAGTGGTCGAGGTCGATTCGATCGCGGAGACCGGCGATGACGTCGGGGTCGGTCGAGTCGAGCACCAGCAATTCCGGAAACCCCGGTTGAGAGCCAAACGTGCGCGCCAGCACTTCGGGACACAACGACGAACCGCCCATTCCACAAACCATCACGTGCCGGAAACCACGCGCGCGAATCATCTCGGCAAACTCGTTCAGTTCGCCCGCAACGCCGATCATTTCGTCCGGCACAGTCAACCAACCGAGCGAGTTGCGAATCTGCTTGTGACTCGCCTCGTCTGTTTTCCAGAGCGAAGCGTCCTTGCGCCAGATGCGTTTGGCGACGCCCGTTTGTTCAGCCTCGCGAATGGCGTTGTTCAATCTTTCTGCGAGTGGACCGAGGTGAAATTCCATGCGCTTCATGATGCCGGCCTTGCTTTTAGAGTTGGAGTAAGCAGTGTAACATCGGCTCCGTAAACAAGGGGGTCAAATTCTCAATGTCAACACAATCGAAACAAGCGTTGATCGTTGTCGATGTGCAAAACGATTTTTGTCCCGGTGGTACATTGGCGGTGGCCCATGGCGACGAAGTTGTCGCGCCGCTGAATCAATTGATTGACGAGTTCTTGAAACGCGGCGATCCCGTGTACAAGAGCCGCGACTGGCATCCTCCGCAAACGAAACACTTCCAGGCTTACGGCGGCACATGGCCAGTTCACTGTGTGCAAAACACCAAAGGCGCGGAGTTTCATCCGCAGTTGAAAGACGATCCGCGCATCCACGTCGTCTCCACCGGTCTGGGCGACACTGATGGTTATTCAGCTTTCGACGAAACCGATCTTGCTGCGCGACTTCGCGATCAGGGCGTCAACGAACTGGTGGTTGGCGGACTGGCGACTGACTACTGTGTAAAAGAGACGGTCCTCGCCGGACTCAAGGAAGGATTTAAAGTAAAGGCGTTAAAAAATGCGATGCGAGCCGTCGATTTAAAGCCAGGCGACGGCGAACGCGCGATTGAAGAGATGCGCGCGGCCGGGGCAGAGATCGTGACCACGGATTAACACGGATCTTCCGTCATCACATGGGAACGCTGAACATCGATCGCTATCACGCCGCCATGGGCGATGCGTCGTTCAAGGACGTCGCCCGACTGCACAATGAACGCCTCAGCGACGCAGAAGCGACGTTCTACGTTACGCAGAGAAAGCTTCCCTTCGCGCCGTGTCTCGGGCACGAGCGTCTCATCCGCCTGCTCGTGGACAGCCAGATCGACCGCCCGCGTCTTCGCTTCCTCGAACAGGACCGCGGCGGCCTGCACAACTTCGCGAAAGCTATCGAAGACATCCAGTTCGTCGGCGCAATCAGGGCTGTGCGACCCGGCACGATCGTCTTTGCGCAGGAACCGTTTGCCGACATTCGCGGCGCATTCGGACTGACGCAAGCGCAGGAGATAAAGTTTGAGCACGCGTTTGATCTGCCGATGACCACCGCGAGCACGGCGATGCAGTTTCGCATGGCCGCGGGCGATCATCGCTGGCTGTCAGACTTCTCGCTACGGCGGAACGGCGACATCGAACGCGCGGTTGACATCGCGGTCTACGCTTTTATCGGCGGCTTCAACGACACCTCGAATATGGAGGCTGCTCATCGTCTCGACATTCCCGCCGTCGGCACAGAAGCGCATTACTGGCAACAGGCCTACATCGAGTACCTGGACCACCCGGAGATTGAACCGCGCACCGGCAAACCAAAACACTTCGAACAGGTGGCGTTCGAACGCTGGCTCGACGCGAACCCAAACGGCACGACGCTGTTGCTCGACACGATCGACGTCTACATGGGCGCAGTGCACGCTGCGATGGCCGCAACGTCGAACGAATCACGGCGCCGGGCGTTCAAGGGTTTTCGCGTCGATTCCGGCGATCTGGCTGAGTTGGGCCAATGGTGTCTGCGGTTCTTTGAAGCGAATGGTCTTCGCGGCCTGCGGCCGAACCTCACGGGAGATCTTGACGTCGCAAAGGTGAAGCGCATCGTGGCCGAGTTTCCCGAAGTGGCGGGGTTCGGGATCGGGACCAAACTCTCGAGCGAAGTACCGGCGGTTGCCGGTGTGATCTTCAAGCAGTGTTTGATGAAGGACCGTCCGACACTGAAGGCGTCAAACTCGGAAGACAAGATCACGTTGCCGGGCAAGTTGCAGTTGTTTCGCGGCAGCGACGAGCGCGGCAACTATGTCGGCGACGTGATCGGTCTGGACGATGAAGATGTGAAGATACCTGGGGCAGCACGGGTCGAACGGTTGCTGGCCCCGTTCTGGGAGAACGGACAACACTCAGCGATTCCATCAATTGAGAAACAGAAGGTTTTTGTCGAGGAACAGCGGAAACGGTTTTCGGACCTCAACCACTATCCACACGAGTTGAGCGAGAAGCTTCGTGCACTGCGGGATGATTTA
>CBFGMX010000261.1:0-4961 GCA_965649955.1 uncultured bacterium
GCCCGTACTCACCGAAGCTGATCTCGCTGCCACGAGTCGCGACGCCGGTCATGCGGCCGCGCATCTGCTTCCGGTGCTTTACTTTCTTCGGCATCAACATGATGAATGCGTTCCCTATTTATTAACTCTGATTACTGGTTGTCACCGCGCGGTCTACGGCCGTCCGATCCACCACCCTCGCGGCCTTCACGTTCGCGGCGGGTGCGCGGGCGTCGCTCGCGTTCGCCAACGCGAGTTTCGTTAATCGGATCTGAACCGGTGCCACGGGCCATTGCAGCTTTCGGATCGAGAATCTCGCCGCGATAGATCCAGACTTTCACACCGATCTGTCCGAATGTCGTCCGCGCTTCCGCCAGACCGTAATCGATGTCGGCGCGCAGCGTGTGTAGCGGCAGTTGACCCTGAAGGTGCCACTCGCTGCGGGCGATCTCAGCGCCGTTCAAGCGGCCGCTGACTTTCACCTTGATGCCCTGCGCTCCGAAGCGAAGCGACTCCTCGACGGCCTTTCTCATCGCGCGGCGAAACGCGATGCGCTTCTCAAGCTGCGCGGCGATCTTCTCGGCCTGGAGTTGCGCGTTCAGTTCGGGCTTGTGGATCTCCTGGATCGAGACGAGCACTTCGCGCCCGGTCTTCATCGAGAGATCGCTCTTCAGTTTGTCGATCTCAGCGCCCTTGCGGCCGATGATGATGCCCGGACGCGAGGTGTAGATGATGATCTTCAAACGATTCGCGGCCCGCTCAATGTCGACGTGCGAAACGCCGGCGCCGGCAAAGCGCTGTTTGAGATCGCGCTTCAACTTCAGATCTTCAAGCAGAAACTCTCCGAACTGTTTCTTGGCGAACCAGTGAGAGTGCCAGTCTTTGTTGTAGCCGAGTCGAAAACCGTATGGATGAACTTTTTGACCCACAATCTTCTCCCTCTGAGATCTCAAATCTGCGATCTCAGATTTAAAATCATGACTTCTTCTTCGAAGCCTTCTTCGCTGCCGGCTTATCAGCACTTGCTTCCGGCTCTTGCTTCTTCGTTGCCGCGCGTTTGGTCCGGGGAGCAGCGGCGGCGCCACCACGTTTGCGACCCTTGCTCTCAGCAAGCTTCGCGGGTTTCTGCTCTGGTGCTCCGGTCGTTGCCGTCTTGCCTGACTTCGGCTCCGGTCGTGCGTCGTTGCTCAACGAGATCGTGACGTGACAGAAGTGTCGCTGTTCGCGATAGGCGCGTCCCTGCGGAGCGGGGCGCACGCGACGGCGGTTCTTTGTTGGTCCACGATCGACGAAAGCGGTTCGCACCCATAGCTCGTCAGGATCAATCGAAATGTTGGCCTTCTCCGCGGCCTCGTTCGCGTTGGCGATCGCAGAACGCATGCATTTCTCGACATGTGCTGCGGCGCGCTTGCGCGTAAAGCGCAGGATCGCCAGCGCCTGGTTCACGTCTTTGCCGCGGATCATGTCCACGACCAGCCGCGCCTTCTGCGCCGAACCTCGCAAATACCTTGCACTCGCTGTTGCTTCCATCCTCTTACCCCTTCGGGGATCTCAAATCTCAGATCTGAGATCTCAGATTTATTTGGCCGGCGCCGCGACCTTGCTTGCCTTCTCGACCTTCGTACCGGAGTGGCCCTTGAACGTCCGCGTCGGCGCAAACTCGCCGAGCTTGTGACCCACCATGTTCTCCGTCACGTAGATCGGCAGGTGGCGTTTGCCGTTATGGACGCCGAACGTCAGGCCGACCATGTCCGGGGTAATGGTCGAACGACGCGACCATGTCTTGATGACCGGCGGCCGCTGGCCCCCCGCCCGCGCCTTCTCAACGGCCTTCAAGATGCCCTTGTCGATGAATGGTCCTTTTTTAACTGAACGAGCCATACGCCTCCCTTTGAGATTTCAGATCTGCGATCTCAGATCTCAGATCTCACTTCGTTCTGCGATCCTTCAGGATCATCTTCTGTGTGCGCTTGTTGCTGCGCGTCTTGTAACCGCGAGTCGGCTGGCCCCACGGCGTCACCGGATTGCGGCCGCCGGAAGTCTTTCCTTCACCACCGCCATGCGGATGGTCCACCGGATTCATCGCCACGCCGCGGACTTTCGGCCGCAAACCTTTCCAGCGCGAACGACCGGCTTTACCAAGCGAAACGTTCTCATGCTCGATGTTTCCCACCTGGCCCACCGTCGCCTTGCACACCAGCGGCACGCGCCGCACTTCACCCGACGGCATACGCAACTGCGCGTAGTCGCCTTCCTTGGCGACCAATTGCGCGAACGTGCCTGCCGAGCGCGCCATCTGTCCACCCTTGCCTGGACGCAGCTCGATGTTATGAATCTGCGTTCCGAGCGGGATATTGATCAGCGGCAGCGTGTTGCCGGGAAGAATGTCAGCCTCGGCGCCGCTCATGATCGTTTTGCCGACTTCGAGTCCCGTCGGCGCGATGATGTAACGCTTCTCGCCGTCAATGTAGGTGATCAGCGCGATATGGGCCGAACGATTTGGATCGTATTCGATCTGTGTCACGCGTCCGGGCACGCCGTCTTTGTCGCGCTTGAAATCAACTACGCGATAGAAGCGCTTGTGACCGCCACCGCGCCGGCGCACTGTGATACGGCCGTCGTTATTGCGACCTGAAATGCGCTTCTTGGGTTCCAGCAGCGACTTCTCGGGAATCGCACCAACGGTCAACTCATCGCGAGTCAGGTAAGTTTGATACCGTCGCGCTGCCGATGTCGGTGTAAGTTTCTTTATACCCATCGTGTTATTCCAATCGACGATTAAATAGCTTCGCCGTAATCAACCGGCTTCTCGCCTTGCTTGAGAGTTACGTACGCTTTTTTCCAGGAAGGCTTGCGGCCCTCGAAACGTCCGCGCCGCGCCATCTTGCCCATGTAGTTGATGGTGCGGATGTGATCCACCTTCACCTGGAAGATGGTCTCGACTGCCGATTTGATCTCCGGCTTCGTTGCCTTGCGATCCACGCGGAAGGTCAACAACTGCTGCGTCTCCTGCGACTCTTCCTTGGCAGCCAGCGCCTTCTCGGTAATCACCGGCGACTTGATGATGTCCCAAACCGTTCTCATCGTTAGGCCGCCTCCTCGTCCTGCTTCGGTTTACGTGTTCTCTTCGGCTTCGCGGGCGCTTCTTCGCGTTCCGCTTCCGCGGCCGCCTCGCCTTCTTTGCGAGCGCCGAGCAACTCCTCGAGCTCCTGTGCCGCCGAACGCGAGAGCACGAGATGATCGTGATAGAGCAGATCGTAGATGTTGAGACCGAAGCTGTTCACTACTTTCGCGCGGCGAAGGTTACGCGCGGAGAGCAGCAGGTTCTCGTTGTCGAGCGAATCGACGATGAGCGTCTTACCAGCCAGACCGAGCGAGCCTAACGACTCCGCAAAATCTTTTGTCTTCGGCTTCTCCAGCGACCATGCGTCGATCACGGAAACATTTCCCTCACGCACGCGCTCCGACAGCGCCGAACGCAGCGCGCCCTGGCGCATCTTCTTCGGCATGTTGTAGGACCAGTCGCGAGGCTGCGGTCCGTGAACGTTGCCGCCGCCTTTCCACAACGGCGACCGGAGCGACGCGATACGCGCGCGACCCGTGCCTTTTTGCTTCCAGAGCTTGCGGCCCGCGCCTGAGACGTCGCCGCGAGTCTTCGTTGCTGACGTTCCCTGCCGCGCGTTGGCCATGAAGTTTCGCACCGCCGCGTGGATCAGTCCCTGATTTAGAGGCGCGCCAAACACAACCTCAGACAGCTCCAGCTCGCCAACCTCTTCGTTCTTGATATTGCGCACCTTGACTGTCGGCATAATTACTTGTCCTTCTTCGTCGCCTTGCGAATGATCACCACGCTGCCATTCGCTCCGGGCACCGCGCCACGAATCATTAAAAGATTGTTCTCCGCGTCCACACGCGCAACCGTCAAACCCTTGATCGTGATCCGCGCATCGCCCATGTGGCCCGACGACCGGTTCCCCTTGATAACGCGCGAGGGATAGGCCGATGCACCAATCGAACCCGGCGCGCGCACGTTCATCGAACCATGCGACTCCGGTCCGCGATTGAAGTGATGACGCTTGATCGTGCCCGCGAACCCGCGACCTTTCGAGCGGCCAATCACGTCGACCATCTCGCCGTCAGCAAACTGATCGACCAGCACTTTATCGCCGACGTTCGGGTTGTCGCCGCCATCGAGGAGCCGAAACTCTTTCAAGATCCGCGTCGGCGGAATACCGCCGCCGGTCTTCTCGAAATGGCCGCGCATGGGCCTGGTGACGTTCTTCAGCTTCAGCGGCCTGTCGTCTACGAGGCCAAGTTGCACCGCATCGTAGCCGTCAGGACCAGAAGCAGACTTCTTCTGGACGACGACACACGGACCGGCCTTGATGACGGTCACGGGCGTGACCGTGCCGTCCGACGCAAAAATCTGCGTCATGCCGATTTTTCTTCCGATGATCCCGTTAATCATTTTGGCTTCCCAATTCAAACTAACTACACGCCTGGGCTATCGCCTGAGCGCTTACCTGCTACTGTCTGCCGAACGCCTTGATCTCGACGTCGACGCCTGCCGGGAGATCCAGCTTCATCAACGCGTCGACCGTTTGCGGCGTCGGATCGAGAATGTCCATCAGCCGCTTGTGCGTGCGGATCTCAAACTGCTCGCGCGACTTCTTGTCGACGTGCGGCGAACGGAGCACGGTCCATTTGTTCTTCACCGTCGGTAAAGGAATCGGACCGGCAACGCGAGCACCGGTGCGTTTCGCAGTCTCGACGATTTCCGTCGTCGACTGGTCCAACACGCGGTGATCGTAAGCTTTCAGGCGAATGCGAATCTTTTCGTTCATTTACGTTTGGCCTTAGGTTCTTGGCCTTCGGTCTTTGGTTGAGTCTTCAAAGACCCAAGACCTAAGACCTAAGACCATCTTTTCTACTCAATCACTTCCGAAACTGTTCCGGCGCCGACCGTGCGGCCGCCTTCACGA
>CBFGMX010000262.1:0-4914 GCA_965649955.1 uncultured bacterium
TCCTTCCACGCAACCAGCGTCGGGATCGCGGTGAGACGCTCGACCATCTCCGGAGTAAACGTGACCCAATCGCGACTATAAATCACCATGCCGAGCGATGTCGCCGCGGCAATCGATCGGTAGTACTCGAACAACCCATCTTCTTCCGCCTGCACGTAATACGGCGGAAACGCGAGAATGCCGTCTGCGCCTGCTTTCTCCGCCGCCTGGGCCATCTCGATGGCAAGTCGCTGACCGAAACCCACGCCTGCGATCACCGGCACGCGATCCTCGATGGCGTGCGTCGTCAACTCGATCACGCGCGAGTATTCGGCCGGCGTGAGTGAATACATCTCGCCCGTACCGCCCGCCGCGACTACCGCCGCGATCGGATACTCCAAAAGCTTCGTGAGATTGTGATGCAATCCGGGAAGATCCAGTGAGAGATTGTCTTTGAAAGGCGTAACTGGAAATGCAATCACACCGTAAAGTTTTTCCCGAAGGGTGTTCGGATGCATACCCGTTACTTAACACAGATCGATCACAGATCCACAGCCGTCCCCAATCAGACGCACACGAAGAACGGGTGTTTCTGCTTTTTTGCGGCGAAGCCGTGTGCTAAGTTAGAGCGACCAACACAGCAAATTTTCTATCCGTGTTCTCAATGGAGATGAGCGATGGCGAATCACGATTCGAGTAGACGCAAGTTTCTGAAAGGCGTCGGTATTGCCGGCGCGGGCGCTGCAATTGCCGATCATATATGGACGGAGGCTGAAGCCGAAGAACAACAGGCGAAGGCGAAGGTCATGTCCGGTGAGGGCAAGATTGTCCTCAACGTGAACGGCCAACAGCGAACGGTGCAGGTGGAACCGCGAACCACGCTGCTCAACGCGCTGCGAAATCATCTCGAACCCGCCGTCACCGGACCGAAACTCGTTTGCGATATGGGAACCTGCGGCGCCTGCACCGTTCTACTGGACGACAAACCGGTTTACGCCTGTCTCGTCCTCGCAGTGGACGCCGCAAACAAGAAGATCACGACGGCGGAAGGACTCGGCACTCCGGAAAAACCAAACGCAGTGCAAGCCGCATTCGTCGAACAGGACGCACTGATGTGCGGCTTCTGCACACCCGGGTTTGTAACCACCATCTCGGCGTATTTGAAGAAGAACCCAAACCCTTCGCTCGCCGAAGTGCGCGAAGCGTGCAAGGGAAACTTCTGCCGCTGTGGAACCTATCCGCGCGTTTTCGAAGCCGCACTCGCTGCCGCCAAAGGATCTCGGATCTGAGATCTCAGATCTCAGATTTGAGATCTCCAGAGGAAAGCCATGCCACAACAAGCACAACCATCGCCATCACCAAAACCGAAAAAGAAGATCCGCGTACCACGCGTCGTCAACGGCATCGAGCAGATGGTCGAGATTGAAGTCGACGAAGATTCTGGTCCGGGTTGGGGACCAAACGACAAGCACAAGCTGCTCAACAAGCGGACGACACGCGTCGATGGACCAGTAAAAGCCACGGGCGTCGCCCGTTACACGTACGACCAACGACTTCCTGGCATGCTCTACGGCCGCATCCTGCGCTGCCCGCACGGGCACGCGCGCATCACGAAGCTCGACACTGACGCCGCGTTGAAGATTCCGGGCGTCAAGGCGATCGTTCCAGCGCCGCTCACGGAACTGCGCTACGCCGGTGCTGCGGTTGCAGCGGTGGCTGCGACGACACCCGAGATCGCCGGCGACGCTTTACGCGCGATCAAGGTCACGTATGAAGTGCTGCCTCACGTGGTCCATGCAGCCGACGCGATCAAACCGAATGCGCCAAAAGTGGTCGAAGAGGAGGACAATCTCAAGGAGAAGGCGAAGAACGGCGACCCGGCGAAAGTCGAAGCCGCCTTTGCGACGGCCGACGAGATCGTCGAGGCAGAATACATCTGTTCGCGCGTCCATCACGCCTGTCTCGAAACCCACGGCATGGTTGTCGACTATCGCGGCGGCAACGAAGCCACGATTTACGCCTCGACCCAGGGCACGTTCACGATTCCCGGCGACGCCGCGAAAGAACTCGGCCTGCCACAGAGTGCCGTCACGTCGAGTGTCGAACACATGGGCGGCGGCTTTGGTTCGAAGTTTGGCATCGGCACCGAGGGCATGTTCGCCTGCCGCCTTTCGAAGCAGACCAAAGCTCCCGTAAAGATGATGCTGACGCGCTACGACGAATTCGTCATGGCCGGCAATCGATCGGGAGCGTGGCAGAAATTGAAAGCGGGCGTGAAAAAGGACGGCACGATCGTCGCCATGCAGGCGCGACAGTATCGTCTCGGCGGCGTCGGCCAGGGGTCTCAATCCGGTCAACCGTTCATTTACACAATGGGTGAAACGTACCGCGAGATTCACGCGCTGCATACCAACGAAGATTCCGCGGTCGCGATGCGCGCACCGGGATACCCGCAGGCATCGTTCGCCGCCGAGTCGCTGGTGGACGAACTCGCTTACAAGATCAGGATGGACCCAGTGGCGTTTCGCAAAAAGAACTTGCGCGATCCTGTCTATCACCGGCAGTTGGACCGTGGCGCAACAGAGATCGGCTGGTCCAGGCGGAACCCGGTCGCCGGCGGAAATCCCGGCCCATTAAAACGCGGCATGGGTTGCGGGGTCGGAATCTGGGGCGGAGCCGGAAACAATCAGTGCAAAGTCGACGTGACTGTTTCGCGCGACGGATCGGTAGTCGTCGCGGTAGGGACACAGGATCTCGGCACCGGCACGCGCACCTACACCCGCGCGATCGTCGCCGAAGAACTCGGACTCGGTATCAAGGACGTACAGGAACGCATCGGCAACTCAAAACTCGGCAGCGCCAACCCGTCGGGTGGCTCGACGACTGCGCCTTCGCTGGCTCCTTCAGTAAAAGACGCAGCGATCAAGACACGATTGTTGCTAGCAGAACGCGTCGCGCCGCTGCTCGGCAACGCAAAACCGGAAGAGATCCTGTTTGCTGATGGCAAAGTGAGCGCCGGCGGAAGATCCGTAACCTGGCGGGAGGCGTGCGCTTCACTTCCCGCCGCCGGCATCATCGGCCACGGACAATGGCGCATAGACCTCTCGTCGCGCGGCGTTCACGGCGCCTGTTTCGCCGAAGTCGAGGTCGACGTCGAAACGGGCCACATCAGACCGATCAAGATGGTCCATATCCAGGACGGCGGGCTGCCTTTGAACCGGCTCACGTTCGAAAGCCAGATCAACGGCGGCATGATCCAGTCGCTGGGGATGGCTTTGTGGGAAGGGCGCGTGATGGACGCACAGCTCGGCATCCAACTCAATCCCGGTTTCGGTGATTACAAACTCCCGGGAACGCTCGAGATGCCGGAGATGGTCCCGATCATCGACGATGACGACAAACGCGAAGCCGTAATCGGCATCGCCGAAGGTTGCAACATTCCCGCCGTCGGCGCGCTCGCGAATGCCGTGTTCAACGCGTGCGGCGTGCGCGTGCGTGAACTACCGATTACGCCTGACAAGATCCTGATGGGCTTGATGAACAACGGATCACTCTCGAGGACACAAGCATGAAATCCTTTGAATGGACCAACCCGTCGACGCTCAACGAAGCGGTAAAACTGCTCGGCGCATCGCCTTCGACCGACATCGACGAAGCGCCACGCCCGATTGCCGGCGGTCAGGACCTGCTGACCACCATGAAAGATTACACGTCCCGTCCGGCGCGTATCGTGAATCTGAAAAACATCCCCGGCCTGAATAAAATCGCGCTCAACGCCCGCGGCCTCACCATCGGCGCACTCGTGACGCTGACCGAACTCGAAGAGCACGAGGGCGTGCGCAAGAGTTATCCCGGGCTCGCGGAAGCGGCCCAGTCAATCGCGACGGCGCAGATTCGAAATCTCGGCACCGTCGGCGGAAATCTTTGCCAGCGTCCGCGCTGCTGGTACTTCCGGCTCGAAGAAGTGATTTGTATGAAGAAAGGCGGTTCCGAATGTTACGCCGCGGCCGGTGAGAACAAGTACAACGCGATCATCGCCGGTGGTCCATCGTACATCGTTCATCCATCCGATTTGGCACCGGTGTTGTTAGCACTCGGCGCGCGCGTCACAGCCGTTGGCGCCGCGGGACGGCGCGTCATTCCGCTCGACAAGTTTTTTACATTGCCGAGTGAAGGCGACATTCGACGCGAGAACGTGTTGAAGAACGACGAGATCATCACCGAAATTTTTGTACCGGCGTCTCCCCTCGCGGCGCGGTCGACCTACCTGAAATTCAAAGAGCGGGAATCACTTGATTTCGCGCTTGCGTCCGTCGCCGCAGCAGTGCAGCTCGCTCCGAACAAGACGGTGAAAGCAGCCCGGATCGTCCTCGGCGGCGTCGCTCCGATCCCGTGGCACGTTCCGGCGGCAGAAAAATATCTCGCCGGTAAGCAGCTGACTGCCGATGTGCTGGCCGAAGCGGGAAAGATCGCACTCGCCGAAGCGAAGCCGCTCGAAAAGAACGCGTACAAAGTGCCACTAACTCAAACGCTCGTACGCCGAGCTGTCGCGAAAGCTGCCGGCGTCTGACATCTGTGACTGAGCGCGATACGGAGAATCATCATGGCAGACGAAACAACAGAAACCACTCTGACGCCCGCGCCTTTTCAATCCACCTTCTGCGGCTCGCTGCGTTCGAAAAAGTATTTCATGCTCGACCGGCTGGCTACGAGCGCCGACGAGTATCTCGATGCAGCGAATCACGTTTGGTGCTGTGAAACACAGGAGGTAATCGGGCCGGACAACAGGCGCGTCGACCCGGATGCCTGCGGGCCGGGCAGGTCATGCTACAGTTCCGCGGTCTGAGCCTGCGCCACAAAGAGCAACCACAAAGAGTAGCCACAAAGAGTAGCCACAAAGAGGCACAAGAGCCACAAGAGGCACAAGACGGGCAA
>CBFGMX010000263.1:0-4900 GCA_965649955.1 uncultured bacterium
AAACTCAACGCACTACTCCCGGAACTAAAGACTTGTAATCCGTGCTCCGTGGCATTAATATTCGCCGTATCCGCAGCGAGCTCTCCTCCGATTCTTTCTCTTTTTAACTTGCGTCCGATGCTTTCGGGCGTCGGCTTGTTTTTCTCCCCCGCTTGCCGCCAGCGGCGGCATATCGCTCGTCTAATCAGTGCGTATGTTGCGAGCTAAGTACAACCTGAATGGTCATCCATCTCTAAAGGGAGCTACGAAAATGAGAGTATTCTGTCCTGAGCACAAACGAGGCTTCTTCTCCCCTCGTCAAAGCCCGATCAAGTGTGAAAACCGCGGCCACCTGTTGGGCGAATTCGATTTCGAAGGTCAGGCCAACCGTCCCGTTGAGATTCGATGGCAATACTGTTGTAACTGCGAACACTTCTGCCCGATAGACTTCGACCGGGATGGCCTCGCCCGCTGTGCAGTCTGCACGCGACGCAGCTCGCAGATTTACCTTTGCGATAAGTGCTACGTCATCAGCTTCGAATCCAACACGCCGCTGGACATCAAGAACTTCACGCTATCGGCAGACGGCGTTCCTCAACCTTCATGCCCCGGCTGTTTGCGCCCCGCGTCCGCAGACCAGCACGAGCATGACTGCGACGAACTCGGCGCCTCGTTCATCACCGCGCTCACGACCTGTCCGATCTGTGAAGAGCGTCTCGACATCGCGCCGGCGTTTCCGTCGACCGTGGCCCAGTACCTGAAGAGGACCAAGTCAGCACACAAGATCAATGTCACGTTCGACTACGAAACTGAATCATTCGTTCCGGTCGAAGACGGTGAGTTCGTCGTGATTAACAACGGCGATCCAAACATTCAGCCGGTCGTGCTGCCACGGTCGCCGCGCTTTGCGACGCGTCGCGACTTTTACGAGTTCTACCAGGACTACTATCACTGCCCGCAACCAGACGCAGGCGAAGTGCGCATCCTGCGGCCCGCCGCTGTTAATCGCGCGGGCAACGGTTGGAAGTTACACGCGACAGGTCTTCTCGAGGTCATCGGCGAACAGCCGAAGAAGAAACCGGCGGAAGTGGTCCCCGAACAGCCGAAGGCGAAACCCGCCCCACTCCCGGCAGTTGAACCGATCGTGCAAAAGCGCATCGATCAACTTCGTGCGCTCGACGCCAAGAAACAGGAGCAGTCGATGAAGACGTGTGGCGGGTGCGGCGCGTCGATCGAGTCGCGATATGCCTTTTGCTGGAAGTGCGGGCACGCTATGTCATCGCAAAGCAATGGACCGGTTGTCGTGCGGAGCAAACCACTGCCGTTGCCAATCGACGACGATGAAATGACTGTGCAGCATGACTCTCAAGAGCAACGTGGCGGTGTTAGTAGAAATCCGATGTTCTCGTGGACGATGTCGAAACCACCGGACCGCGATCCGAGCACGTCGCGAGGTTCGGTGTTGAAGCTAATGACGATTGGTGGTGTGGCGTTCCTGCTGCTCGCGCTCGGATTGTTTGGCTTGACGCGTTCGGACGCTCCGGTCGAGGCGGCAAATCAGGCAGCGCCGCCAGTGGTGCAACAAGCTGCGGTGACTCAACCGGCACCCGCCGCGCAGCCAACGAATACTCTCGCGGCTGATCAGAAACCTCAGCAGACGACAGTCAACCCCGAGGACGAACTGAAAAAACTTCGCGAAAAGCGAATGGACGCAGGCTCAACCGCCGCCGAGCGTTCGAGGGTTTATCAGGCAATCGCGAAAGTCGAGAGACAGTACCCGCGCGATTACCGGTTTACTTACGAACGCGCAAAACTAGCCGCGAACGGTTCGAGAGCCAATTCTCGTACCGAGGCTTTTAAAGCGCTGTCCGTCGCGGCTGAAAAAGCCATCAGCACCGGCAAAGCCAATGAGATGCTGAGCGGACTCGAAGCGGACAAGGCCGGTGACTTTCAAAAATTGGCCCAGGGACGCCAGGAGTGGAGCAAACTCATGACGGCCCTGAAACGCAGAGATCCAAGCCTGCTCGGTCGCGATCACTCGAACGACTAACGTGCCGTTTGCGATCGTGTTCCCGACACCGCCTGGCACAAAAAGCTATTGTGTTCACCGTTGCGGCTTCGCCGCTGCCAACCCTGAACTGGATGGCCGAGACCGACTTTTTGTGCAAAGCCTGCCGACACACGATTAACGCTGCCGGAAGATCTCGAATACCGCTCCTTTGTCGATCGACACGACGAACAGATTTCCATTTGGCCCGGTCTGAATATCGGTCAGCGTGCCGAAGTTTCTTCCGATCAAAAGACTCTCACTCTCAGTCAGATCAAACTTGCACAGGTTGTCGGCGACACGATCTTCCAAACGAGGATCGTCAACGCCGATCTTTCTTCGGTTCCCCGTCAAGTTGAAGTGGAAGAGATGCCCGCCTTCCAGGAACGGTCTCGCGCCACCCATGAACAGATCGCCTTCGTATTGTGGTCCGAGCCCGTATTCATTTTTTCTCCCTTGAGCGAGTTGTGATTTGTGGGGTGGCTGAGTCTACTGCGAATGGAGCATGCGCGTGATGTTCAAACTATGTAATTTGGGTTGCGATTAGCCGAGCCGATCGATCCGTTTGTACTCAATCGCGCGTTGGGCCAGACGCCCGGAGGCTTTGACGAGAGCACCTAGTTGTGCGAAACGCGGATCTCGAGTGAGACCCTTCTGATAGCGCGCGTAGATCTGCTGAACGATGACGGCGATCTTGAGCAGACCGTAAGTGTAATAAAAAACCGGATCCCTAACGTCACGACCTGAACGTTGCGAGTAATAGTCGAGGAGCTCGCTGCGCGTGAAGTTGCCAGGCAGTTTCGTTAACACAAATCCATACTGCTGCCATTCCGGCGGATCCGTCGGCTCGACCCAGTAGCCGAGCGTCGTTCCGAGATCCATGAGCGGATCGCCGGCAGTTGCCATTTCCCAATCAAGTACCGCTACGACTTGCGTCAGATCGTCGGGCGAGAGGACGAGGTTGTCGTATTTGTAATCGTTGTGAATCAACGAGCCGTTTTCGGTATCGGGAGGAAGATGTTCGTGCAACCAGGTTGCGAGTTGTTCGATTTCCGAAACGTCGTCTGTGCGCGCGTTGTAGTAGCGCTTGGTCCAACCCGCGATCTGTCGACCGACGTAACCTCGAGGCGAGCCAAGATCGCCAAGTCCGGCCGCCTTGTAATCAATGGCGTGAATCTCCACGAGGTTTTCGACAAAGACTTCCGAGAGGCGCCGCATCGTTTCCGGGGACAGATCGAGTCCGCGCGGAGGTTGCGCGCGGAGAATGACGCCCTTCACCCGCTCCATCACATAAAACGGCGCGCCTAAAACCGTCTCATCCTCGCAAAACAACAACGGCCGTGGCACTTTCGCATAGACCGGATGAAGATGCGCGAGTATGCGATACTCGCGGCCCATGTCGTGCGCGGTCTTGATCTTTGCGCCAACCGGTGGACGGCGGAGCACGAGTTCGCGATCGCCGATGCGCAGCAGGTAAGTGAGATTGGAAAACCCCGCGGGAAATTGTTCGATCGTCAGCGGACCGTTGAGGTCGCGCAGGTGTTCTTTGAGATATGCGATCAGTGGTTGCTGAGGAAGCTCCTCGCCGGCACGCACCGTACGCGAAGTGTCGATGAAGCTATCATCCAGCATCTAATTCTTGTCTAAGTCGCTTGTGCCTTTTTCTGCCTCTTTGTGGCTAAGACCATACTTCCGCAAAATACTTCTCGCGACGACTACCTTATGCACTTCGTCCGGTCCATCGTAAATTCGCGCCCCTCTTTCGTGACGAAACCAGTACGACAAAAGCGTCGCGTCTGTCAGGCCGAGTGCACCGTGTACCTGAATGGCGCGATCAAGGACCTTCTGAAGTATTCCGGCCACGAAGAACTTGATCAACGAAATGTCTTCCCGAACGGACGTCGCGCCATTGAGATCGATTGCGCGCGCAACCTGCAACACGAGCAAACGCGCGGCGTTGATCTCGGCGCGGCTCTCGGCGATCCACTCCTGCACGTTCTGACGGCTTCCCAACGGCTTCCCAGGCGACAACTCCCGGCGCGCGGCGTAACTGCACATCAAATCAAACGCACGTTCACAGATGCCGATCCAGCGCATGCAGTGATGAATGCGGCCCGGACCAAGTCGTTCCTGCGCGATCGCAAATCCGTCGCCTTCCCGGCCCAGCAGGTTACTCTGCGGCACGCGACATTCTTCATATCTCACTTCGGCGTGACTGGCGTAGTCGCTGCCCTCATCACCCATCACGCTGATATTGCGCACGAGATTGAAACCAGGGTTTGGTATCGGCACGATGATCTGACTCGCGCGCTTGTATCGATTTGTACTCTCCGCATTCGTAATCGCCATCACTATCGCGAAGCTGGCGCCTTCTGCTGACGACGTGAACCACTTGTGCCCGTTGATGACATAATCGTCGCCGTCCTTCACCGCGGTCGTGCTCATCCACGTCGGGTTCGACCCGGGATGTTCGGGTTCGGTCATCGAAAAGCAGCTACGGACCTCACCATGAGCGAGCGGCGTGAAGTACTTCTCTTTCTGTTCCGGCGTGCCGTGGGCCAGCAGGATCTCCATGTTTCCGATATCGGGTGCCTGGCAGTTGAACAGGTAGTGTCCGAGGGGGGTGCGTCCTAATTCCTCGCTCACGTAAGCGAACTCGGAGAGACTCAAACCGAGCCCGCCGTGCTCCTGTGGCAGGTGCGGGGCCCAGAATCCGAGTGCTTTTACCTGTTCGCGTTTGGCGTTGAGCGCCGGAGTTAGTTCTCGAAACGGGAGGCGGAGGAAATCACTCTCGAGAGGATAGACTTGAGAGCGTAGAAATTCCTTGATTCGGTCGAGCAGGCCGAGAAGTTTCTCGTTATGGTGGTCTGTCAT
>CBFGMX010000264.1:0-4863 GCA_965649955.1 uncultured bacterium
ACACGCGAAACGGGCAGTTAGTGATCGTTCACTCACTGCCCGAAACAGCTTACGGTGTCGTTTCAGGTTCTCGTTCAGCGACTGTTATCGCCCACCATGGGCCAGGGTTTGTCTCTTGTAACGAGGCCCAATACCAGGAGGATACATCCGTCCAGCTCTCGCCGGTATTGGTGTAAATCCTCTCCCGCACGCGCAGCCGCTCCTCTCCGCGAGTTGCGATGAAGCTGGACCACCGCGAACCGTCACCATCTACATGCAGAGCTAGCGGTCGTATGCTGAAGCCGATGCCTTCGAAGCAATCGGAGGCCGAGTGCAATCTGCGCGTCGCTTCGGAGACCCAACGGATGATCACTTCGCGCCTTCCGTCAGTGAAGCGTCCGATCCGACCAGGGAAGTCCTCACCGAAACGTAGCTCACGATCTGTTAAAGGCAGAGGTCTCAACTCCTGCCCTTCAAAGTATGCCGGCCACTGACTAAAGGTGATGCGGGGAGTTGCAACATGCGGCTGCTTTGATCGCAGCGGAAACATGGGAATCAACGCCGCTAGTGTGCAGATACCTAAGTAGAGAGCAGTTCGCCGCATGATTTCTCTCTGCGAATGAAATAAAGAGCCGCAACAATGCCGGTAGCGACCAGCGCGAAGGCAACCAGGCCCGTATAGTCGTGCGCCCATGCGGGCATCGGGAACACGCCGGACTCAAAATAGAAGAGCGCTACGGCTCGAAAAACATTTCCGGCGATGATTGCAAAGAGCGCGGCCGTCAGAAGGACCACCGTTTTAAAGAGACGAAGCTCATAGATACAAACGAGCGCAAAAGTCAGGTAGAGACCAACCCAGAGCATACGTACGCCGCTGCAAGGGGCATCGATCCAGATAAGCTTTCCAGCCCAGTTGAGACATGTCCCTTCCTGAGCTACTGCAAAACCCCCCAATCTAAGAATTGGAGCGGCTAGACCTGCGACTAACATTCTTAGCGGATAACCCAGGTAAAATTCGAGCGAAGGCATAAGCGGAAGCGAAAGCCACAACAGACCAAGCACACCCGGATGAAACGGTTTCCCAAAGCGAACCAAGCTGGCGGTAACTCCGATAGCCGTGAATGCAATTCCCGCTCGCACCAGCGGCGGGAAGACAGGATAAGTAACAACATAGAGAAGTACGACGAGGGTCGGTATTGTAAGTGAAACATCACTCACGTAAGTGGATTTCATACTGAGCACAAACAACAAAACGGTCAACAGGGCAAGAAGGCCCCAGCTCTGATCCGTAGATTCGCCAACCCGCACGGCATACCATCTCCAGACGGGCCACAAAGCGACTAGTAGCGCTCCGACGATGAAGAGAGTTCGTTTCATAACGCGTTGCGACTGCTTGCACGACGCAAGAAATGTTTCCGGTAGAGTAACCACAAGAGAAGGGCGGCCACCATTACAATGAGCATCACCATCTCCGGTTCAGGAATAGTGGGAACTGTTCCGGGCTCCACCGGCGTCAGACCCGCTGCCGTGTATTGTTGCTTTGTTTCCAGTACGACGGCGCCGCTTACCGGCGTCACGAGTTGATATGCAACCGCGAGCTGAGTTGCCTCTTCAAGGGACTTTTCGTCTCCAGAAGCCATCAAATGCCTGACCTCATCATTGGCCCAGATTCTGGCGAGGTGTCCGGAAGTTTGCCTGGCATTCGCGGAGTCTGGGAGCTGCGCAAGCTTCTCGTTGGACCTGACAAATTCCAGCGTTTTCGACCAACCGCTAAGTTGCGCGAAGAGCTTCTCCAAGTCAGATTGCAGAGTACCAATCCGAGGTATCGACTCCACTGAGAAGACTCCGTCGAGCTTCTCTTCAATGCGGTCAGGACCATTCCCAACCTGCACGGTGTAGAGAACAGGACCGTCAGGACGCCGCTCCCAACGTTGCCGGAGTTCCTCTACGGGCCGAAGCTGAAGTAGTTGCGGACTGTGGATCCATACAATGGCGCTATTGCTCGGACTCTGAGCTGCCAGATCCCAGGCTCTGGTGAGCGCTGGTACGTTGTCGGCGCCGCCGGTGAATGTAACTCGATCTAATTCACGCGCGAGTTCCGCCGGACGGGCCGTGATAGCTTGCTGGCTCGCTGCTTCTTCATACGCGCCGTTACCGTCAGCAAGCAGGAGCATTATCTCAGGGTCGCGTGGAAGCGCTCTCAAAGCAGCACTGATCTCTGGTGCGGATTCTTGCATCGTTCGCGAAGTGTCTACGACTAAGACCACTCGCGGTCGCGCAGGGCTATGCTTCTCTCGAATGAATTGCTGGACGATCTCGCCGTCTCCTTTGATCGGGTTGCGAGTCCAGACCTGTGTGACGCGGTCGTTTCTGAACATTCGAACTGTAGATTCCGGGTGCAAAAGCTCACGGTCTTGCAGCGCCCCGCGCACGGCGTGAAGGTTCGCCGCCGGCTGTTCCGCCTCTAAACTCTTGCTGTCTGACTGAAGCTGGGTCGTGGACTCTATCCAAACAGCGTGTGTGAGGTTGTCGGGGATGCGAAAGTTCCGATCGCGGAAGTGAGGCAGAAGCAGTCGCTCACGGCCTTCATCTTCGAGCACCAGTGGCGCCGTAATGCCGATCCGCACCTTCATTTCGCCTCCTTGCGGAGCAACTGGAAAACACTGTACGAGAATGCGATCGCGTCCAGCAGTTGTAACGAGCACGGGATCGCGTCGCTGGGAGACCACTTGTTGGTAAGCCTCGCGGGTCTGAGTTCTGCCGGCGAAAGCTGCCTCACGCTCCTCTCCATTGACCCAAAGCGTCAGACGCGAAACAAAGCCGCCCGGAGGAAGCTGAATCTCCGAGCGAGCTTCCTGTTGCCCTGCGGAATCGTTTTTGAAGTTGAGCGTCCATTCGAGATAACTGAGTCCTGCATCAGCGTCCGTCGAGCCGTCAATGCGAGACCCGGATAGTGACAGGCCTTTCACTTTGCCAGCGATGGTTGTTCCGCCCTGGTCTAAATCAAAGTCGATGTCTTGTGCAATCCAGCGGCCCGCAGATCTCTTTGGCGGTGCCAAGGTGTTGAAAGTCTCGCCCGTTAGGCGGTAATAGATTTTGCGGGCCTCGTCAGCGGTAACCGGATCTGGTAGTGAAAAGAGATAGCCAAATAGATCCGTGGCCCGCCCGGTTCGGTCATAGCAGGCCCGCAGTAGATAGTCTTTGTCTCCGAAGGTGCGTAACCAGCGGAGTCCTTTCGCTCTCCGCGCCGGAGATTCAGAGTTAGCCATCTGCAACCCGACACGTGTCAATGACACGGGAAGTTCGATGAGCGTAATCACGATGAGGGCAAGTGCGAATCCTGTCAGAAGGCCTCGCGTTTTAAGAGCATCGCTTGGTTCCGTCACGACTTCCCGCAGTTGCCTGCGCAGAATAAGCCCCGAAATAAGCGCGAAGGGTGGCGCGAGTGGCAAGAAACCGAGACCAGCAACCAGGATGGCAATTAATGCCAGTGGAAATAGAGGGATATAGACGATTGTATAGAAGATCGAGATACCGATGGAGATAGCGTTGGTTAAGCCCAGGAACGCGCCGCGTTCGGTTTGGCCCTTTGCCACTGCCAACCAGGCTTGTAGATGAGCGAGTGGTACAAAGATGACCAGCAAAAGGTGCCACAGAGTGGGAATTGGGTCGAAGAAAGTGTCCGCGCAGATGTGAGTTGTCGCTTCAACAGCGATGGAGATAGCAGGCAATACGACTCCGCCAAGGAGCGCGAATGTGTGCCAGCGCTTGCTTATTGGCTTGCGTTTCGACTCGAGCATCTCTGTCTCCTCTTGATTCCGACTCTTCTGGTCCAAACTTCAATGGCAAGATTCGGGACACTTTACAGTATAGAGTACTTTTTGACAATACTTAAAACCGAGCCCCGGACGCAGTGTGTTGGGATTTCACGCTTTGAAGGACTAGAGGTTCCCTGTAGGAGTAGTCCGGTTGTGAATGGACCTCGCGTTCATGTCGCACTAAAGAGAAGAACGAATGCGCGCTGCAGCGTTGCGGATTTTCATTTAGCCGAAGACGAGGAAAGAAAACTTCTCATCGATTTGGCTTCGCCACCTTCTCCCGAAATTGCTTAACCAAACGATCACTCAACCGGCTAAGCGTCGGCAGCTTGAGCGGCCCAATCAGGTATCGTCCGAATGCCGCTTCTCGCAAGGCATCGAGATCGAACTTCTCCTTAAAGCAACGGTCGGGACTCAATAACCCGGCTAAGTCGTTTGATGTCGGGCGAGGGGTTTGTAAATAAGACCGATGACTATTCCGACGATAGTCCACTGGAAGAAGTAAGCCACAGCCTGTCCCAGAGCGAGTTTCAGCCCGATATTCAAGTTCATGTAGTTGTGCAGCACATTGCACACCGCGAAAATGCCAAAGAGAACGCCCAGGCGCGCGCCTTCAGTAAGGCCCGATCCGCCCCGATTCATCATTGCGAAAATTATCGCGACAACCAGGATCGCTATGAGAGTTGCGACCAATCCAATTGGCATAACGGTCACCATTTGTTCCGGAGCTCGGAATACGGCCGGATACTTGTGGGCTTCATTGATAAGAGCTGGCACCAGCCACAACACTAAGAAACCAAAGGCAAAAGATGCGACCGTGCCACCAAGCGCCGCTAGCCCGAGACGTGGATAGTTCATTTGCACTCCTTTACAAGTCGGGGATCAAAATCGCAGTCTCGATTATCGCTCGTTCATATTCGACCGCGGACTCACACAAATTTTACGCGAGAAAACTCGAGGCTCAGCTCATTAAACGACCGAACAAGCGGGCGCCAATATTACACCAGTGATGGCTCTGATCGCACCGCAAAAGCGATCCGATTGCCTCCGTCAACGTGCCTAGTTG
>CBFGMX010000265.1:0-4805 GCA_965649955.1 uncultured bacterium
AGCTTGTTATTCCTTTTCACTTCTCGAAAATAGCAGGATATGCGTCTTCAATGTCGTTCATGACTCGGTTGTGATGTTGTGAGGCGTAAGACGGCATGTTGTGTTAATACCGATAAGTGTTAACAGATACTTGGAATTGAAACCTCTAACTTTGTAATCACCCTGCCTTCGCGGGAGTTAATCCCAAGTGGATTGCTTTCTTTCTTACAGTCGTGCCGATGATGATGGCGTGCGAGCGGGTTCCTTTGTCGCCCGACTCCATAGGGATCTTACGAGGGCCGGCCTGCTGGTATGGTGGGACAGAACGGATATGCCGAATCGTGGTCCAACTTTCGACGAAGAGATTCGTGAGACCATCTCTCGGGTGGACAGGTTACTCCTCGTCGTTGGTCCGGGAGCAACACAGTCGAGTTACGTCCGCGATGAATGGGAGTGGGCTCTAAAGATCTGCAAGCCGGTTGTGCCGATTCTGAGATTCGGCGACCATTCAAGTCTTCCTCCCGCGCTCTTGAGAGTCGACGCAACGGACTTCCGCGGCGATGGAGATTACCCTGCCCGTCTTGAATACCTAATCCGCCAGTTGCAGGAGCCGGTCGCCGATCCAGGGAAGTTGGTGAACGTACCGGATCTGCCCCCGTTTTATGTGGCTCGAAAGGAAGAATTGGATCGAGTCAAGACGTATCTGGTCCGAGACCCTAATAGAAATCTATCCACTGGAATTCAGCGTCGTTGTCTGATCCATGGGATGGCCGGTATAGGCAAATCGGTGCTGGCGGCTGCCGTCGCCCGCGAATGCGATGTGAGATGGGGTTTCCCAGATGGCATCGTGCGGATCACACTGGGGAAAGAGCCTGACATAGCCCTGAGCCTTTCGAATCTGCTCCAGGCTTTGGGCGAGAGTTTGATAGCTGAAGACGAACAAGGACTGCGGGCTCGCATCAGTGAAGTTCTGAGTACAAGGTCTTGCCTGATCATCCTGGACGATGTTTGGAAATCCGCTCACGTTACTGCATTCGAAGTGATGGGGCCGCGGTGTGCAATGCTTATCACCGGGCGAGACAGTACGATCACGGCTGGTCTTGGTATCCGTGACGTGCGACTCGGCAGGTTAAGCAATGAGCAGGCCTTCGAATTGCTCGCCAACTGGAGCGAGCGCGATGATGCAGCGCTGCCCTTGATATTAGATCGTTTGGGTAACCTACCTCTCGCCCTGAAGATTGCCGGCGCACGATTAAGGCGCGGCATGTCAGGCACCGAGTGGCTGGAGAAATTTCGCAACGTCTCGCAGATCAAGATCGGAAGGCGCGCTGAAGGACGGGATGAGAACCTGCAAATCTGCTTCGACCTTAGCGTACGGGAATTGGCGCCGCGCGAACGCGATCTTTATTTTGCTTTAGGGATCTTTGCGAAGGGCAGTTCTATTCCGCAAAGCGCGACCACTAGACTTTGGCACCGACTCGATCCGTCGTTGGATGACTTTTTCTGTTCTGAGCTCCGTGAAGATCTCGTGCAAATGGCACTGATCGACCGGCCTGAAGACAGCAGGCTCCTCCTTCATGACCTGCTTCACGACTATTGCTATGAACAAATAGCCCATGAGGCTCAACAACTGCACCAAACTCTTCTGGCTGCTTATAACCCTGAAGAGAAGCCGTGGCCGGATCTTGAAGATGATGGCTATCTCTTCAGTCACCTCAGCACGCACTTGCTCGAAGCTGGACGAGAGCAGCATTTTCATGAGTTGTTGTGGCAAGAGACGTCTGACTCGAAGAACGCCTGGTATCTGGCCCGTGACTGCCTGGGCCAGGGGGCTGGTTTTCGTGCTGACATCAGCCAGGCGTGGCGGCTAGTCAAAGACCACTCTTCGGACCAGCAACAGCACGAAACGTTCATCAAGGACCTGGCGCTTCAGGTGCGATACGCCCTAATAACCGCTTCTCTGAACAGCCGCTCCACGGATATCCCGACCGCCTTGATGGCATCGTCAGTTTCGAAGCAGGTCTGGACACCGCATCAGGCCCTCGCCCGCGCCGAAGGTATTGAAAACCCGGACAAACGCCTTCAGGCTTTGCTGGAATTAGAGCCCGAACTTCCTTCGAATTTGAAGCTTGAAGCGGCGCAGGAAATGTTCAAAGCCGGCAAGGAGCTAGGTCCTTCGACAATGATTGAGCTCGCACCGCGTCTGCCGGAACCACTAAGAGAAGAGATCCTAAAGATTGCGATCGCAACAATCGCGAAGGTTAGGTTCAGGCGAAAGTCATCAGGAAACCAAGCATCATTCTTTCAAGCCCTGGCGCGTAATCTTAAAACTTCATTGCTTCCTATGGCCCTCGAGGTGGCGGATCAGATCAGCGATGTCGAGGACCGCGCGCTTTCTGTAATTGAACTGCTCCCTCTCCTTTCTGAACCGCAGCGAACCGCTAGATTGGCAGAGTTGATCTCAAGCATTTCGCAGCTTCCTAATGCCGCCGCAAAGACTCGCGTGATAGGAGGCTTGGCGCCGCATCTTCCAACGGAACTGCTTCCAAAGGTGTTTGAATTGGCCCGAACGATTGAGGTTCCCGCTCGCCGTGCTGAAACCTTTTCGCTTCTTGCCGCTTGCGTACCCAACGATAACCGGCTCGCAGTGTTTGCTGAGGCTCTGAACTTCGCGGAGGGCGTAAGGCCATTAGGCGCCAAAGCAAAAGTGATCCGCGACATGGCCATAAGTCTGGCAGAGTTGGGTTATGCAGACCGAGCCCTTCAGACCGCTCAAGCGATTGGATTCCCGGCGGGATACGCTGACGCGCTTAACGTCTTGATTCCAAAGCTGCCCGAGGATCAGAGACTGCAAGCGCAGAAGGAGTTGCTGCGGATCGTTGAGCAGATAGGGAGACCAGACAAGGAAGCGCAGGTCCTAATCGAACTGACACCAGGACTCTCTGAATCTTTATTGACTGAAGCATTGGCGGCGGCGAATAAGATTGGGGCCACGTGGAAACGAGAGGTGTTGCTCTGTGACTTGGCAGCCAGGTTTTCTGAGCCCAAGCGAAGCGAAATATTGCAAGGGGCTATCGAAACTGCACGCCTCCGAGGTAAAGGCGTTACCGGTGATCTCTCCACTCACCTCGCTAAACTCGGTCTGTTCGAAAAAGCATTGGAGGTAGCCAGATCAATCGCTGACGACGAAACTCGCGCCGGGACCTTTAGACTGCTGCTGGCTCTGCTACCGGAACGCGAGCGCGATCACGCCCAGGCGGAAGCGCTTGAGGCAGCGCAGCAAATCAAAATCAGACGGAATCGCGCTTTGGCTCTCATG
Organism: uncultured bacterium; assembly: GCA_965649955.1. GTDB lineage: Bacteria > Acidobacteriota > Blastocatellia > Pyrinomonadales > Pyrinomonadaceae > PSRF01. The sequence continues at coordinate 3,299 of CBFGMX010000265.1, forward strand.
CGGCTGGCGTCGGACCTGAAGGAAGAGGCCGCCGAGAAAGTTTTCAAGGAAGCGGAAAGTGTGGCACTCGATATTCCGGGGGATGACGACACTTGGGCATGGATAAACCGAGTTCACCACGACTTCCGCAAACAGGAGAAGGTACCTGCTACCGACTTGACGCACGAAGAATTCCAGAAACGGATTGAGGAGGCGCAAAAGATTGGCGACGCCGGGCAACAATGGGATTGCGAACTCGCATTCGCTCCCTACATCGCAGAACAAATGTTGCCGGAGATTCTTGCCAAGTTGCAAAAAGACGAAGTGGTTTTGCCGTTCGGCTCACGTGGGAAGGCGCTTGCCACCCTCGCACCGCGCCTTTCGGAAACCATGCTGACGACCACAATCGACGGCATGCTCAACAGCGGTTCGGACGCGATCTTCGTGATCCATGATCTTGCGGAACTGACCGTTTTTCTGCCTGAGCCGACGTTAAGGTGGTTGCTGGACATGGTGCTCGAATTGCGGATTGGTCAAGCAGGTATCAACCTGAAGTTTGGGATGTTTTTGGATCCCAACAACAAGGACGTGAAAGAGTTTAGGCAGGAAACTTTCGTGGAGTGCCTCAAGAAGCTCGGGTCGCGCATCGCGGAAGTTGGCTATTCTGAAAAAGCGCTGAAGGCAATTCGCAAGTTTGTAAAACCACTGCGTACCGAGGGACTGCTGGCAATCGCCCCTCATCTTGACGAGCCGTTTCGGCAGATCGCCATTGAAGAGATCATCGCAAGCAGCCAGATGGATAATCCGAAAACCGAGCTGGGACTATTGTTATGTTTGGCGCCTTATTTCTCAGAGGACCTTCGCGCAAAGTATTTCTCGCGAGTTTTGAAATACTCTCGGAAGGATCACCGTTTCATCGGCCTGCTTGCGCTGGTACCTCACTTATCCGGAGACGCTCAGAAGATCGCAATTGAAGCTGCACGGAAGTTTACGAGAGAAAGATTTGCGATTCTTGGCGGGATCGCTCGAGGTTTGCATGAGAGTGAACGGACGGAGTTGATCCAAACCGAACTTTCATCAGTTCGTAGTGACGAGCAGCGAAAGAGGTACCTGCGAGCCTTTGTTGAATATCTACCTCAATCTCTCCAGTGGGAAACTCTAAATAACCTTCTTGCAAAAAAGCGATTGACTACGGAAGACCTGCTGGTCCTAACAAAGCAACTTAGCGGCGAACCACGGCAGGCCGGCCTCAGAAAGGCAACCAGCCTTCTCATCGGAGAGAAAATCGATTCACTGCTCGAAGGACTGCGTCGGCTGGTTCCGTTTGTAAAAGAGATTCCTAACAACGACCTCCTCGTTCTCTGGAACCACACGATACAACAAGCGACACCAGCGGGCCGACCGATGCTGTTGCGCGCGCTCAGCGTTTTGGCTCCGTATTCCTTTACTCTCGGTGGTGAGATCCTGGCCACTGAATCTCTACTCGCAATTAAGAAGGTGGCACGTTGGTGGCCATAGAAGACCGACT
>CBFGMX010000266.1:0-4723 GCA_965649955.1 uncultured bacterium
CGGGGAGTTGGGCCGCACTCTACTCCTGACGTGGACCACTGTCAATAAAATTGTTTGTCACAATTCCATTGCACGACGGTCGTTGAAAAGCGTTCCCGAAAATACTATTGGTGTGACTTCGATCTAACCGCCGGTCGTGGTCTTTTGGCTGATGGGTGTGTGCAGACTCAAGCGAGTGCGCATGCGCTGCTGCCACTTGCTGCGCTCGCCTTCGTTCTCTTCGATCTCCGCCAACACCGCGCTGAGTGATTCGCCGCCCAACTGCCTCATCTTGATGTACAACAAGGCTGGTACGATCGACATCAACGGCAGGACGAAGATCTGGTTCAGACTGAGAAGTTGTTGGAAGATGCGATGAGAAAGACTGTTGCGGTTGATTCTGAAACTCGCTCCTATAAGTGCACCCAAAAAGCCACTGATGATGCTCGGGATTACAATCTGAAGTATCGTGACGATGATGATCGTCCGCCACGAACGCGACGCCAACTCGCGCGCACGCCGCATCGCGGCTTTCTTCTCCAGTCCCTCAATCAGCACGACGGGCGCATACAACGAATAGCGAATCATCATGACCACGCCGGGAACAACCAGCAAAATGAACCCGATTACGATGCGCAACGTAACCCTGACCATCGTCTTCAAGAACGGACGCCAACGCTTCCGCAACACCTGAAACGCCACGTGAAGCTGCACGGGTCGCAACGGGGCTGCCGTCAGTTGCGTGATGATCACCGCGGTTACACCCGAAATCACTCCACCGGCCACGAATAAAGCCACTACCTGCAAAAGACCAACCAGGACGGTCGCGCAAACCATCAGGACCTTCTGCACCGTTCCCCCGCCCGACATCGTTTGCTCGGCGATGGATAACGCAATCAACAAAAAGGTCGTAACGATCACCGGGATGTGGGCCAGAAAACTCAGCTTCAGAAACTTCGGAAAGTATTCGCTGTACAACGAAAAGGCACGGCGATAGAGCGCGCCGATTCCCTCGCTCTCGCCGCGCAACGCGCTTCCCAACGCGAACGCTGTTTGTGGACGTTCGGCAGGGTTCTTCGACAACGCCGACATCACCACTCTCGCCACGCGCTTCGGGACTTTCTTCTCCGATCGTTCGCACAAGTCGGACGGCGTCTGCTCACGATGCGCACGCATCACGGTCGACGTGTCACCCGCAAAAGGCGGTTCACCCGCCAGCATCTGGTAGGCAATGACACCCAAACTGTAAATGTCGGATCGCGTGTCGACGTATCCGCCGCCGCACTGTTCCGGCGACATGTAGAGCGGCGTTCCCATGATCGCGCCAACGCGCGTCAGTGCCGGTCCCTGTGCCGAAGTGGCGACGTGTTCGGTGTGTCGACCAGCCGCCGAATGTGTTCCTTTGTCGAAGAGCAACGTCCCGTTTTCTTCCGCTTCGTCGTGGTGATCACCCGGAAGAAAAGGTTGCGTGAGTTTTTCGTTCTGCAACAACGTGCCGACTGCGTCTCCTGTCGGACGCAGCAATGTGTCAGATTCGAGGTTCGCTGCGTGAAGACTGGTTGGGGTGGCGGCACGCTCGGCGGATAAATTGTCGATGATGGTGGCGCCCGAGTCGTCGTCAGGCCCACTCGGAACCGTCGTGGCGCCGACTTTGGCGATACCGAAGTCCAGAACTTTGACGCGATAGCTGCCGAGTCGATTGGGTTCGAGCCAAATGTTATCCGGTTTCAGATCACGGTGAACGATGCCCTGCTGATGCGCTTCGTGAACTGCCGAGCAGACCTGTTCGAGAATATCGGCAACCCACTCGAGCGGTAAACGTTTCTCTTCTGCGAGAACGTCACCCAGCGTACAACCGTCGAGATACTCCATCACGAGGTACGCCACTTCGCCTTGTTTCACGCGAGCGAAACCGAAGTCCGTGACGTCGACGACGTTCGGATGTCGCAGCCGTCCCGCGGCGCGCGCTTCACGTTTGAAGCGCTCAACAAACTCGCGATTGCGCATGAACTGCGGCGAGATCAGTTTGAGGGCAACGTAACGTTCGGTGCCGAGGTGAGTGGCGAGATAGACCGCGCCCATACCGCCGCTTCCGAGTAGCTGCTCGAGACGGTATTTGTCGTCAAGTATTTCGCCCAGGTATTGCTCGGGTCCTTGCATGAAGCACCAATGCTACCGCAAAGCGGTTGGCACAAAAAGTCATCGTCATTGGTCATATATCATTTCGACATTTCTCATTTGTCATTGCGGAAGGACATCGCATGCAGGAACAGCAATGCTAAATGACGAACGTCAAATGTCAAATGATATATGACCAATTACACCAACGACTGTTCACCTACCACAAACACGGGAGATACATACAGCGACAGACGTCCATTCCCAGAGTCATTCCAATCGGCTGGCCGTCGGGTGGCGCCTGAGGCTGCGTCAGGTTCACTTTTTTCGGATCCTCCTGAAAACGTTTGATCTGTTCGAGAGTGTAGTAAACGAAAGCGCGACGGTTTTCGTTCATCGCGGAACGGCGCTGCAATGTGAGCCTACTCTTCAGTTGGTCCAACTTCCACGACGCAATCGCACGCACCTGGTTCGACGCGCGTTCGTTTGCGGCCAGCGACATCAGGTCGCCAAGAACGATCGCGTTAACAGTGTGTTGGATCTCGCCGGCGTAGCCTGTTGCGGCGGGCGCCCTCCACGTTGCCGCCAGAATTTTGTCAATCACTTCCGTCAGACCGGGATTGCGTGCGTCGCGCGCGTGAAACTGGACCAGACGCGCAGCCCGTTCCGGGTTCAACAAAAACCCACTCACGTGATCGGCAATCGCTTCCGCCGGCGCCAGCGCGTCAAAAGCGGGCTGTGTGCGAGTGCGAAACAATTCACGGTTGCGTGGATAACCGGCCGGACGCGGCGGAATCAAACGCAGCAACGCTTCCGGTAACATCAATGCATCCGGTTTGATCGTGTCGAGCACAGCGTTGAGCGCACGGCGCTGTTCTTCGGGCGCGACAATCTGCGGGTTGCGATCGCCCTTCCCTTTCAGACTGAACGTGTAGTCCTGCCCACCGATCACCTTGGCAGCCGCTTCCACCTGGTAACGGTGGTACATGTAAATCGGTACGAGAACGTCTTCGATCGTCGCCAGTGGCGCGCCTTCGCGGATGTTGTTCTCGCCGAAGCGGCGCAAGGCGGCGGCGCGAACCTTCATCACGTTGCCGAGTTCGTCGATCGCATTCGTGCCGTTGTCCCAAAGGTGGGCCACCGCACTCGAACTACCCGGCGGCCGAGCGTCCTGATCCGTCAAATACATCAGCCCACGCGAGAACGCGTCGCGCAACGTCGTGTCGAGAGCTTGTGCTTCGTCGGTGCCCGGAGGAAAGTCCTGATACCCGTAGGCGATGGCGACTTTGTCCCATTCGCCGATACCGGTCGAGTAAGCCTCCGAGAGATCCGGCAGACCATCCGCGCCAAGTTTTGCACGCGGCGCCGGATAGTCCATCACCGAGGCTCGATTGACCGGACTGGCCGCGTAGTTGTGCTGAAGTCCAAGCGTGTGGCCCACTTCATGCGCCGACAGTTGGCGCAAACGAGCGAGCACCATCTCGAGTAACTTGGGCGACGCCGTCTTCGTATTGTTGTACGGCGCCGTGAGTCCTTCAGCGATCAGAAAGTCCTGTCGATCGCGCAGCGATCCGAGCGACACGCGACCCTGGATGATTTCACCGGTACGCGGATCGACCAGCGAGCTGCCATAGGACCAGCCGCGCGTCGATCGATGCACCCACTGAATCACGTTGTAGCGAACATCCATCGGGTCCACATGCTCCGGCATCACCTCGACGCGCAAAGCATCCTTGTAACCGATAGCTTCAAACGCCTGGTTCCACCAACGCGCGCCTTCAAGTAAGGCCGAACGCACCGGTTCCGGAGCGCCGCGATCGACGTAGTAGACAATCGGCTCCACCGCTTCGCTAACGCGCGCCGTTGGGTCCTTCTTCTGCAAACGATGACGTGCGATAAAACGCCTGGTTATCGGCTCTTCGATCGGTGTCGCAAAGTCCATGAAGTCGATCCCAAAGTAGCCGGCACGTGGATCGAGCACACGAGGCTTGTAGCCGGCGGGCGGCAGTTGAACAAACGAGTGCCGTTCGCGCACTGTGATCGATTCGGGTACCGGTACGACTTGCCTGACGAATGCTCCGGTTGGTTCGCCGGTGAACGTCAGCGTCGTTTCGACTTCAGTGTTTTGCGGGAAGTTCTTTGTGTTCGGCAGATAAAACGCGCTACGACTCGCATCGAACCGGTATGTGCCCTGCTGTCCGCGTTGCAGCGTGTTCGTAACCTGATGAACGTCGCGCAGGTAGAAGTTGGTCGCGTCAACCAGCACGCGTCCTGCTTCTTCAGCAGCGACGTCGAAACCCCAGAGCGTCGACTCGGCAAACGCATCTTTCACCGCCAGGCGTTCGTCCGCGTTGTTGCTGTTCGCACGAAAAGAGTAATTCGGCGCGACGAGTAACACGCGTGGTCCACTGCGATCGAACCGAACGATGGAACGGTTACCGAGCTGGCCTCGATCCAGTCCGATGTCGTTCGAGCCGATGCCGGCGGGTAACGACCCGACGTAAAGAAACTCCGTGTTCCACTTGTCGATCTCGAGCCAGATTTTTCCGGCTTTTGCGTCCCAGTAAAAGGTGAAGAACCCGGGAAACTTCTGCATGTCCTTCACCTTGTCGGTGATCGTTTGTGC
>CBFGMX010000267.1:0-4632 GCA_965649955.1 uncultured bacterium
GTTATTGCACCATTCGACTGATATAGCCTCCAAGCTCTTCCATCACACCGGAGATCCCGCGGTCCGAAGCAATCAGAAGTACAAACAACCCGACCACCAGAATAAAAATCAATCCGTTCAGAAGTTTTCGGTCCATAACGATCGCTCCAGATTCGTTCACGGACTCTGAGTGTTCACTGGATCCGCTTTCGCCTCTTGTCGTCCCTGTATTGACTTGATCCGGCTGCTTTCGACAAACGAAACAAGACCTCCACGGCGATACCATACTCCCTGTTTGTCCTGCCACGCGGCATCGACTTCGACTCGCGTGCCGTCATTCATCTCGATGATTGTCTTGTCCGAACGATCTTCTCTCTTTGACTCGCGTTCGCCGGTCGATACAGGTCCCTGGTTCAAGCGAGCGGCGACTGTCGCGGCCTCCGCGGCGGGACTGTTTTCCGGTTCTGCCTCAGGTTCCGGACTGGGCGATTCTTCTTCCTCAGGCGCGGGACTCGGCTCGACGATCGCGGCCCGTTGCGGCCGCGTCGGTTGCCGGCTGTCGGTCGTCTCAACTCGTGAGACCGGAACACTCTGCGCTTCGGCTGCCGGGTCGGCGGATAGAAGCGCGTACCCCGCGTAGGCGAGCGAGGTGAGCACCATACCGACCATCACTCCCACGACCACCATCACGCCTGCTTCCGGTTTTCGAGCAGATACGTCCGGTACCGTCTGGGCATCAACGACTTTGCCAGGTGAAATTGCCGCAAGGTCCAGGAGTGGCCGGCCATCCAACTCGCAAAAGTTTTGCGAGTCGGCATACGGTTGATAACACTGCGGACAACGTTTCATCTATTGTCTTCCGATCAGAAGCTCGACCCGCGCTCCGAGTTCAATCTTCGCAACTCAGCACGTGGACCGTCGAGTTATTCGATACGAGCGCGCGACGACGTGCGGCCCCGCGACCTCATCGCGGGAAGCCCGCGACCGGACGGAACGGGATTCAGAAAACCCATCTGTTTGAGCTGTTCGGCGTAGTGGTAAATTGGCGCCTCACCCAGGTCGTCTTTGCTGCTGTTGGCAACCGAAGGTCCATACGGCGCTTCCAGCATAGCCTGCAATACCGCTTCGGGGACTCCGCGTCGCTTCATCTCCTTTAGCAGTGGCGGAAAGGTGTCGAACGTACAGGGTGACGACTTGATGGTCTTGAGAATGGTCTCCGTGTCCACTTTCTTTTCCACCATCATCAACACGTCCTTGTTGCTCAGCGGTGTGACTTCCGTTTCACCGGATTGGGCCGCTGCCATTGAGGGTAACACAGTCAGCAGAAGGGTCGCGGCGAGAAGCAGTTTTTGAATCTTCACGATGGGCGTCCTTTCGAGACGTTAATGCGGCTCACCGGGGACGAGCCGCAGATCTAGCCAAGTTGGTTTCCAGAAACCGAGGCAATGAACATGCCATGCGGGTGCTTTCAGAAACGCTTGAAGATGGTGTCTAGACGGCGGTTTAGCGCTATTCCGATGCACCGTTTTGTCGCAAGTGCTCGCTGGCGAGCAGCTCCCGGGTGTTCGTGGTCGCTCGTTGGTGAGCGGCTCTCGCGAGTGCCCTACCCGCTTCAGATCCACTTTCAGTCCCGTTTTTGGCCAGGCCCATAGCCGATTACCGGTCTAAAGCACCACCCTCGGATTGGACCAACCGGCCCGCAACTGGTGCGGCACAGCCGTTGCCCAAGTGGTGTCACCCGCTGAAGTGTTGCCGTGATTGGCAGGAAGCGTCGCGCTCAGGTTTCCTGGGATGACGCCTGCATTTCAGTGATGGTTTTTTGGTCTCAAAGTTACCGTGCGGGACGCACAGACCTAACCCCAACTATCAAAAGGAGCAAACGACAATGCTGAAGAACTTCTTGAAAGATGAGACAGGCGCGGAGTTGGCGGAGTACGCCGTTGGCGTCGCGCTGCTCGTGGCGATTGGCCTCGTCGTGTACAAGGTGCTCGGCAATGCCATTAACGAATCGAATTCGGATACTGGCGCTGACATCAACACCGCGACCTTTCCGTAAGAACTCACTTAAGCGCCTTGGGGCCTGAGCCTTCTAGGCCCCTTGAGCTCTTCTCATCAATTTTGAAAAAAGGATTCTGATCATGAGTATGACAGAAAGTCTGCGTCGCTTCCTTGTATCCGAAGAGGGAGCTGAATTAGCCGAATACGCGGTCGGTGTAGCACTGCTCGTGGCAATCGGCTTGGTAGTTTTGAAGGTTCTCGGAAACGCAATTAACGACGAAAACGAAGGTACCGCGGCGAGGGTGGAAGAAGCGAGCGACTTTACGTACTAGCGAAGCCACCGTGGGCGCGTCCCCGTCGCTTACTAATCGCCGCGGTGATCCATTTTTGAAACTATTCCTGAAATGGAGTTATCAAGTGAATAGACTGAAAGATTTTCTTAAAGCCGAAGATGGCGCCGAACTCGCGGAGTACGCCGTCGGCACTGCGATTCTCGTAGCAATTGCTATCGTGGTTTACGCGGTCCTTGGAGACGCCGTGAATAACAAGATGAATGCGGTAGCCAATGAAGTAGATGCGCCGCCGCCAGGCCCGTGAGCGCCGGCGCGGTGTTTGTGCGATCGCATGCTTCGTCACATCAATCGGCGAACACCGCAAGCTGGTTTACGCGTGTCAACTGCCCGAGGGTGTTTGCTGTTTAAAACGTGCGGAGTAACACATAGATGCCGATCCCCATTTTTCTAATGAAACTACTACTGCTATTGCCGCTGGCCGGCATCGTCATTTACTACGACGTGCGTTTCCGCCGTATTCCAAATCTCGTAGTGGTTTCTGCTCTTGTCGCTGGTCTATGCATCAACACCAGCTTTTTGGGATTCGAGGGCGCTCTGTCGAGTGTGAAGGGACTCGGCCTCGCTTTCGTGCCGATGTTCCTGATGCACATCTTCGGAGCGTTGGGCGCGGGCGACGTAAAGCTGTTCGCGGCTGTGGGCGCGGTAGTGGGCGTAGCGCTCGTACCAATGACATTTGTCGTGGTCGTGATGTTGGGCGCTGCTCTCGCCGTTTATTCAATGATCAGAGCGGGCACTGTGTTCTCAACATTACACGGCGTCCTGCGCATCTTTGTTGGAATCCTGCCCGGATGGGAAATGCCTCGCTTTGCGATGCCGCCAGACCGCAGGCACACCATCCCTTACGGCGTCGCAATCATGCTGGGCAGTGTGATTTCGACACTAGTGTTTCGGAGCTAGACAACTGCGCCGGAGAGCCGTGCTGCGGCTTGTGGTTCAACCAGGCGGTAACAAGTTTTGAATGGAGATAATCATTATGCGGAATAAACGACTGATCATCGCGTTACTAGCGGCCGTAGCTTTTGGCTTGGTCGCTGCCGTTTCTGTCAGCCAGTATCTCGCCAGAGCGCAGTCCTACACTAAGAATCTCAATCAAGTTGTGGTAGCCAAGGTAGAGATTCCGGTCGGCTCACGTATCATCGCCGAACAACTCACGGTGGCCCAGTTCCCGCGTAACGTAACTCCGGAAGGCGCTTTCGCCACGGCGGACAAGCTGATCGATCGCGTGGCTGTCGTGCGCATCGCGGCGAAAGAACCGGTGACTGAAAGCCGCCTCGCACCCGTCGGCACCGCCGCCGGCCTGTCGTCAGTCATTCCGGATGGTTTTCGCGCGATGACCGTGAAGGTCGACGAAGTGGTGGGCGTCTCCGGCTTCATCATGCCGGGAACCCTCGTTGACATTGTAGTCGTCACGCAGCCGCCGAAAGCCACGGGTCAGCAGGAGATGGTCTCGAAGATCGTACTCCAAAATATCAAGGTGCTCGCGAGCGGTCAGAACATCGATAGACCCAAGAACGATCGCGAAGTCGAACGCGCTGTCCGTGCCGTTACGCTTCAGGTTACGCCGGAGCAAGCGGAAAAGCTGGCCCTCGCCTCCAGCGAAGGCCGTCTCCAGTTAGTAATGCGCAACTCGGTGGACCAGGGCGACGAGGTCACGCCGGGCGCAAACAAGAGCTCACTCCTTTCCGGAGAGCGCGCCATGCCCGTGCCTGAGCCGGGTCTGGGAAACAAAGACAAGAAGCCGGCGACAACACCGGTTGCGAGACGTCCACGCCCGCGCGTGTCGGCCACGAATAACGCCGCAAAGATCAGCACAGCCCCGCCGCCGGCGCCCGCTCGTCCGAGCGTGGAAGTGATCGAAGGGGCGAAGAAGCGGAACGTCGATTTTCCGTAAAGGCCGGCTGAGAACTCAAACGGCCCAGGAGGTGGCCTGAACTATGAACGCAGGTCAGACATCGATTCCGAATGCGACATCGTCAGTTTTCAAGGAGATTCAGAACATGCTCAAACATTACTCGCTCAGAGACTTCGTCATCCAACTGTTGCTGGCGACAGTCATTACTCTCGCTGTTGGGTTGTCAATGAGCGTACGTGCTCAGGAGACTTCCTACGACGCCTCGTTCAGCAGCGCCTCCAAGGAAAGCATCCCGATCAACGTGCTCGTGGGCCAATCGCGCGTGATCAACTTTGACCGGTCCATCGGCCGCTTCTCGATCTCCAATCCGGAAGTCGCGGAAGCCGTCATGGTCTCGCCGACCCAGGTACTGGTCAACGGCAAGACTTTTGGCCAGGTCAACTTCATCGC
>CBFGMX010000268.1:0-4611 GCA_965649955.1 uncultured bacterium
TACACGGAGGCGAATGCAAGCACGATGAGTAAGAGCGATCGAGTCACAGAAGAAGCGATTTAGCCAGAAACTGTTTCGTCACGTCGAATGCTGATGTGTGCGAATTCGGTTACACGAAACTCTCGGCCGCGGTGTTTTCTGAGTACGGCATCTTTGGAAGCCGCCCATCGTTCGTTGTACGGTCGTTTCTAAGGCACAGTCACACTCAGCAGGGGGAAAGAGATCGTTATGAAGTTCAAAGCTTCAGTCCTAGTCGCACTCATTATGATAGGGACCGCCCTGGCGCAGACTTTATTTGGCGGGACTACACGTGCGCATGCGACCGACCAAATGGAGCAGCCATCCGAATCGACACGGATTACCCGCTTTGAAACACGACTCGAAGGTCTGCGAGAAGAGCTGCGGATACCGGCTTACTCCGCTGCAATTGTGAAAGATCAAAAAGTGATTTGGGCCAAGGGATTCGGTTATGCAGATGTTGAGAATAAGATCCCCGCAACTCAACATACCGCCTACCACCTCGCTTCGCTGACCAAAACGTTTGCGTCTACGATCCTGATGCAGTTGGTCCAGGACGGTAAGATCAAGCTGGACGATCCTGTTTCAAAGTACGGCATCATGCTTGACAGCGGTGATGTCATTAGAGTGCGCCACTTGCTATCCCACACATCCGAAGGAAATCCCGGCGAGCGGTACCGCTATAACGGCAATCGCTTTGCAGAACTGGATAAGGTGGTTGAGAGGGCGACCGGCAAATCATTCGCCGAACTTTTAATTGCAAACATTCTCGATCCTCTCGGCATGAATGAGACGGCGCCGAACGTGCCGACGATTGTCAGCACGAAATCACCAAACGCAACAGGCCAGGCGGCAGAGGCGGAAGTGAAAGCCGCACTTATGGATATCGTTGCAGGCTTCAATTCGGGCGACGTAGACCAGATTCAGAAGCGTCTCGGGCCACAGGAAAACCGCTTTGCCGGCGAGGGTGGTTTTCTAACTCGTTTTATCGATGTGGCGGAGCTAAGGGGAGCATTCCGGGCTGGGTTCAAAGTGAAGATGGAGGTCAACAACCTCGAGGCGGCAGTTTACGGCGAAAGCGCCGTCACAACCTTTTTTGTGCGCACAACCATCACGCCTCCCAATGGACCGCTGCGCACCGAAGGTCCATGGAGGAGTTCATACTTCTGGAACAAACAAGACGGCGCCTGGAAGCTGGTTCATGCGCACCAGTCGCCATTGGGGAGAGCGATGATTACGGAAAAGCACCAGCAAAGATTCGATACGGTCTTAAAGATGCTGGCTCAACCGTATGCACTTGATCGCGAATTTAAAATCACGAAAATCAGTTACCCGCAGGGCTTCAGCACTTCCGCTGGATTGATCTCAACAGTTCTCGACATGGCAAAGTATGACATTGCGATCGATCAGAACAAGTTTCTAACGAAAGAAACTCAACAACTCGCTTTCACGCCGGCTGTCTCAACCAAGGGTGAGTCGCTTCCTTACGGATTGGGTTGGTTTACAACGAACTACAAAGGGACGAAGCTGTTCTGGCATTATGGCTACTGGACCGGCAACTCTTCATTTATTTTGAAAGTGCCCGAACAGAACATCACGTTCATCATCATGGCGAACTCTGACAATCTCAGTCGTCCTACGGATCTCGGCTCGGGTGATCCGCTAACCTCTCCGGTAGGCCTGGCCTTTTTAAAGACGTTCATCTTCCCGGCGAAGTTCGGAGAGAGCATTCCCGATATTAGTTGGAACGCTCCGGTTACAGAATTGAAAAATCAGCTCACCGCGAAAGCAACCAAACCGTATGCCGATGTCTACCGCACAGACCTGGTCACAAAGTTCCGGATTTATCAAACTGTGGGGCGCACAACCGATGCCTCGCAGTTGATGAAATTGTATGGGGAGCTCTATTCCAAGCCGATGCCCGATGATCTGATGAAGCTGTCAGTGGTTGCGCAGATCGTCCAGGTGCTGGACAACGAAGATAAGAGTGTGGCGTTTAGTCTCGCGAGTAATCAGGACGTGCGTATTTTCGCCATTGGCGAAGGACAGGCTGGTGAGATGTTTGATTACGGGTGGATCGAAGACGTCGACAAAGGGTCACGTGTGTGGGAGATGCAAGAGGCGAAGACTGCACATGCAGGTGGTGCGGGTAAGAACAGAAAAGTTGACGTAGTAATCACTCTGCCTGCCGGAAACTACAAGTTGCGATACAAGTCCGATGATTCGCACGCGTTCGACCACTGGAACAGCCTGCCGCCCGACATTAATTTTTGGGGAATTGCTGTTTATAAGAAATAAGGCTAAGACCGTGATCGGCAGGCCGTCAACAACCCCACTCTTTCCGCACCCTCACCCCGAATGTTAAAATCTCCCACTAATGGCGACCGTGGAGACAAAGTCGGAGGAGCAGGAAGTCTTCCTCAAACACATTCAGAAGAAGGGACTTAAACGCACCTCCCAGCGTGACCTGATTCTCGATGTTTTTCTACGCACCGAGGAACATCTCTCAAACGAAGATCTCTACCGTCTCGTGCAAAAAGAGGACCCGGGCGTCGGACAAACCACTGTCTATCGCACCCTAAAACTACTCACCGAAGCGGGTCTCGCGCGCGAAGTGCGGTTCGGCGACGGGCGCACCCACTACGAACACAACTACAAACACCAGCATCACGATCACATGATCTGTTCCGAGTGCGGCAAGATTATCGAATTCTTCTCGGCCGAACTCGAAGCCATCCAAGATGCGATGGCCGCCAAGCACCGCTTCCAGATCACACAGCACCTCCTCCGAATTATCGGTATCTGCGCCGAATGCCGGCGCGCGATCAAGCAAAACGCGCAGTCGCAGGCGTCCTAACCCACCAAAGACCACGCAGAACGCGATTAGTCACATTTCAGGACACGGATTTACGTCCGAAACAGGCAGGACACTATCTCCGAAACAACTCCCTTTGCCTTTGACTCAACTAAAGGTGTAATTTCACCAGCAGACAGCACTGCCAAACATGGGGGTATTGAGATGAGTGTTTCGATCACGTTTGAACCTTCGGGACTGAGCGGAGTCGTTGCGGAAGGAACTTATCTCATCGACGCCGCGCGACGTATGGGCGTCTCTTTGGGAACCGGTTGTACGATCGGCAAAGGCGAATGTCCTGAGTGTCTCGTCTCAGTGAAGACGGGCTCCAACCTGCTCTCCGCTCCCAGCGCCGCGGAACAAAAACAACTCGCGGTCGAAGATCTGGACCAGTCGCTTCGCCTGGCTTGCCAGGTGAAACTCGAGTACCCCGGCGAAGTCGTAGTCATGGCAAGCGCCCGCAAACTCGGAAACGCCCCTCATCGCGACACGCCGGCGGAGTTGCGGAAAGAGTTCGGCGCGTTACCACTGAGTCAAAAACTCGCGACGCTCGTGCAACTCGAAGCCATCACGATGTCGGAAGCTTTCGACTCAGCGATCGAAAAACCGCTTGCTTTCGGCGCAAAGACTATGGACGCGATCCTGAGCAAGACGCGCGCAAAAAAGAAGTAATCACGCTAAATGACCCACGGCAAGTCCCGCGATTGTTCCCGGCACAGAACTATTCTTAGTCGTGCGTGCAGTGCGCTTCTGGTTGTCTTCGTGCCGCTGCTGTTCGCGGCCTGTCCCAAGAACCAAAAACCACCGCGACAACCGCGCATCGGTATTTCAACAGACCCGGCGCCGGCTGCGCGTTTGTCCCCAATCCCGACCGCCTTCAACGGCGAACGCGCGCTGGACCACGTTCGCAAGCAGATCGAATTTGGACCACGGCCACCGGGTAGTCCACAACTCGAAAAAACGCGTGCATACATCGTCGAGCAATTGAAGTCTTACGGCCTGACCGTCGCCGTCGACGAGTTCACGGCCAAAACGCCGCAGGGTGAGAAGAAAATGGCGAACGTCACCGGCGAACTTCCCGGTGAAACGAAGACCGCGATTCTGATCGCCAGTCATTACGACACGAAGTTTTATAAGGACATGCAGTTTGTCGGCGCCAACGATCCGGCCGCATCGGTGGGAACGGTACTCGAGATCGGGCGTGTCCTCGGCAGTTTGCGCGATAAACCGAAGGTCACCATCAAACTCGTTTTCTTCGACGGCGAAGAGGCTTTTTGTGAAGGATGGAGCGACTGCGGCAATGAGGACAACCCCGACAACACGTACGGCAGCCGCCACTACGTTTCACAGTTAACAGCCAAGAACGAGGTTGAGAATACGTTTGCGCTGATCCTGCTCGACATGATCGGTTACAAAAAACTCGAGCTGGGGCGCGATTCCACCAGCATTCGCTGGCTACAAGACCTCGTCTGGGAAACAGCACGTGAGCTGGGCCACGGAAAGATTTTCGTCGATCGGGAAGAGGGAGTCGGCGGCGACGATCATGAACCGTTTATTCGCGCCGGAATAGACGCAGTCGATATCATCCAACTAGCAACTTATCCGCACTGGCACAAGGCCGACGATACGATCGACAAGATTTCAGCGCAGAGTATGAAGATTGTGGGCGACACGGTATTGGCGAGTTTGCCGAAGATCGTGGCGCGCATTGAGCCACAAAAAGGCACAAAAGAAGAGCC
>CBFGMX010000269.1:0-4582 GCA_965649955.1 uncultured bacterium
ACGAAGAGCGAGAGCTCAGAGCGAATCGCAAGTTGAGGAGGTAACGACAATGTCGCAGCAACACTATGGCAGAGCATACGGCGGCAGTGCGGCGGAAAACTACGAGCGTTATTTCGTCCCTGCCATTGGCGCACTGGTGGCGGCAGATCTCATCGACATCGCCGCGCTTCGTCCGGGCGAGCGCGTGCTGGATGTCGCTTGCGGGACCGGCGTCGTGACGCGGCTCGCGGCAGAGCGTGTCGGCCCAACAGGGAAGGTCGCCGGACTCGACATCAATCCCGGCATGCTGGCGGTGGCCCAGTCCGTCGCGCCGCCCGGTGTCTCGATCGATTGGCACGAGGCGAGTGCCGAGGCCATGCCGCTGCCCGATGAGGCATTTGACGTCGTGACATGTCAGATGGGACTTCAGTTTGTGCCGGACAAAGGTGCCGCACTTCGCGAGATGCGGCGTGTCCTTGCTCCTGGTGGTCGCCTGGCCATTAACATGCCCGGACCCATCACGCCCTTTTTCACTATCATGGCCGAGGCGCTTGCGCGTCACATCAACCCGGAGTTGGCCGGATTTGTGCACCATGTCTTCTCGCTACATGATCCCGATGAGATTCGAAACCTTATCGGAGATGCGGGTTTCCATAACATAGACGTTCAGCCGCGTACCATGACGCTGCGTCTACCGCCGCCGGCGGAGTTTCTCTGGCAGTACGTGCAAAGCACCCCGATGTCGATGGCGGTGGCGCAGGCGGATGCCGAAAGCCGCGCCGCGCTGGAGCGTGACGTCGTCGCGAGGTGGCAGAAGTTTGTGGAAAATGGCCAATTGACGAGTGAGCAGGGCATCGTCGCTGCGACCGCCCGCAAGTAAACGCGAGAAAGAGTTGACGTTGCCCGCGCGGCTTTGGCCTAAAAGTGGCAGACACGTTCTTCACTTTGCTACCTCGGTGTCCTACGTGTCTCCGTGGTTCACCACTTGTTGAAAAAAACCACAAAGGGACAGAGACCACGGAGATTGCACAGAGGGCAAGCAGAGTAAGCGACTTTGGGGCAAAGTTTTCCCGCGCCGGAGATTCATTTACCGCCGCCTAAGAAGGAGCCGCGGCGGCGCGGGCCACGACCATGCGTAAACACGATGGCGGGATGCTTTCCCTTCGAAGCGGGGACCGACAGCGTAGCAGCGAGCGTGACGTCACCGTTTTTGAAAGTGACCTCTTCCCGTGCGACGGGAACTCGTGCGGCGTACGCCCCGGCCTTGCGACCTTTCTGATCCAAATCGATTACATGAACTCCAGCGCCGCGAAAGGTGAGGTTTGCCCTGTCGGAGATGCCACATACAATGCTGGTCCTGAGGGAGTGACACAAGTCTATGGAAACCCTTTCACCACTTGCAGGCAAACCTGCTCCGCCAGAAATGCTGGTAGATGTAACCAAGCTTGAGCGGGCCTATTTTGATACGCGCCCTGATGTCGAAGATGTAAATCAATTAGTTCACTTCGGCACGAGCGGACACCGAGGCTCATCATTGCGAGCTTCCTTCAACGAATCTCATATTCTCGCGATCACACAGGCCATCTGCGACTACCGGCGAATGCAGGGTACTACGGGTCCGCTGTATCTGGGGAAAGACACGCACGCGCTTTCCGGTCCGGCGCAAATCACGGCACTCGAGGTGTTGGCGGCCAATGAAGTTGAGACGGTAATTCAGCAAAACGACGTCGTCACTCCCACGCCGGTCATCTCGCGGGCAATTCTTGTTTACAATCGCGACCGCAATACGAATTTGGCTGACGGCATCGTCGTCACGCCTTCCCACAATCCGCCGGAGGATGGCGGTTTCAAATACAATCCGCCGCATGGTGGACCAGCCGACACTGTCACTACCACTTGGATTGAGAATCGAGCCAACGACCTGCTACGAGCGGCAAACGTTTCAGTAAAGCGCGTCCCACCCGAGCGTGCGCTCAAAGCAGCAACAACACACGAGGAAGATCTTGTTCATCCATACGTCAATGACCTGAGTAGCATCGTTGACATGGAAGCGATCCGCACGGCCGGCCTCAGTCTCGCCGTCGATCCACTAGGAGGCGCCGGCCTCCCTTATTGGGAACCGATCAACGCGGCCTACAAACTGAATATCGCGATCGTCAATCCCGTGATCGATCCAACGTTTTCATTCATGACAGTAGATCACGACGGGAAGATCCGGATGGACCCATCGAGTCCTTATGCGATGGCCGGCCTTGTGAAGTTGAAGGACCAATATCGGGTGGCTTTTGCCAACGACGTGGATGCGGATCGACACGGGATTGTCACCAGTTCAGGATTGATGAATCCAAATCACTATCTTTCGGTGGCCATACGATATCTGCTGACGCACCGGCCGGAGTGGCCGGCGCAGGCCGCAGTCGGGAAAACACTCGTCAGCAGCCAGATGATCGATCGCGTTGTGCAAAGACTTGGCCGCCGGCTTTGGGAAACACCGGTCGGTTTCAAGTGGTTCGTGCCTGGTCTCCTCGACGGCTCGGTTTGCTTCGGCGGTGAAGAGAGTGCGGGCGCAAGTTTCCTTCGACGCGACGGCACCGTCTGGACGACCGATAAAGACGGCTTGATCATGGATCTGCTTGCCGCGGAGATTACTGCGCGTACCGAGAAAGATCCCAGCGAACATTTTTCAGAGTTGGTTTCTGAGTTTGGGCGACCCTATTACACGCGGATTGACCAGCCTGCCTCGCGGGAGCAGAAAGCGAAATTGGGCGCCCTGGCGCCAGAATCTGTTCGCGCATCGAGTCTGGCCGGCGAACCGATCACTGCCCGGCTAACCAGTGCCCCGGGTAACGGAGCATCGATCGGTGGTCTGAAGGTTGTGGCCGAGAGTGGCTGGTTTGCCGCACGGCCCTCAGGCACCGAAAACATCTATAAGATCTACGCAGAGAGTTTTCGCGATGAGGCTCATTTGCAGGAGATCGTGAGCGAGGCTCAGGAGATCGTCCATGACGCTCTTGGGAGCGCCGACCGTGAAGTCGCGACTGGATAAATCAATGAATGTACTTGTTCTTAACTGTGGCAGTTCAAGCGTAAAGTTTCAATTGATCGCGACTGACCTCGATCTCATTGCGCAAAACGCTGACCGGCGTTTGGCGAAAGGAACGATCGAACGCATCGGAGGCGAAGCGATTATTCGCCTTCAGGTCGAAGGCCATGACACGCAAAGGTCAACTGCCTCGCTTCGTGACATCAATGCCGCAGTCGACTTCATCGCGCGCTGGGCCGCCTCGCCGGAGTCGGGCATTGAAGAGATCAAAAGCATCGGAGATATTCAGGCCGTTGGCCATCGTGTTGTTCATGGCGGCGAGCGCTTCAAAAATTCTGTGTTGATTACGGATGAAGTCGTCAAGGCTGTCGAAGACTGCATAGAACTGGCGCCGTTACACAATCCGGCAAACCTGACAGGCATCTCCGCGACGCACAAGTTATTTGGCGCCGGACTGCCTCAGGTTGCTGTCTTTGATACAGCATTTCATCAGACGTTGCCGGATCATGCGTTCCTCTACGCTTTACCGTATCAGCTCTACCGGCGCTACCGATTGCGTCGTTATGGCTTTCACGGCATCTCTCATCGTTATGTCGCTTACCGTTATCGAGTCATGCGCAACATCGCGCGCGAGGCAACGAACATAATCACGCTCCACCTGGGCAATGGCTGTTCGGCAACGGCGATCAGTGCCGGAAACTCCATTGACACTTCGATGGGCCTGACGCCGCTCGAAGGACTCGTCATGGGTACACGGTCAGGGGATCTCGATCCGGCCATTATCGAATTCATCGCGGCGAAAGAAGGGTTGTCAACGCGAGAGATCGAAACCCTGATGAACAAACACTCCGGCTTGTTGGGAATTTCAGGTCTTACGAGCGATATGCGCGAGTTGCTGGCAGAAGCGCGCGAAGAGAACGATCGGCGTAGCGAGCTCGCGATCGAAATCTTTTGTTATCGTGCGCGGAAATACATCGGCGCATACCTCGCGGCGATGAACGGCGCGGATGCAGTCGTTTTTGCAGGCGGGATTGGCGAGAACTCTCCGGAGGTGCGGGCGCGCATCTGTGATGGCCTCCAATGGATTGGCATTGAACTTAACGAAGAACTAAATCAATCGCACACCGGCGGCCGTGAAGGGTTGATCAGCAAGGAAGGATCTCGCCCGGCGGTTTACGTCATTCCGACGGATGAAGAACTGCTGATTGCGCGTGACACCGTGCGTTGCGTATTGAAAGAGCCGAAGCATTCGTAACGGCTTTGACCCAAAAGTGGATCCCATCGGCACAGCCGCTGCAAAAAGGACTTGTGAGGCAAGGCTATTCGTAACAGTCGGCTGCATCACACACTAGCCGTCATGCATTTCCGGCGGTTGATATCACCGCGCCTTCCTGCTTTCACTCACTAGAATATGCTTTGCAACGGCGACGTCACCCAATCGAACCATCCGAACGTCGAACGCGCACTCATTGAGCTGGCTTTTCCTGCATGGTCCCAGGTGGCACGACCGCCATAGAGGGTGAAGGCCATGCCATTTAACACACGACCCTCCAATCCAAC
>CBFGMX010000270.1:0-4432 GCA_965649955.1 uncultured bacterium
CGTTCTTAAATGGCATGTATGACCACGAAAAACCAGGAGATCAGGTTGTGACCGCACCAGCAGTTCAAGACAATCAAATACCGGCGCCTGCCCAGATGCTCCAGATAATCACCAACTTCTGGACATCGCGCGCAGTTTTCATCATCGCCAGGCTCGGCGTCGCCGACCTGCTTAAATCAGGCCCAAAATCTGCCGAAGAACTGGCGGAATCAACCGGTACGCACGCGCCATCACTTTATCGAGTACTCCGCGCGCTCGCGAGCGTCGGCATGCTCGCTTCGCACAAGGACCGGCGGTTTGGCTTGACTCCTCTTTCGGAGCTTCTCGTGACTGATGCACCCGGGTCAATGCGCTGGTTTGTCGTTTCCGAACTGGGCCAGGAGCACTATCCCGCCTGGGGCAACTTGATGCACAGCGTCAAAACTGGCGAGATCGCTTTCGACAACCATTTCGGCGTCGACATCTGGAAGTACTTTCAACAAAACCCCGAAGACGCCGCCGTCTTCAACGATTCGATGAGCGGAATGACCGGCGTCGTAAACGAAAAAATCACGTCCTTGTATGACTTCTCGCGCTTCAACAAAGTCGTGGACGTGGGTGGCGGCCACGGCGCGCTGATTACCTCGATTCTAAAAGCGAATCCGCAGGCGTTTGGTGTTCTGTTCGACGCTGAGCAAGTCATTTCAGGTGCGCGTCCGAAGCTGCAAGCGTCCGGTATCGCGGACCGTTGCGCAACGATCGCCGGGGATTTCTTCAAAGCGGTGCCGGGTGGTGGCGACGCCTACATTATGAAGTGGATCATTCACGACTGGGACGACGAACGCGCGATTCGCCTCCTCCGGAACTGCCGCAGTCAGATGCCCGCTGATGGCCGAGTGATCATTGTCGACTCCGTTGTTCCCGAAGGCGACGAGCCTGATTTTTCGAAGTTTTTCGATCTGAACATGATGGTGATGACGGGCGGAAAAGAGAGAACGGCAAAGGAGTTTGATGAACTTCTGGCCGCCGCCGGCTTCAGATTTCTGCGAGTAATTCCCACCGGCTTACCCCCCAGCATTGTCGAAGGAGAACCAGCCTAGCTCACGGTCCAACCACCTTAAATCCGTGTTCCCAGTGGGTGAATCACGTTCATCGTGTGTCTCCCGCTTACGGGAACAAAGTTATAAAAACTGCCTCGATAGGCGTCTTCGCTAAAGCGTTTACAAGGGAACACGGATGTCCTAGAATGGCCTCGCCAACACCGATTAATGAAACGCGCGCGGCCGTCTCCCCGCAAACATTTCACGCCCCGATCGTTAGTACGGGCATCACTCGTTCCCTATCGAGCATCTGTGTTGACGACGTTCCCTACTAGACCCTGACCGGTATTAAAATTAAATCGCCGCATGTAACCGGGGGTGACATGTATTTTCCGACTCGTTACGCCACCAAGTTGACAGCAGCTTCCTTGTCGCTGTTCGCGGTGACGTGTGTTTTCACACTGGTAGTAAACAGCCAGGAACCTGCTGCTGCGCAAAAGCCAACGCCGGGAGACGAAAAAAAGCCGGCCATAGCCGCTTCGACCCAGCCGCCCGCGGCTTCAACGCCGACGCCAAAGCTCGGCACCGAGCTCGACGACCGGTCGCTGATCACCAATACCGACTTGATCACGCTGACCGTCACCGTAACCGACACCTACGGTCGCTACGTTTCGGGCCTGAGCAAGTCCGCCTTCGCCGTTTTTGACAATAAACAACAGCAGGAGATCACGTTTTTCAGCGACGACGATTCGCCAGTGTCAGTAGGGGTCATCTTCGACGTTTCCGGCTCGATGAGCGGCGATAAAGTGAAACGCGCCCGCGACGCACTGGCAAAGTTCATTCAAACGAGTCACGATTCAGACGAGTATTTCCTGATTGCCTTCAATTCGCGCGCTCAGCTATTGCTCGATAAGACCCGCGACGGCGACTCGATTCTCAACAAGCTGACCTTCGTCGAGACCAAGAGCCAAACGGCACTGTACGACGCGTGCTATCTGGGCGTGGAAAAAGTGCAACGTGGAGCACACCCCAAACGCGCGCTCCTCTTGATCAGTGACGGCCAGGACAACGACTCCCGCTACACGTTCAACGAACTCCGGAAGCTTCTGAAAGAATCCGACGTAACCCTCTACGCCATCGGCATTTTGAGCGGCAGCGACGCCGGCAGTTCCCTCGGGATGGAAGGACAGGGAATTCTGGATGAGTTATCGGGCGTGTCGGGTGGGAAGGCGTTCTTCCCGCGGTCGGCCGCCGAAATGGACGATATATTCGAACAGATTGCCCTGGAACTGCGACACCAGTATTCCATCGGCTACAAACCCGAGTCGTTTGTAAACGACGGCAAGTGGCACCGCGTAAAGGTGAAAGTGACGCCGCCACGCGGTCTGCCGCGCCTGTTTGTTCGTTCCAAGGAAGGATACTACGCCACGGCGGGCGCCCGCTGATTCTTCCCGCGAGTCCCCCGGCAACGCGGAATTGGTTCCCTTGCATCTGTTTACGTGTGCGTCTAGTGGCCGCATCTCAATTGCGACGCTGGTTGCCCCAGCATCGCCCGCTTGTGGGTCGATAACGTTCTATTGACGCTCCCGTCCCGATTCCGGGTCCGAGGAGCGTTTCGTGTGCATGGTTGCGAAATCGGCTAGACTGTTCGGCCGGTGTTAGAAGGAGTTTGGGGGTTGGTTAGAAAGCTGAACGTGCGACGAACAATCGTGTTCATGGTTGGGATACTGGCTGTTTGTGCCTTCATGTTCGGTTCGTCCGTCGAAGGTCAGGATCGTCCCCGAAGCACGACCCCGGCTACGGCAAAACCTGCCGCGAGTCCCAGCCCGACCTCGACTCCAACACCACAGCGGCCCGTCATCGCGCCGAATCTTGGTGAACCACCACCGGTTCCGAAACTAAAACCCACGCCAACGCCGACTCCACCCGAGGAAATCGACCCCGAAAGCACTATCAGCATCAACGCCGACCTGGTCCAACTTCACGTGCGTGTGATCGATCGAAACAACCGGCCCATTAACAACGTGCCCCAGACCGACTTTCATGTGTTCGAGGACGGCGTACCTCAACCAATCGAATACTTTTCACGCGAGGAAGTGCCCATCAGCTACGGTCTTGCCGTTGACACTTCGGGTTCGTTGCGTTCGCAACTGCCGACCGTCATCGAAGCGGGTAAGAGCATCATCAACAGCAACAAACCGGGCGATGAAACGTTTCTTGTGCGGTTCGTAGGTCGCGATAACACGGAAACGGTCCAGGACTTCACCGCGAACAAGGAATTGCTGATGGACGCTCTCGACAACATGTACGTCGAAGGCGGCCAGTCAGCGATTGTCGATGCCGTTTATCTCTCGGCCGAGCACGTTGCCGAATACCGGAAAGGTGACGACACCGACCGCCGGCGTCGGGCGCTGATCGTCATCACGGACGGCGAGGATCGCAACAGCTTTTACAATCAGGAACAACTGTTTGCGCGACTGCGCGAAGAAGACGTGCAGATCTTCGTTATCGGCTTCGTTAACGAATTGGACAAAGAAGCAGGTTTCATTCGCAAGAGCCCGCGTGAGAAAGCCGTCAACTTGATCAACAAACTCGCCGAGCAAACAGGTGGGCGGGCGTTCTTTCCGGAGTCGCTTTCGGAACTGCCTGCTATCGCCAACGAAATCATCCGGGATCTCCGTACGCAGTACGTGATCGCCTACAACCCGACGAACAAAACACCGGACGGAACTTACCGCACGATCAAGGTTACGTTGAACCAACCTTCAAGCTCCGAAAAGCGGATCGCGTTAACGCGCACGGGCCGCCTCGCTCGCAGACCAGGTCCGGTGACAGGTCCGAAGACTCCGGCAGTACGGCTTCCCGCAACTGGCGTTAAGAAACCATAACCTGGACCAGGCTTCGGTCCGCGCTCGTTAACTCACCTTTTTTCTTTTGTACTTTCTTCCGTGGCTTGATCTGGCTTCTTCGATCGAGTGCGTCATGGTGAGGTTCTCGTCTTTCCTTGCCAGTTCGATCAGTTCCTTGTAGTAGTTCCGCAGCGCCGCGATGTCAGCTTCACTCAAATCTTCGACGTCGATAAGACGATTACTAGCACCCTCCATCGCGGCGACGATCTCGTTCAACTTTAGATGTATGGCAACGGCGTCTTTGTTCTGTGCTCGCTGAATCAGGAATACCATCAGAAAAGTAACGATTGTCGTGCCTGTGTTGATAACCAGTTGCCAGGTATTTGAAAAATTAAAAAGAGGTCCGGTGATGGCCCAGATCACGATCGCCGCCACCGCCAGCAGAAAGGCGTAAGAGGTGCCGGTGGCCCTGGTGGCCTGATGGGAAAACGTCTCCAGCAATTCAGATCTTTTCTTTCGCGGCATCGATACTCTCCAACAAACACAGGTTGTTAGCCCCGGGGC
>CBFGMX010000271.1:0-4410 GCA_965649955.1 uncultured bacterium
GGATCGACGTCTTCAGACCATGCCGTGATTCCACCCTTGAGGTTGATCAAACGGCCCTGAAAACCGGCGCGTTTCAAAGCGGCGATAGCTTTCGCACTTCTAACCCCGCCCTTGCAGTGAACAATCGTTTCGACGTCCTGGTTGATCTCGTTCATTCGTCCGACGACGTGGCCGAGCGGGATCAGTTTGGTTCCCGGAATGCGCGCGATCTCGAATTCGTGCGGCTCGCGCACGTCGATGATCTGCAACGCATCACCACGCAAACGACGCGCGTTCAATTCCGTCGCGGAGATCTCTTCGAGCTTGCTGTCGGAAATCGGCGCCTGGTGGGCCGCCATGCCGCAAAACTCCTCGTAGTCGATCAGCTTCTTCACTGTCGGGTTCTCACCGCACACCGGGCACTTCGGATCCTTCCGCAGTTTGAACTCCCGAAACTTCATGGTCCATGCATCAAACAGCAACAGGCGATTGATCAGCAGGTCTTCCGCACCGAGAATGATCTTGATCGTCTCGTTTGCCTGGATCGCTCCGACGATTCCCGGTAACACGCCGAGCACGCCGCCCTCTGCGCACGACGGAACGAGTCCCGGCGGCGGCGGTTCCGGATACAAGCAGCGATAGCACGCGCCCTTTTCCGCCCAGAACACGCTGGCCTGACCTTCGAACCTGAAGATCGATCCATAAACGTTCGGCTTTCCACTCAAAACGCAGGCATCGTTTACCAGATAGCGTGTGGGAAAGTTATCCGTGCCGTCGACGATGATGTCGTAGTTTCTGAACAACCGCATCGCGTTGCGACTGGTCAACTGCGTCTCGTGCGTTTCTATCTCGATGTGCGGATTGATGTCGCGCAAGCGATCGCGTGCCGACTCGATCTTCCGCCGTCCCAGGTCCTTCGTGCCGTGAATGATCTGCCGTTGCAGGTTCGACTCCTCCACCACGTCGAAGTCGACGATCCCGATCCGCCCGACGCCTGCCGCTGCGAGGTACATTCCGACAGGAGCGCCGAGTCCGCCCGTACCGATCATCAACACGCTCGACGCTTTCAGCTTCTTCTGTCCGTGCATGCCGACTTCCGGCATGATCAGATGACGGCTGTAACGCATGATCTCTTCATTTGAAAGCTCGGGCAGTTCCTGAGCCACTTCCGACTCGACCACAGAGCCGCCCGCGATGGAAGGAACGATCATGATCGTGTCGCCGTCTTTCACGGGCGTGCTGGGACCGGAAGCGTGACGAATGTCTTCGTCGTTCAGGTAGACGTTGACGAAGTTGCGCAGCACGTTTTGATCGTTGAAGAGATGCCGGCGCAGGGCCGTGTGAGTGGACGTGAGCGAATCCAGCGCTTCGCCGGCCGTCTTCGCTTCGACGACGATCTGCGACTGGCCCCCCGCGAACTGCCGCAACGGCGCTGGTATCGTGATGGTTACTGACATGGTTTACCTCGTACTTGTGGTTTAACTCGTACTTGTGTTCGTTTTTGTTCACGCAAAGGCGCAAAGACGCAAAGAGAAATCTTCGAATTACCATCAACGCTCTCTCTAACCCTTGCCTTTCCCTTTGCCCTGTTGCCTTTTCCTTTGCGCCTTTACCTTTACGCCTTTGCGCCTTTGCGGGAACCCTCTTCTAACCTAGAACTATCTCCACTGCCTCGGAATTAAACCGCGAACGGTCCGCCTCCTGCTCCCACGAAAACAGATCTGTGGCCTCGCCGGGACGGGTAGAGACGATGATGTATGAATAGGTGGGCCATGCATGCTCGAGATCGTAGGTCGACGGCACCGCCGGTGAATCCGGATGCGAGTGATAAAACCCGACCACCTCGAGATCGCGGCTCCGCGCGTATCGTTCACCGCGCATTAACTCTTCCGGCGTGATCAGAAACCGGTTGCGCTTCGCACTCTCCTCGCGCGCATTCGAAATCGGATACGTCTCCGCGACTACTTTCCCGCCCTCGCTAAACCGGCCAAGCAACAGTCCGCAACACTCGTACGGATAATCGCTCACGCCGTGTTCGCGAATCTCCGCCAACTGTTTTTCCGGGACTCTGATCATAGCGCTTGTTCGACGTCGGCGATAATGTCGTCGATACTCTCGATGCCAACCGAGATGCGCACCAACCCCTCGCTGATGCCCAGTTCCGCGCGCCTCGCAGGTGTCAAATCGCGATGCGACGCGCTGGCGGCATGAAGCACGCTTGTAAAAACGTCTCCCAAACTCGTCGAACGCACGCACAACTTCAACGCGTCCATAAACCGAAACGCTGCTTCGCGCGTCTGATCCCCCAGTTCGATGGAAACCAGTGCGCCGCCGTACGGCGCGCGCAGTATTCGGCTGGTCAACTCGATATTCGCTTCAGGCGTCAACGCCGGATAGTAAACGCGCGCGAGACGATTGTTACCGATCAGGTGCTCCGCCAACCGGCGAGCGTTTCCACATTGACGTTCCATTCGCAATGCCAGCGTCTTCAAGCCGCGAAGGATCGTATGCGCGTCCCAAACACCAAGCACGCCGCCGACCAGTTTCATCGCACCGATCAGCGCATTGCTGTCCATGTCGTCCCGGGAAACGACAACGCCGCCCATCGCGTCGGCGTGTCCGCCAAGGTACTTCGTAGCGCTGTGTACGACCATGTCCGCGCCGAGCTTCAATGGCTGGCACAGGTACGGCGACGCAAACGTGTTGTCGATGATCAGGCGAGCGTTGTTTTCACGCGCGATTTCGGCGCAGGCTTCGATGTCGCAGATCTTCAGCAACGGGTTCGAGATCGTCTCAGCGATCATCACCTGCGGTTTGACCTCGCGGGCCTTCTCGCGCAGCCGTTCGATGTCGCTGAAGTCAGCGGCGACGGTCTTCACACCAAACGAAGAGAAGACTGTGAAGAGCAAATTGGTCGTTGCGCCGTAAACGTCCTGCGAAGCGAGCACCGTCGATCCGGCCCTTAAATCGGAAGCGAGAAGCGCCGCGTGCAGTGCCGCCATTCCGCTCGCGTAAACGCACGCAGTCGCACCTTCTTCCACCGCGAGCATTGCTTCCTCCAAAGCGGCGAGAGTCGGATTGCCGTGACGGGTGTACACGTAACCCGGTTGCTCACCAGCAAACACCTGATCGATCTCCTGCATCGACTCGTAAGTGAACGTCGAAGTCGCGTAAATGGGAGTGGAAACGGGCTGCCCGCTGGGCAGCGGGCGGCGCTCGCCTGCATGGACCAACCTGGTAGTTATATCGAGGCCTTCAGTTTTGTCAGACATGGTTAATGGATAATAACCAAATCGTTCGTTTACCAGTAACGCTCCCCGCCGTCGCAGAGGATCGTGACGACGACGGCAGGCTCCTGCAACGAGAGAGCGACGCGCCGGGCCGCGAGCACGTTTGCGCCTGAGCTCGGACCGACAATCAACGCCTCTTCGATTCCCAGTTTGCTCGTCATTAATAACGCATCTTCGGTCGAAACTTCCAGAGTCGCATCGACCAGGGACGGATCGAAGATGCCGGGACGAACAGCCGAGGGCATGTGTTTCAATCCTTCCAAACCATGCAAAGGCGATTCGGGCTGGACGGCGATAGCTCGCAGCGCCGGATTCAGTTCGCGCAAACGCCGCACGACGCCGACGAACGTTCCCGACGTGCCCAAGCCGGTGACGAAGTGGGTGATTTTGCCATCAGTTTGTTGCCAGATCTCGTTGGCGGTCGTTTCGTAATGAGCGCGCCAGTTTGCTTCGTTGTTGTACTGGTCGGGATAGAAATACTTTTCAGGGTTGGAGGCGTAGAGTTCGCGCGCCACGGCCTGTGCGCCGTCGGTTGAAAGCATCGGATCCGTTTCAATTATCTCGACGCCCCAATCGCGCAGGATCTTCTTGCGCTGGTTGCTTGCGTTCTTCGGCAGGCAGACTGTGACGGGGTACTGGCGCTCGGTCGCCAATATGGCGTACGCGATGCCGGTGTTACCGCTGGTGGCGTCAAGAATGGTTTTGCCGGGCCTGAGTCTTCCGCTTCTTTCGCCCTCGAGCATCATCCAGAGCGCGGCGCGAGCTTTGACCGATCCGCTTGGGTTCAAGTATTCAGCCTTAGCAAAAACCCGGACGCCTTTCGGCAATTCGTCGTCGAACAGGCTTAAACGAAGCAACGGCGTATCGCCGACGGAGGCTGCGACCGTTCCCGGCGCGAAGGTGTTATCGTGACCTTCTAAAACAACAGAGAGTCCCATTTTTTAATTAACTCCATCAGACAAAAAGAAAACCGGTCGCGACTTTTTGAAAGTGCGACCGGTTTTCCCGTGAATCTGCTAGTGGTTAGCTCATCCGCTTCTGACACCTGCACACGGCATCTCGGTCGCGCTGCAATAACAGCAGCAATAATGACAGAGACAACATGAGCAGACCTGCGACATAAGCGAAACGACTATAGGCC
>CBFGMX010000272.1:0-4343 GCA_965649955.1 uncultured bacterium
GGCTGTGGTTACTTCTTGTGGCTGAGTGTGAGCAGGTGTCCGAGCTTCTCTTTCTTCGTTCGTAAATAATCAGCCGCGTCTTCAGTGGCATCAACCTCGATCGAAACCCGCTCGACAATCTTTAGTCCTGCCTCTTCAAGCGCACGTAATTTAAGCGGATTGTTCGAAAGGACTTTCACCTGGCAGAGACCCAGGTCGAAAAGAATCTCCGCGCACTGCCGATAGTCGCGCAAGTCAACAGCCAGACCGAGCTGTTCGTTTGCCTCGACCGTGTCTGCTCCCTGATCCTGTAGCGCGTACGCGCGGATCTTGTTGACGATGCCGATGCCCCGGCCTTCCTGTTGCTGGTAGACGATCGCCCCGCGCCCTTCCTGCTCGATCATCTGCATCGTGCGATGAAGCTGTTTTCCGCAGTCGCATTTGGTTGATCCGAAGACGTCCCCTGTCAGGCATTGCGAGTGAATCCTGACGAGCGTCGGCACGTCACGCCGCATCTCACCTTTAAAGAGGACCACAAATTCTTCGCGGGTTGTTAGCGAACGATAGGCGGCAATCTGGAAATCTCCCCATTCGGTGGGCAGGTTTGCAACGGCGACTCGCTCGACTGTGCGCGTTTCGACGGACTCGCAGCACGTTGCGGTAGATGGTGTTTCAAGTGCTTGTACTTCCATGACGAATCAGCAGGTTAAATAGGGTTTGCCAATTATCCGTGTTCATAAGTGGTTTCGCAACTATTCCAACGGTTGGGCGTGTACGGGGTTTGCGGTAAAGGGATTTGGACTGTATCCTTTTCCACGCTTGACCGCCTGAAGATACTCGGCGAGGAAGTCCTTAGTGAATAGCCTCAATCTGGCATCAAAACCGTTTAGTAATCGCATCCTTCCGTGGGCATTGACCGCGATTGTGCTCCTTGTGTCCTTCGTCGGGCTCGTTGTCGTCGTGCGGCTCACGACCGTCGCCAACAGGCAAGCCGCCGTTATCCAGGTTGAGAACAACGCGCTGAAACAGCAGGAAAAGGCGCTTAGCGAGGCCGCGAACGCCGTACGAGAGCAGCTTTCAGCGCAACAGCGACAGGCCGTTCCGTCGGCGCATAAGTTGATCGACCGCAAGCGCTTCTCGTGGTCCAGACTGTTAGCGGATTTCGAGTCTCAGCTTCCGGCGTCGGTCAGAGTTTCGCGAATTGCCGTGCGTGACGTGATGACGCAGGGAGACTCCACCGTCGCAGCGCTCGATCTCGCCGTCTTCACGAAGAACCCGGCGACCATCACCGAGATGATCGCCGACATGCATCAACGAGGTGTCTTTCAACTGGTGTTGCGATCGCAGAACCTGGCGAAGGGTCGAGGCGAACAGGGAACGGAATACGAGTTTGACGTGATTTATCGTGCGCCTTCCGCATACACATCCGAAAGAGTAGCTGAAGTCAAACCGCAGGATACAAACGAGGCGCCGCGATGAGTGCAGAACCGAAAGTGAATTCCCAACCTGCCACCGCGCGCGTGTCTCAATACAAGGCCCGCTTCACCGGCTTTCGCGACTCGCGGCGCGGCAAGATGTTCGGCGTCGCGGAAGTGGCGGCCCTTGCGGGTAGTTGTTTGATCCTGGCGCTCGTGCTGTTCAGTTATCTCTACTTTTTCGTACCTGCTCGCTCGCGTGTCGCTTCGCTGAACGCAGACAAGAAGCAGTTGCAAACGAACCTGCAAACGCTGCGAGGCGTCGTCAGCAACGAACAGAACACCACGGAAACTGTCCGGCGCATCACCACGAGTCTCGACCAGTTCGAGATGAACTTTCTACCGCGACAGGATCAGGGTCGCTTGGAGTTGTACGACGAGCTCAATCAGTTGATCATCAAGAATGGCGTTCGTAACACGTCAGGTCCAGCGTATACCGAGCTCGAGCCTGAAGGCACGAAGACTGTCGGTGGCAAGAACATGACCACGCGCTGGCAGAGTTTTTATCCCGGCGTTGCCGTGACGGTTACCGTCGAAGGACAGTACGAGAACGTCCGGCGCTTCATTCGCGACGTGGAACGAAGCAAGCAGTTTGTTGTCATAAACGAAGTAGAGTTGCAGCGCGCGCGCGACACGAATGCACCGATGTCCGCGGAGGGCGAGCCAGTGGCGACGGAGTCGGAACAACCCGCGCCGGGCTCAGGTTCTCGCGGCTCACTCGTCAGCCTTCAACTGAGTATGGCCACTTACTTTCAACGGGAGGCTTCGGCAACGACGACTCCCTAGTTCAGGAATATGGTTCAGGATTAAAAGATGCCCCTGGTTGATCTAAACAAGCCTGGCGAAAAGAAGAAGCTCATCTGGGCCTCGGTACTTGGCCTGATAGCGATCATATTCCTGTGGTGGACGTTTGTCGGCTTCGGTAGCTCTTCGCGCGCAACGACAGTCCGGCCGGCCGTGGCCAGTGCGACGCCGACGCCCCGCCCCGCCGGTGATCAGAACAACGCGACCAGAAACGGGCGAGCTTCGTCAGAGATACTTGCCGAGAGTATTCGTCCGATCTCGTACGAGCGGCCGTCATACGATGCCCCGGAAGCGAAGCGAAACATCTTTGCCTATTACGTTCCGCCGGTGAAAACGGCGCCACCGCCCAAAGTCGAGGAACCATCTCCAACACCGCCGCCGCCAGTTCTGCTGGCGTCGATCTCTCCGGCGAACGCCTATGCGCGCGCTCCGGAGTTCACACTCGAGGTCGCCGGCGATAAATTCACTCCCGAAACGCGCATCTTTGTAGATGGAAGGGAACTCCCCACCAAGTACATCAGTCCGCAACAGCTTTCCACGACAGTGCCGGCGACGTTTATTGCCAATCCGGGTCCGCGTCCGGTGATGGTGCGCACTCCCGACAACAGTCTTTACTCGAACGTCGTCACGCTGGGCGTCGCTGCGGCGCCGCTTCCCAACTACCTTTACGTTGGCATCATCGGTAAGACTAACCGCGTCGGCGATCTGGCGTTAGTTCAGGACAAGAACAACAAGAGCATCGTCAGTGTTCAGCGCGGCGATCTGCTTAGTAATCGTTTCCGCGTGACCAGTATCTCGGAGAAGGAACTGGTGTTGATGGATGCTACTTTGAAGATTCAACACAAGCTGGCGATCAGCGAAGGTGACAAGAGTCTTGGGTCTCCTTTAGCGCGTCCGACGCCGCGAGTTGATGCTGAAGATGATGAACCTTAGCAGATGGTCCAACCACAATATATGCGGGTCGGCCGTTAACCCGTCGGCGCCGGCCTCGCGCCGCGGTTTGGCGGATGAGCGGCCTGCGGAAGCGGGTTACACGCTCGTGGCGCTGCTCGCTCTCATGACCATCCTCGCCTTGTTCGCGATGGCCGTCGCACCGAGTGCGCAACAACAAGCGGTGCGCGAGCGCGAGAAGGAAGCGATCTTTCGTGGTGAGCAGGTTGCCGACGCGATAAGAGATTACTATCGCTATCGCAGTGGCGTGACGCGACAGATTGGTGACGCGGCGTTGCCGACGTCGATGGACCAACTGCTACAGGGAATACCGATTCCGAGTGGATCGAAGAACCGTATGATCCTGCGCGCATCCGCGGCGCGCGATCCGTTGACGATCGAAGGTGAGTGGCGCTTCATTCGTCCACGCAGTGAATCTCTGATCGAGTTTCAGCAGTCGGTAATGTTCTATGCGGGCAACGTACTGCCGCCGCCGCGTGACCAGCAAATGGCGCAGTTGCAACAGTTTGCAGTTCCTCAACTTACCAGTCTCGTCAATCTGGGCACGCCCGGACAGCCGCGCCAGAGCTCGTCGATTGACGACGATTCGAGTGGTCCATTCGTCGGTGTTTCCAGTCGCAGTCGCCGATCGTCGGTGCTGACTTACTACGGCATCGAGCAACACGATCAATGGATCTTCACTCCGCTGTTCCGCCAATAAAGTTGGACCATCACTAAACTTCTTCTCTCGCGATCAACTAAAAACTAACACTCGTTTTGCATTCACTCTTTACTCTCGTCTGTGTCTTCGCGTAGCGGATTTCGATTGCGACTCGCGCGCGCAGTGAGCGCGCTGGGTCACGCCTGAAGGGTCGCGCATATTCAAAAAATGGTTGCGCGCAGTGCGAAAAATATTTTCTGCTTCGAGTAATAAGTTGTTGACAACTGTTGTATTTGCGTTTATATAGCAAGATGTTGTGCGCCGTTTACTCTAGCCCACAAGAGAGAAGTAAGCACAGTATCTTGTGGTCATGTAGAAAACAAAAACCAAACTCGAAAGAAGGAGCACATAGAAGCTATGGCAACTAAAAAAGGTGGAAAGAAAGCAGGCGGGAAGAAGGGCGGAACCAAGAAGGCCGCGAAGAAGGGCGGAAC
>CBFGMX010000273.1:0-4301 GCA_965649955.1 uncultured bacterium
ATTCGAACCTCCCCATCCTTCTGGCTAAAAGAATGGAATCTGCGTCACTATTTCCCTACGGCGGAAGGTCCGGTAAGTAAAGGAGTGAGCTAATGCGAAAACTGCTGCTTAGCCTCTTTCTTCTGAGTTCTCTCTGCCCGGGTCAAGCGATTGGTCAGGAATCGCCGACACCCTGGCGCGACGATCCGCTTTTTCGACGCCTCGCAGCAGCACTCGACAAAGTTCAAGCGATCGATATGCACACGCATCTCCTGGCGCGTGGGGAATTCGATCCGTCCGGCCGTAGAGCGCCATTGTTGAATAGCAGTTCACATCCGTGGCTACCGACGACTATTCAAAAGCGATTTGGAATCACCGCACGCCCAGATGACTGGCCCGCGACTGTTGCAGCGATTGCAGCTCAACGTGCGGCAATGGTGAAGAAGTTCGGTGAGCAAGGATATTGGGTCAATCATTTGGACTACGCCGCAACGGAGATAGCGATTGTTAATCAGTATACGCACCAGGGTATCGACGACAAACGCTTACGTTGGGTACCACATGCGACTCCGTTGCTCTACCCTTTGTTGGCAGATCATCTGATTGTACGGAGTCCGTCGCATAAAGCGGACATAACCAAGGCCCAACAGAATCTGCAAACATTCTTCAGGGAAACGGATCTCAACAGTGCGCCCGCTGATCTGCGGGGCTATGTCCGGTTTGTCGATGCAACTCTGCGCCGGTGGCAACAGCAGGGCGCGGTAGGCATAAAGTTTTGGGACGCGTATCTGCGAACACTTCGAATCGCTGACGTTCCAGAAGCACAAGCAGCCAGTCTGTATACGAAGGGTCTCACGAACGCGTTACGTCGAGAGGAATATCTTGCCCTGCAGGATTACCTGTGGCGCCACATCTTGCTCGAGGCAGGAAAGATAAACCTTCCAGTCCACATCCATTCCTCTCTCGGCGTGCCACCCTTTCTTAGAACACTAGAATCGGACGTGCGTAATCTTGAAGACGTTCTTGCCGATCCGAAGTTCTTTCAAACACCAATTGTCCTCATTCATGGAGGCGCGCCGTGGTACGAAATCGCCGCCTATCTTGGCATGAAGCCAAATGTGTGGATCGACATCTCGTCGTTAGGATTTATCCGTCCGGTGCCGGAGTTCGCCCAAATACTCCGCACGTATTTCATCCTCGCGCCCGAAAAAGTGTTATACGGGACCGATGCCTCCGCGTATCCGACCTTCCCGGGTGGCGCTGATGTACATCACCTGATTGTCTCGCGTGCGACTCGGGATGCACTTTACCTGGCCCTTAGCGGCTTAATTCGTGATGGCGTGATTGACGAGCGCAGAGCCATCGAGTTGGGTCGCGGAGTTCTGCGTGAGAACGCGCGACGCCTTCATGGATGGAAGTAGGAACATTGGCTCTTGCAGGATACTGAAGAATTCACCTTAGGACTGGATTCTTAAACCTCGAGCGAACAACTTCAACCGAAGCCCGAGAGATGCAAACGGAACACCCGAGTCCCATGCAAACGCAAGGTACCGAGAATGAGAAACTCCCGCCTCCTGCGCTTAAGATCGGCGGGTTCTTGATTATCGTTGCCATCGGTTTGGTCGTGAGCTTCATTTCGAATCTACAAGGTCTGGGTTGGTCTCTCATTCCATTTCGTGGAGAAGTTTGGGAGACGCTGACAACACCGGGGTTTAGCCCGTACCACCCATACTGGAAGCCAGTTTTAGTTTTCGGGTTGATTTCAGCTTCAGTCATTTTCGCGCTCACTGCCATCGCACTCGTTCTCTTCCTTCGCAAACATCGATTCTTCCCGACGTTCATTGTTGTGGCGATTCCGGTGATTTTTGTTCTTTTGCTGGCTCGCTATTATCTGGAAGGCTTAGTTCCGGCAATTGCGGCGTCCGAGGATTACGGCAAACAACGGCATCACCTCATCATGCGGTTCATCGCAATGCACATCTGGATCCCATATTTTGTCGTCTCGGATAGAGTGAAGCGAACGTTTGTGCGATGACTGTTGAGACATTCAAGCGAAGGTTAGGCGGCGGCGGGAATTAAATCCAACTGCGAGAGCTATCGGTGAACTTAACAGGCGTGTGGCTCGCAGCGGTTGTCAAGATCAGTGCGAGAAATAGAGACATGAAATCTCCTGAATAGACACCGTAGACACGTGCTGTGCGAAGTGACCCTGGTTTAAAAACGGTTAGATTGCCACATCAAACATTGAGGGCCGCCACTGCTTTCTCATAATCATCGGGACGCACGTAGATGATGTACCCGTAATGGCCCTTTCCGTCGGCGACGCCACTCGATGCATAAATGTTGACGTCAGCAGCATAGAGCCTTGAATGCACCTCCGCTAGTGCGCCGAGCTTATCATCGCCTTGGACCAACAACGCCGGCTGTGGTCCTTCTAATTTAAGACCGGACTTCTGAGCTTCGTTTCGGAGTTGGGCGGAGTCTTCAGGAAAGATTGTCAGTTGGGTGTTCATCGGTCCAAACGGAACCGCGGTAACAGCCACCAGATTGATACCGAGATTGGCCAGCAGTGAAAGCACCTTATAAGCCTCTCCCGGTTGATCCTTGACTGTCGTATAAAAGTAATCGACACGACGAATGTTGAATGCCATATCAACGCTCTCTCTTTGTTGCCGCGATTGAGGCGGTTAGAGTACAAGTAGTATTCAATGTTTAGTCGAGACGCACTAGCTCCGCATTATACAACTAGAATGAGACTGAGTTTTGCCCTGGCATTTCTGCTGTCACTCGCCTCGAGTATCGCTGCGGTAGACTTTGCGTCTTTGCGCCTTTGCGCGAGACTTCTTCACCCGCTTTAATCCCTTTTTGTGCAAAGCGACTATTCCCAGCAGGCTGCCGCAGCGGCTGGTGCAAACCTCGCTGCCTACGATCATTTCGTTTATGCCTTTCCGCAAAACGCTTGCACGTGGCAAAAGAAGAGGGGCCCGATTGCTCGAGCCCCTTTTTACGTTGCTCCTCCGCATAGAACGAAAAAGCAGTTGGGGATGTGACCGCCGCTCTTGCCTAAAGGAAAGCGGCGGCCGCGATTGTCTGACCTCACGGGCAAAGTAGACCGTTGTTGTACCTGTCCAACGTGGCGGCCAGTGTATTTGCCTGGTTGTACTGCGCACCCTTTTTCAGGAAAGCGCCTGTGCCATCGAAGTCGATATTCGCTAGCAACGTCTGAGCAGCGGTTACGGCGGTAATCACCGCGGGACAGGTCTCCGCTCCGGCAGACAAGTTTAGCTGGGCAGCGAGAAGCTGTGCAGCGAGGTTGTAGGCGGCATCACTGGCCATCTTCTTTCCTGTTGCAATATCGCTCTTGTCCAGGATTCTGACGGCCTGAAGACAATCGCCTGCGCCAAGATGGAGATCGCCAATGGTGTAACCTGGGTTATTAAGCAAATCATCGAGCGTATACCATCCGGCAGCCGTGCCGCCGTTGCTTGCTGCCGTGATCATTTGGTTGCCACCACTACAGGAATTCCAGTTTTTCCAGTAGCCGATGGTCCGTGGTTCCCCTCCCGGGAACGAGTTGTTGATGGAGAAAGCCATCGTCTCGCCCGGTGCAACTTTGAAGTTGACGCAACGCGTGTCGTTTGTGTAGGTCGCTGGCGGTGCAACGTAATTTGGATCGAATACGTTGCTCCACATTAGGGTCGCATCGACTGCAGCTGTATTAACGGCAGGGGCGAACGGAATAATCATGTCCGGTGTCCCGTCGCGCGGTGGCGAGTCGCCCTGCCACTCTAACGTCCAACCTGCCGGGATGCCGGTTTCGCAGACGCGATAGGTCTCACCCGGAATTAGCTTAACTCCGCCAAAATCCACCAATGTAGGAGGCGTGGAGTCGCTGGCGTTTACACCTCCTGGTCCAGTGAGACTGAAGTTCCACGCCATCGAAGTTAACTGACCATTGGTGTACTTGGTAATTGTCACCATGCCTTTCTTGGTATTAGTGATGGTGCACGTCTTGTTTTCGGCTAAAGCTAGTGAAACTGATCCGTTAGCCCCGCAAGCACCTCCGATGACGGTGACGTAATCTGAGAGTGTTGTTCCAGTGCCGGCCGTTTCACCGACGGTGTGGTTACCTGCATTTACAGGAACAAAGCCGGTAGTTCCGCCGTTGCCGACGTCTGTGCCTGTACCTGCAATCGATCCATCGATCGTTAGATTAAACTTACCGCTGTCAGTGGTAGGTACAACGTACTTAATGATTTTGAGTGTTGGTGCAATGTCGTTGTTGGTGACAGTGCAAGTCTTAGTTTCACCGATAGCGATAG
>CBFGMX010000274.1:0-4230 GCA_965649955.1 uncultured bacterium
GAAGTGAGGCGACTCTGAGTCTTTCGTACCACTTGGTAGAAATTGGCGAATTAGTACCGCGGTTCAGTGTGTGGTCGGCACTGCGAAACGCTCTAAGAATATCCGTAAACGTTGTCTTTGCTGTCTGTTCCCACGCATCATTAAAAGCCGCAATCACCTGCGGCATGTATGAGTTGATTCGCAGAAAATCGATAATAAGCTCCTGATTCGCTCGGAAAGAATTGTGCAAGTCGGGCATTCGCTTTTCTACGAGAGCAGCCAACTCAGGGCGCTGGAACATCAGCTTTCCCACACAGTACGAGAGACCTTGTGAATACGCAGTGATTTGATCGTGTTCCTCAGCCCCGAATTCAGTTGTCGTTGCAATGTTGAATGTAGTATGGAAGCTGCCATTGACCCTGGATATCTCTTCGTTCAGTGGATTGTCGAGACCTTCATGCGTTCCAGTCAGAACATTCTGAAACGTCCGCGCCTCAGGCTCCGTCTCGCGAAAACCATTTGGACCGTACATCGGATGGACAAACACCGCCGATAGTTTTGGATTGTTAACCATGTCGAGAGTGGCAGTAACCGCTCGCCACACCCCTGCCTGGACCGATGGGATCAACCAGAGTGTCTTTGACTCGGAAACATTGCGACAACGATAGACTAGTTCACAGGCCAATTGCGCGTAACCGGCAAGCGGTGTTGCAACTATTACGTGTCGAGCTTGCTTGAGTAGCGACTGTTGCTCTTCGCTGGGAGTGTCACGGTCAACGCTCAAAACGGTTTTGACGCAGATGTACGGCAGGATATCTCGCTGTAGAAATTGACCAAATTCTCCGGCGCCACCGACAATCAGCACATCCATGGTTCTGTAATAGCCTCGAAGTTTGAGTAGAAAGCCTTCCTACTCCCACGGAGGAGTCCAGGGCTTCAGCCGCGGCAGCCATCGCGGGACACTCTTCTTATAGAGTCGGTATCGCTCGCCGAATCGCGCTACGAGTCCGGGCTCCTCGAGTAACGGGATGTATACCAGGTTTATGATGAGGAAGAATATGAACCAAACAAGCACGCGACGCGAACCTGTTAACAAGGCCTCCGCCAGTAAAATAAACAGTACTCCACTGATCATCGGATTGCGAACCCAACGGTAGATGCCTTTAACCACGAGAACGCGCGGTGGATCCCACGGTGCGAGGGTTCCTCTGCCTGTTCGGGCGAAATGGACTAACGTCGAAACGAACAAAGTAAGACCGATTCCCAACGCGGCGATGCCTGTACCCAGTACCAGTAGACGAACTTCGGCGGGCTTAGGAGCCAAATCTCGAGAGACGTCATTGCGCAGAAGCCACAGTGGCACGACGACCGTCACCATAAACGGTAGCAGCAGAATCGAGAGGACGTGACGAAGTAAATACAACATGGCTTACTTTGAATCAAAAGACCGGCGGACTACATCGTTATCAACTTGCTTCAGAGTGTTGGGCCGACGAAACTGTAGCAGTAAGCAGCCGAAACAAGAATGGTGGTTTAGCATAGGCAGGCTCCCGAAAGGTGTCACGGGAATTGATCCGAAGACGCAGATAATGAAACAATGCGCCCGCTTTCCCCCAGGCGAAACAACCGTTGTCGAGCATTAAAACAGTGACACTAAAATCCTTCGCCCTCTTTTTGTTCCTACTCCTCTGGGTCGTCACCTCAGCGCTCGGACAGACTTTCGCTCCGCCCGAGGTCCACGTCAAACTAACTCTTGCCGAGCCCAGGAGCGTCTACAAAATCGGCGAGCCGATTAAGCTCATCCTGGAGT
The DNA here is from genome assembly GCA_965649955.1 of uncultured bacterium. GTDB lineage: Bacteria > Acidobacteriota > Blastocatellia > Pyrinomonadales > Pyrinomonadaceae > PSRF01. The sequence continues at coordinate 1,790 of CBFGMX010000274.1, forward strand.
TCACCGCCGATCGCGAAGGCTATTCCGCTGAGGTACTGCCGGACCGCAAAGAGGGTTCGACTGACACTATTGTCATCTCACCTGAAGTCGGTGTCTCAAATTGGCTTGTTGAGATGACCGATGGAATTCGTTACCTCAGGGATGTTAGTTCCTCGGCAAACCTATCCAACGCACCGCAGCGCGTTGAACTCATTCTCAACGATACTTTGAGGTTCGATAATCCCGGTCGTTACACGGTCAAGGTAACAACTCGCCGAGTCACGAAAAACTCGTCGTTATATCCTCGACCATTGACCCTCACCACGAATTCGATCACTTTCGAAGTTGAGCCAATGAGCGTCGCTGACGAGACTGCGGAAGTAAAGCGCCTTTCTGATCTCCTGGCTGCAGCGCGCAACTGGCAAACGGAGGAGGAGGTTGGGAAGCTGTTGTCGTTTCTCACCGGTGAACCGTCGACTCGCGAGAAGGTGCGGCTTTTCCTTAACCTGGACGAGCGAAGAGGAAACCTCAACTCACACCTGTGGTACGGATTGTTTATTGCTAGAAACCGTCAGTTGGTCCTCAAACTACTCGAAGCAGGTCTGCGCGATCCTAACACCGAGGTGAAAGCGCAATTGCTCCACGCTGTAACGAGGCTGCGCAGGTTGGTCACAGATGGCATCAGGATGGATAAGCCTGTCGGTGTGTCTTCGATGCTGAGCCCAGAAGAAGATCCTCGCACCCGTGAAATTCGAGATGCGTATGTCGTTGAGTTGTCAGCGGGCTTGGCCAAGCGAAAAGACAAGGCTCTAACAACGACGGCAATAACCATTGCCTCCAATCCGCCGAAAGATCCTCAGGCGGCGAACGTCGGGTCGCTTGAGGCCCGACGGATTCTCATTCAGCAGTTCGACGCGTTGCCTCTGACTAGTCAGGAATGGCTCATGCGGCAGGACTGGGAGGAACTGCGCGATCGTTCAATGATTTCTGCATACAAGCGGGCGCTATCAACCACTCCTGGTCCTGGCCAGAAGCACATCCACGAAGCGGCGCTGAAGTTACTGATTGAGATAGCTCCGGATGAAGCACGGCCATTTGTAGTCGCGGAAATACGCGATCCGAATTCGTTCGTCGATGTGAAGCTGTTGGGCAGTATTGAAGCTAAGTCGTTGGAGGAAGCCGATGCATCTTTGCTCGAACAGATTCGTCGTCTTGCCTCATTACCCAACAACGCCGGTTTTGTTCATATGAAGCAGAAGACCTCTCTGCTGGTGCGGTTTGGGAGTGCCGGGATCTATCAGGAGTTGATGGAGCTTTATCAAGCAGTGGGACCGAAGCTGTACCGAGACGGCCGTGCAGGTCTGCTCGCCTATTTCGCAAAACACAATGAACGGGAAGCGATTCCGCTGATCGAACAGGCAATCGCTGAGTTGAAACCGGACGAGGATCCTGCTGTGCTTAGTGAGTTGACGGCGTTGTATTACTCCGACGCGATCGGTATTTTGGTGAAGAAACTTTTGGCAACCGACGATCGCGCACTGGCGAGTATGGCGGCCTATTTAATCGGGCTTCATGGATCGTCCGATGATCAGAAGGTGCTGGAAGCGCGATTGAAGCGTTGGCAGGAGGAGTGGGGCAACCGGGTGGCTGAGGCGGATGAGCAACACCAGGGCCGAATTGAACGCGAACTCATCTGGGCGTTGACACACGGGAAGGCGTGGAAACTTTCTCCGGAGCGTCTGCGCGAGCTTCAGATGGGCTGCCTCACACAGATGTGCAAACAGAGCAATCCGATACGGTGAGCGTACGTTTTGAGACCCCGGTGCCTTCTTGTGCATTTGTGTTTAATCGTAAACTGAATAACCCTAAGTCAAATTAAAGGAAACTATGTCTCTACTTCGCGTAAGTCTTTGTTTTCTCACACTCGTGCTGTGGTTGATCGGCAGCGGTTCTGTGGCAACGACACAAGAAACCAGGCCTGATCCGGGCGCGGCGTACCTCAATCCCAAGCTTCCGCGGGAACAGCGCGTTAATGATCTGATCTCGCGCATGACACTTGAGGAGAAGGTGTCGCAGATGATGAACGCTTCGCCGACTATTCCACGGCTTGGCATTCCTCAGTACGACTGGTGGAACGAAGCTTTGCATGGCGTTGCGTTCTCAGGTGTCGCCACGGTTTTCCCGCAGGCGATCGGACTCGGAGCAACCTTCGATCCGCAACTCGTCAATCGCGTCGCCACAGTGATCTCCGACGAGGCGCGGGCCAAGTACCACGAAGCACAACGACAGCGTAACTACAACCGGTTTTACGGTCTTACGTTTTGGTCGCCGAACATCAATATCTTTCGCGACCCACGCTGGGGACGTGGGCAAGAGACTTACGGCGAAGACCCGTACTTAACAAGCCGCCTCGGGGTTGCATTCGTCAACGGACTACAAGGTGACGATCCGAACTATCTGAA
>CBFGMX010000275.1:0-4171 GCA_965649955.1 uncultured bacterium
CGCAAGCTGCCCCCGGACTTCAAAGTCAAAGCGTTTGCCGAGAATCTCTTTCCACAAAAAGTTACGCACTTCACCGCGATTCCCAACCCGGCCCAGGCGGTCCAAAAGTTGTACGAGACGTTACACGGCCTGCAACTGGACTCGCCACGCGCACAGGCGAACCTAATTCTCATCATGGGGGGACTACGCCAAGGACTGGGCCAACAGTTGGGTGCTCCATCCGACGCACCGGCGCTGATCGATTACACCGGCATCAAACCTGATTCTCCGATCGTACTCGGCGCCTGGACCGCTGCCGGTGCTGCTAACTCCGTCTCCAGTGCCGCACGCAGAGCGATCGTTTTGCGGGTCAAAGACCGCGAACGCTTCGAGCGCACCGTCGAGAACTACCAGCAGGGGCTGGGTGTCTTTACGCATCTGGCTGACTATGTCGCAATGGGTACGCGTGCCGCTGCTGCCCTGCCGGCATTCCTTCCGTTCAGCGCCCAGGCAGTGGTGGCCGCAGGTCCCGACAAGCCCACCACTGTTCCGACCCTCACCTATTCGTACGTCGCACAAACTGAATGGAACGGAACACCGATCAAAACGATCGAACATCGCTGGGTTGATTCTCAATGGACCGTTCATGCCAATGTCACGTGGCTCGCTTTTGTCGGCGATACAGCGATCCTTACTGAGGACATGCCGACGATGCGCGACCTCTTATCGAACGCCGCGACTGCGGAACAGCAACTACTTGCCGCAAATGAAGAGTTTCGTCGCGCTATCGCCACCGACGGCGACGTTGTTTACTTCAGCGATCTTAAAGCAATCCTGGCCGATCCGGGCGACAAGAGTCTGGAAGAGACGAAGGAAGTAAACGAGAGTGGGGCGTTGAAGTTTTCCGGTTCGTCGTGGGAAAACTCGCATCGTCTGGTGTTCGACGAGAGCGAGTGGTCCAAACCGTTGCTGCCTTTCCATCCAAAGGAGTTGTCGGCCCCAGGCGCGTTATTGCCGTCATCCACGCTTGCTTACTTTCTCGCCAAACTTGACGTGCCGGCGGCCTGGGAGACCTGGCCCAAAACCCTGCAAATGCGCGAGAACAGGTTTGAAATCGATCCCTCTCTCTTCTCTCTCGATCTCAAACGGGAAGTGCTGCCGGAGCTGGGTCCCGAGTGCGGCGCGGTGTTACTCGAATTGCCGAATCTTTATGAAAAAGACTTCGAGGGAGCAACATGGGCAGCTTTCTGTAAACTGAAGAGCAACAAACTGTCTGACGCGTTTGCCGCCGGCAAGTTGTTTCGCGGCGTTGGACCAACTGCCGAAACGGCTGAAATCAAGGGCGGTGAGACGTCTTACTTCGTCGGCGTTAAAAACGGATTTCTTGTCGTCTCCAATGCAAGTAAAGGCGTGGCCGCACTGGCGGGCAGGACAAACCTTGCCGCCGGTCGTGATTACTCGCGGGCCGCCGAGAAAGTTCCCGCGGGAATCGTGGCTTTCGGCGGATACAACCTTGAAGCAGCGATAGCTGCCGCCAGCGCTTCCGCCGGCGACGGCCTCCGCGCGCAGATGGCTGGCATGGCGTTGTCGCTGGCCAGCGCGTTCCACAGCCAGAGCTTCTTTGCCACGGCCAGCGCAGGCGCAATTGAAGCCCGGTCGTCGGTCGCGATGGACCGCGAAGGCCGTTACGCAGTTGCCGATTTCTCCTTCTTGCCGCGCGGCGCAAACATCACTTACGTCACAATCGAGCCTCACGGCGTGCCGATTCTGAATCAGAAGCGACTCAGCAATCTGGTGCTCAGAGTCCGCGCAAAAGCTCCCGGACCAATCGAGGGCATCAGGGACGACATCAAGTCGCCAACGCAAAAGGTCGAACAGAAGTCGCCGCACGAGTTGATAGTTACAGTCGCCGCGCGTCGGATCGAGTCAGAGAAGAAGATTGAACTACCGGTCACGAATCCCGAACTTGCCGCGTTTTTGAAAGCGACTGGCGAGATCGCGTCTGACGACAAAAACGTCATGGACCAGGCGCGCCAGATCGCCGGTGACGATCGCGACGCGTGGAGCGTCGCTCGCAAACTCGCCGACTGGACGCATAAGAACCTCCAATGGAAAAGCGTCGCACGGGCGGGCGCCGCGGAAACTCTCGCCACGCGCGAAGCAGACTGCTCGGAGTTTAGCCAGTTGTACGTCTCGATGGCCCGTTCGCTCGGACTTCCCGCGCGAATCGTTTCGGGTCTCGCACACAGCGGCAACTCATTTGGCGGTCATGCGTGGGTGGAAGTGTGGGTAGGAGAATGGGTCGAACTCGACCCGACGTGGGGCACCGACTTTGTCGACGCGACGCATATTCGTAATCAGTCAGGCTCGCTGCTGACCGCCGCGGCATTGAATCTGATCGATCTCGAAGTGCTGGAGACGCGGCGCACGGTTGGCGAGTTTCAAAAGAGTCCGAAGGCACTGGCGGAACACCTCATGAAAGCGCTTGCACTGCTGGACAAATCCGAAATCGAAGCGACGCTCGATCCCGTCATCCTGACCGACGAATTTATGGGCCAGGGTGCATGGAACGGACTGAACGAACACGAACGCGATCTGATGTCCTCAGCTTACAGGCGCGTTATCAAGGAAATGCTCTACAGCGAAGATGTGTTACCCCACAACGTACACTTGCTGCGGCTGGAGGAAAAAGGCGATCGGGCCGAAGCTTTATGTTACGCCTCGGAAGAGGACATGCTGCTGAAGTTGCGCTTCGTGCGCCGTGACGACGTGTGGTATCTGATCGACGAGGTACTCGTCGAAAACGGGCTGCACATCGCCGCCGAAGTGTTGGACCCGGTTATCAAAACGATCGAAGCGACTCGCGCCGGAAAGCAAGTGAAGTCGAGTACGGTCTCCGAGTTCATGAAGGCCCTGACGATAGACGATCCGGAGAAAGCGGTCGCTGCCGCGGATCGTCTGTTGCAAACCAGCCCGAAAAGCCAGAACTTCCGCTTCTTCAAAGCGGTCAGTTTGCTGAATGTTGATAAGGACGATGAGGCAGTGAAGTTGTTGACCGAGCTCAGCAACGAACAACCTGCCTATGCCCCTGCCTTGTACCGGCTCGCCGCGCTGATCTATGAAGCGAAGCCCGATGAAGCAATCGAGCTCTACAAGCGATATTCCACGCTCGAGCCGACCGATCCGCGCGGTTATCGCGACCTGGCCATCGTTCATGAAACTGTCAAACAAACGGAATTGGCCGAGGCTGCTTTTCGCAAGGCGATCGCCGTCGATCCGTTCGAGATACCTGGTTACGAGGACCTCGCCACGTTCCTGATCCGGAACGGCCGCGTCGGTGAGGTTGGACCAGTACTCGTCGCGGCGGACAAGTATGTCACTGAAGACGACGATGTGCTGGCATCAGTGCTGGATGATCTGGAAGACGAGATCAAATTGGAGGATGCTGAGCGGCTGGCGGCGAGTGAGCCAGAGAGGATGAAGACCAGCGTCTGGGCCAATATTTCGCTGTCCGAGATATACATCCGTGAGAAGCGTTATCCCATGGCAGTGGAACTCATTCAGCGAGCGATCCGGATCGATCCGGAAATGTCTTATCCGCACCTCGCGCTTTCTATGGCTTATTTGAAACAGTCGCGGTTGAACGACGCGTTAAAAGCCATAGACCGTGCGCTTGGACTGAATGGAGAAAGTGCGCTGGGACACTATCAACGTGCTGCCGTGTTGGCGCGACTCGGGCGCAAAAACGACGCGATGTCCAGTCTTCAAAAAGCGATCGAACTCAATTCAGCTCTCCTGTTTGACCTCAACGAGGAGGCCGATTTCAGGTCTCTGAGGAATCTTCCCGCTTTTCAGAAGCTGTTGCGTGAGGCTGAGAAACAGGCCCAGGAAACATCTCCCCAGTAAACATTTTTCGGACGGGCGTTACTCGTTCACGGTGAAGCCCACAAACTAAGAACAAGGCAGGAAGGGGGCAAGCGCGCCCCCGCCTGGTTGCGCCACAGCGGGCGTTGCCCCCTTCATCGTCATACTTCTTGAAAAGTGTTAGCAAATTCGTACGTCTTTCAAGCTGCTGGCCACTTAATGCCTGGCATTCTTGTTGGTATTCCTGTCACTCACTCCTTCTATTGAAGCTCTGTACGACCGTGACTCGCTCGGCAAAAAGAACGACCGTTATCCGAAATTAGCACGA
>CBFGMX010000276.1:0-4115 GCA_965649955.1 uncultured bacterium
CTCTGTCTTGTGCCTCTTTGTGGCTCAGTCTTGCGGGCGAACGGTGATGGTTACGGTTTCCCCGCCGTTCACTGTGGTCGCGTAACGACGCTGCCGCGCGATGCGCAGCGCGAGTGCTTCGTAACTCTCCATCCCCCGTCTCGGATTAGCGATCGACGCCTTCAAAACGCGGCCATTTTCGATCTGCATCACGACTTTGACTGGTTGTGATGAGGGATCCGCCTTGGGTTTTACATCCGTGTTATCCGTGTTCCTCTTTTTAGACACGGATGAAACCCTCGCTGGTTTTGTAACCGGCTCAGGTTGCGTTGCCGGTTGCGGAGCGGAAACCGATGCCGGCGGAGCAGCAGCGATTACAGGCGGCGCGCCGGCACTCTTGAAACCGCCGGTCACGGCAATCACCGTCGACACCCCCACGCCAATCAACACAGCCGCGATCAGAAAGACCGAACGCTGCTGGACCAGACTCGATCGCGGCGGCGCAGGTGGCAACGCTAACGGCTCCGCTCGCGCGGGCACCGCCACGGATACCGGCCTCGCTTCGATTTGCAACGCGCTTTCGTCCCAACATCCAAGCAGTTCGGAAACCACCCGCTGCAACGACGGTTCAATGGACCGTCGCGAAGTCTGAATCAGCGGGTTGAAGTTGAACGCTGCTTCCGGCTGGGCCATTGCGACAACGATCGCCTGAAGCCCGGTCAGTTCGTTCATTCGCGCGTCAATCAACTCGCCGTTTTGAAAGAAGAACGTCGCGGGGCCCTTTGGATATTCGATGAGCAATCGTCCAGACTTGCGTTGGTGACGAAGAATCCCGATCAGATCTGACAGGGGATAATTGTTGAGGTGTCCAGTCAACACGACAAACCGATCATTCATTGCTACTCCTCAAAACAAAGATCACGGACAGCCGTTTAAGAGCCGGCAGGAAAAGTTGAACTGGGGGAACGATTGCGCCAGCTTTTTCGCGAGGCTGGAGTCTAGTCGCTCGAGGAGTCGATACTCCGCCAACAATCCGTGCGTGTATCCCGTCTCCTGGTAGGCGAGTGCGAGCCCGTAATGGGCCTTAGCCATTCTCGGGTTTATTTCGGTAGCCTTCTTGAAAGCATCAGCGGCTGCTTGGAATTTGCGGGTACGAAAGTTTGCGAAGCCCAGACCGTAATGAGTCTCCGCCGCGTCGGGGTTGAGCTTGATTGATTCCTTGAACGCCTTGATCGCATCGCGATCCTTCTCGAGTTTGAGGTAGGCGTGGCCCAGGTTCATAAAGACTTCGGCCGAACCCGGTTCGAGCTTGACCGATTGGAGGTACGACTCAACGGCGCCTCGCACGTCGCCCGCCTCAAACTGCTCGCGACCGCTCAAGTAGAGATCGTTTGCCAGCTTTTGAACCGACGTAACCGCCACCGACACCGGTTCCGGAGCAGGTTCCGTTGCTGGAGCAGCTTCGGTTTTGGCCGGAACGGGCTCCAGGTTCTCTTCTTTACCCTTGCGAGCAGCGAAGGCCGATTCGATCTTTGTACTTTTTTCTATTAACGGCGGAGGCTCGCCTACCAGCTCTGTTGAATCCGTCGCCCTAATCTCGGCGGGTTCTGCTTTCAAGGTCTCGACAAAACGGACCTCGTCGAATGAGGGCTGGGGAACGGCCGTGGCCAATTGTTCCGGCACGGCCACTCGTTCCGGCGTGGCCAATGGTTCCGGCGCGGCCACTTGTTCCGGCGTAGTCGCTTCTGGAACGGCCGCACGCTTCGCCGTCTGCCGGACGGCCTTCGCCACGTTGTCGTCGTAGTAGTAAGTGACCGTGCGGTAAGTGACCTCGATCGGCTCGCGCTTCAGTTCCCCGTTCTCGAAAACGACGAGGCTGGTAACCATCTTGGTCCAGTTACCAAACTTGTCGAATTCATACGAGTAAGCCTCGCGGCTGAGGATGGCGCCACGATCGTCGCGCAGCGTCATCTCGGTGATATTGCCACGCGAATCGTATTTGTATTCTTCTTTGCCTACGAGCGAGCCGGCGATCGGATAGGAGGTATTCTCAATCCGATTTCCTTTGATACCGTAGGTTGTGATTTCAACTAGTTGCGGCGCCCCTTCGACGGACCGACCGTCCTTGACCTCGATCCTGGCGGTTTCCGTTTTTACCCGGCGCACAGAACCGACAAGACCATCTTGTTCTTTAGTGCTGTCGAGGACGGAAATAGCAGGTCGCGCCGAAGCGGTGACACTGTTTTGCGCCTGAACCGGCGCGGTGAAAGTCAGTACGGGCCCCAGTACGAGAACAGCAGGCACAATACGCCTATGAATGCAGTTCATCTCGACTCCTCCAGTTTCAAATAGCGAAACGTGAGACAAGGTAGTCGGGGGGCCCACTATCTTGTACAAACTGGTGCGAAGAATACATTAACTGGGTTGAAATTGATAGAGGTTTGTGAGGAAGGTGGAACAGCGTGTCATCCGTGGCACTCAGACACGGATGACCCGGATCACTGTTCGTCGCTGAACTTGTAGCCGATACCCCACACGGTCAGGACCATCTGCGGGTTTTCGGGGTTCTCTTCAATCTTGGCCCGCAGCCGGTTGATATGTGAGTCAATCGTGCGGTCGTAGCCTTCGTAGGAGTAGTCCCAGATCTTTTCCAGCAAGTACTTGCGCGGGAAAACGCGGCCCGGGTTCGACGCGAAAAGCCGGAGAAGATCGAACTCTTTCGGCGTCAATTCCACTTGCCGGTCGCCTATGGTGACCTCTCGTTTGGCGGAGTCGATGCGGAGCCGCCCGCGAACGATCGGCGCTTCGTCACGCATGCCGTCGGTACTTGGGCCGTTGCGTGTGCGTCGCAACACCGACTTGATGCGGGCTTCGAGCTCGCGGAGGCTAAAGGGCTTGGTGATGTAATCATCGGCCCCCATCTCCAGCCCCAGGACCTTGTCGACCACGTCGTCCTTGGCTGTGAGCATCAATATCGGCAGGTAGCCGACTTTTTCCCTGAGTTCCTTACAAACTGCGAGGCCGTCCATCTTGGGCAGCATCAAGTCGAGGACGACCGCGTCGGGCGGATCGTCCAAAGCTGCCTTCACGCCATTGAGGCCGTCTTCAACAGTCTTGACGTTATAGCCTGCGCGCGAAAAGTACTCGCTGATTGCGGTCGAGATGTTTTCGTCATCCTCGACTACGAGCAGAGAGACTTTGCGTTCGCCTGAGTCGGGAACAGGGAAACCTTCTTTAGCGGTTTTCTGTCTGTCAGTAGCTGTAGCCATCGAAGTTATTTTCGTCGAATCAAACTGACAAGCAGGAGGCTCAGAGGGCAAGCACCACGGGGTCTTCGGCGCAACTCGGTTCAGCCGCAGATACTACAGGAGAATTGGTCCGGTGTACAAGTCCTAAAGTTCCCCGGTGTGGAAATCGGTGTCCCTGACTGTGCCTCCATGGATCTGGTATTCTGCGTCGCAAAGGAGCATAACACCGATGACCCCTGAAGAACGAAACGAGCTGATAGCAAAGTATGCTGCAGGATATGAAGAGGTGGCACAGGCGTTGAACGGCTTTCCCGCCGAGAGCCTGAGCGCACGTCCAATCCCCGGCAAGTGGAGCGCGAGAGAGATAGTGCACCACCTTGGCGACAGCGAAAGCACCTCGGCGTTCCGCCTGCGTAAGCTGCTCGTCGAAGATAACGCCATCATCGAAGGTTACGATCAGGACCAGTTCGCCACCCGGCTTCGTTACAACGAACGTGACATGGCGCCCGCGCTCGAAGCTTTTCGCAGCGCCCGTGAATCCACGCTTCAACTCCTGCAACTGATGTCGGAAGAGGATTGGCAACGCGTCGGCACACACACCGAGAGCGGACGCTATACAACTGAAAACTGGCTTACGATCTATGCGAACCACGCTCACAATCACGCTGCGCAAATTCGCAGGGTACGGGAAGCGTTAGACCGTTAGCCACAAAGAGGCACAAGAAATACAAGACCGTTAGCCACAAAGAGGCACAAGAGACACAAGAGGCACAAAAAGAAGAACACAGAGAGAGGGTAACGACGCTGAATGGTGTAGAGACCTCTTTGTTCTTCCTTGCACCTGCTTGAATTCTCCTTGTGCCTCTTCGCGTCTCTCTTGTGCCTCTT
>CBFGMX010000277.1:0-4106 GCA_965649955.1 uncultured bacterium
ACTCTTAATCAGCGGGTCGCAGGTTCGAGCCCTGCTCGGCTCACCAGAATTAACAACGACTTCGAGGCAGTCACAAATGGCTGCCTTTTAGTTTGTGTGCGGAAAGTTGAAAACTGCATCTTGATACCCCCATGCCGGGAGATCGATCCGTTTTGAACGGAAAGGCCAGACCCCATCATCCATGAATCTCAAGTTTGAAATTGTTCACAAATAGCAAAAGGCCACCCCCCGGTTGAGAATGGCTGGATTGCGGAATGCGCGCGTTAGTTCTCAGCGCGCGGACGCCATCCGGCAGGATTTTCAGGCGGGACTTTCGCTTTGCGATCATAACCCCGAGTCAATCTGGGTCGTTGACTTTTCTCCTGTACAGGAATAATCTCCGCCCGTTTAAGTCGAAGGCTGCTCCCGAGCCTCTGCGTCCTCGCATACTCGTTTCAGCGCCTTGCTCTTCACGCTACTAACGCTCAGAGGCTTCTGATTCCCATCTGACGTTCGTGTTATCCCTATGATCCGTTACGACGCCTTTATTGCTTACGCCGGTCCAGATATCGAGTACGCCAAAAAGCTTGATTCGTTGCTGTCGGTGATCGGATACAGTGTATTTATGGCTCCCCATAAGCTCTCTCTCGGTACACGCTTTCCTCAAGAGCTTATCAGGGCGCAAGAGAGTTCGCTGCTAACACTCGTACTTATCTCAAGCCACTCAGACGCGTCGTACTTCTTGCAAGAGGAAATCCTAAGAGCGATAGAGCTTGCCAAAAAGCAGCGCCATAGGGTTTTGCCGATTTATCTTAGTGGCAATCAAGCGCAGAACAGTGACGTGCCTCTCACGCTGACACAACTGCAAAGCATATTCCTGGCAGAGGAATTCTCTCTCTTAAGCGTCGCTCAAAAAATCGAAGCTACTTTGTATAGCATTAAACGCCGCCAGGAATGGCAGCATGATCTTGACCCGGCAACGATCATCATTGTAACTGGCTGTCATCACAGACCTGAACTATATGACCGTCCCATTGCTTACGAACTCAAGGAGGCCATTGACAGCGAAATGAGTTCGCGAAAGAAAACATTTTTGGGTTGCTTAGTGATGGGTGATCTATGGTTTTGGCAGCGTAGTGGCATCACCGATTGGCCTAACCTGATAAGTGTAGGCTCGTCAGGTGTAAACAGCCTGACGGCACACCTTGTCCCAGCAGGTGTATCTGTAAAAACCGGAGGAACGGGCGAGGAAGAGAGATGGGAGGTAGTGAGACTCTCAAATCAATGGGCGCTCTTCGGTAATCGGGCGCAGGACACCCTTACCGCAGTTCAGTGGTTCAAGAGCAACTGCTTATCAGCCTACCTGCGCGACGTTTGGTCCGCGCACCATCAAAAAGATCCAAATTAACCGTCCAGTGTGGTTAATACAGAAATAGCCGTTGGAGGTGAGGATCCAAATCCCATTCTCATTTGCTCGTTCCAAACCGGTCTATCAGATGATCATCGTGTGCCACGCATGGTCCAATTCCAGTGTGCGAACCACGCGCAACCACTGGAATCTACTGTTGGCGAACGAACGCATCGATCGCTCAACTCTCGTCGTACGCACGCCTGGCGCGGACGGTTACAAACTCTTCGGTCTCGATGATGTAGGCTGTCAGGTTGTAGCCGTAGACGCAACCGGTATCGAGGCCGATGGCTTTCTTCCCGCGTCGCGGCTCGGCCGCCGGCCAGTGTCCGAAGAGCACTGTCTTCTCGCCATGGTAGACGTGGTACCAAGGAGTTCCCTCTTCACTCTCACGATCCGGCCCAAGCGTTCGCAATCGCGTCAAGTCGCCCGTCGTCTGCGAATGAAGCTCGACATTCGGACGCAGCCCCGCATGGACCACCAGATGCGTACCAAGATCGATCGTAAACGGTAGCCGGTTCAAGAAACTCGCGTAACGGTCTTTCTCCCCTTTCAACTCGCGGTGCGCTTCTCGCTGCGCGGGCTTCAACTCGACATCCTCGCCATACCACTTACGCCGCAATTGCAAATCATGATTGCCAATCACGGTCGTAAACCGTGGATCGGTCATAAACAATTCGAGGACTTCGCGGTTCTTTGGCCCTTTCGTGATCAAGTCTCCCACAGACACCACACGGTCGCGCTCGCCAAGATCAACCTGCTGCATCAAATCCATCAATTCGTCATAACAACCATGAATGTCTCCGACTACGATCGTGCGGCTCTTCATCCAGACCTCCGAGGCATTATTGCCCGCAGTCTATTGCATAGCAGACGCCCAATCAACATCGATGGTATTCGACAGGTGCGCAGAACTATTGAGCCCGGAGTCCCGGAAATGTTATCTTCGGCGGGCAGTACGGAACCAAAAACCAATTAAGGAAACAAGGAAATACCCATGGCAATTTCGCGGAATGGCAAGGGACGGAATGTTCTGCTGGCGTTGATTACACTCTTTTCCGTAGCCGCGGTTTCTTCCGCGCAAAAACTGACCGAATCCAGCCCCACTGCGACAATCAAGATCAAGAATTTTGGCCAGATGGACGACCGCTTCTATCGCGGCGCCCAGCCAAAAGAGAAAGACTACAAAGACCTCGCGCAACTCGGCATCAAAACGATCATCGACCTCCGTGAAGATCCCGAAGACTATTCGAAGCGGATCGCCGAGTCATTGGGAATGACTTACGTCAACATTCCCATGATCGCCAAGAAATATCCGACACCCGAAGCGACTGAGACGTTTCTCAAGACGGTGAACGATCCTGCGACGGGCAAGTTCTTCGTCCACTGCGCCGGCGGCCGGCATCGCACGGGCGCGATGGGAGCTGTCTACCGTTTCCAGTTTTACAACTGGAACTTCGAGCAGGTGTACAAAGAGATGAAGCAGTACGACTTCTACACGAGCTGGGGCCACGGCGCCTTCAAAGACTTCGTGAAGGACTACGCGCACAAGCAACAATCTCAAGCAACAGAAAAGTAATTAGCGTCTAAAAACACAAACGACAAAGGCCGCCCATCGTCGAGGGCGGCCTTCTTCATCTCACCTGCCCGAACAAACTAGCGATAGAGATACGTCTTACTCTCTTTCTGCTTCCACTCAACGCTGTCGATATTCTGCGCATCCGTCGAGAGTATTTCTTCACTCAACTTACTGGTGCTGACAACCGGATCGAGGTTTACGAGGTAAACGATCTTGCCAATCGGCTCGTCCTCGTCCGGTCTGTTGAGTTCGAGCAGCTCGAAGTCGTACCGATTGCGCGAGAAGAGTCGTTTAAGCATGGCGTTGGTAATATCGACGTCACGCGTCGCAACTGAAATCTCCATCGAACGGAACACCTGATACTGCTCGAAATGCTCAAGCAGTGACAAAGCAATCAGGACGAAAATCGTCAGGATGATCGCCATGTCCCAACGGCCGACACCAGCCGCGAGCCCCACGCCGAGACACACCAGCAACACCGTCGTCTCTTTCGGGTCGCGAATGTTTGTGCGGAAACGAACGAGCGACGCAGCCGCAAAAATGCCGAATGCACGAGCCGCACTGTCGCCCACCACCATCATCATCGCGCCTGCCACCACGGCCATCAGGATCTGCGTCTGGGCCACATAGGGATTGCGCCGCACGATGGAAACACCACGTCGCGGACGAAACGCCAGCAGTGCCGCCAGGAACGCCGCGAGCGAGAACCGCAACGCGATCCGCGCAGCCAGCGCTTCCCACGTCGCCAACGTCGAAGGCACAAGCCCTTCGCCGTCGCGTCCGAATAGTTCGCCGACCAACGGGATTTCGTCTCGAGCTTCAGGCGCCGCGACGGGAGAAGGCGAACCAGTGGGCGCTGAAACAGTCGTCGCGCCTTGTTCGGCAGGAACCCGAAAATAGTAAGCCAGTAATCCACTACCCAGCAGGAGGAGGACAAACGTTCCCAACACCCCGAGAGTCAAACGCTTCATGTCTCGTCTACCTTTCTAAGCTCCAACCGCAAACTCCGAGCTCGCCAATCGGCTTTGCGCAAAAAGGGACTAAAGCGGGTGAAGATGTCTCGCGCAAAGGCGAAAAGACGCAAAGAAAGCAGTGAGAAACAGGTACTCTCTGCGTCTTTGCGCCTTTGCGCGAGAAATA
>CBFGMX010000278.1:0-4086 GCA_965649955.1 uncultured bacterium
CAAAGCTCCGTGAACGCTAACTTTGCCGCGAGTACATTTTGATCACCCGCTCGATAGCGAGGCGGCAGACGCGGCAAAACTGGTCTGTGCGCGAGAACATGATGCAGTCGATTTCGGGGCGATAGTAACCACGCGCTTCGTACATCGCGCCTTCAAACGCGCCGACCTGTCCGAAGTGTTTCTCAGCCGCGAACATCTTCTTTTCGTACTCCAGCTCCTCGCGGAACAACGCCTCCATCTCTTCTTCAGGCCGCTTGTCTTTTCGCAATTGCGCGCGCCGCTTCTGAATCTCCCTTGAATAACTCTCGAACGCCTCCTTGTTCCACGGCGTCGGAATCGGCGTGACGTTCGCGAACGGCGAAACAAGTGTGCGCCACTTCAAGCTACTGACGTCCAGAAGCGCGGTGACGTTCGGCTCCCATGGTTCGACACGATCGGCCGCAGGCGCATACGCGACCGATGACGTGTAGTACTCGTCGGCCAGGCCCGCGAAGTGATGACCAAACTCGTGAACAAAGACGTAGTTTGCGAAAGCATTGTCTGAGGCGACGGTGCTGTAAAGGTTGAAGATCCCGCCGCCACCGTAAGTGCGATTGTTGACCAGCACTTCGATAAACTCGTACGGTGCAAACTCCGCGACCTCACGCAACGAGCGGTTATCAAACGTCAGCACATATCTTTCCGAGCCGAAGGCATCGTACGTGGCCCCGATTGGTGAGTCGCGATAAATCCCCGTCGAAGGACGAGAGACGCCTGACTCCGCCGCTGGCGGCGACATGGCCCACACGTTGAAATCCTTACGATGTTCTTTGAAAGGCGACGTCGAGAACAGGACTTCGGTAAGCCGCCGCGCATCCGCTTCAAATTTCTTCGCCTCAGCCGCGGTGTAACCATCGCCCAGGATCAGAAAGTCGACCTTGGCATCCGGTTCGCCTGCCTTTTGAATCGTGATCAATGGCGCCGGCGCCACGCGCCGGGAACGATCGATAAACATGTCGGCCGGATCGATCGTCGTCGTCCAAATGTCCTGGAAGTTGTTTTTGGCGTCGCGTTTTTTCAGGATAATGCTGACCGGTGCGCCCGGAGCGGGGAAACGGAGCGACTCCTGAAACGTGCGCTTGACCGTCTTCGCCTCGTCAGTGGTTTCCCACTCACCGTAAATCGACGCAAAACCCCGCGAATACAGCAACTGTTTGCTCTTGAGATCGCGAACCTCGAATAGATACTTGCCGAGGTTGGACGTGTCGATCGCCTGTTTCGGATCGCCCGGCCAGGGTAACGGTTCTATCACGATGCGATCGACGCTGAACACTTCCGACGACGCGTCGCCGGTGTGGTAATAATCCAGCCGCATCGTTGGCGTTGCCGCATTGGCGGTAGCGAGAAACAAGAGAAACGCAGCAAGGGCGGTTAGTAGTCTGATCATGACGCGGATAATACAGATGGAGACAACGATATGTCATCCGCGTTAAACTGTGGCACTTATGGCAAATGTCCTCGAGATCATCCCACTCGGCGGTATCGGCGAGTTTGGAATGAATTGCATGGCTGTGCGCTACGGCGACGAGATGTTGATTCTCGACGCCGGCATGGGCTTTCCCGAGGAATCCGCCTACGGCGTCGATGTTTCCATCCCGAACTTTAGCGTCCTTGACGAATACAAGGACGACATCACGGCGATCGTCCTCACGCACGGTCACGAAGATCACCTGGGCGCGCTGCCGTACCTGCTCAAAAAGTTTAACGTTCCCGTCTATTGTTCACATTTCACGGCCGGGTTGGCCGAAAGCAAACTCGAAGAGCACGAGCTGCTCGGCGACGTTTTGATTCATCGCGTCGAACCGCGCGACGTCGTCGACATCGGTTCGTTCAGCGTCGAGTTTATTCGCGTATCGCATTCGCTGGTCGACTGTTTCTCACTCGGGATCAAAACGCCGGTGGGCACGATCATTCACACCGGCGATTACAAAGTCGACGAGACGCCGGTGATCGGCGAGCCGATCGATCTGCGTTCGTTTCGACGTTACGGTCAGGACGGCGTGCTCGCGCTGCTTTCCGACTCCACGAATGCGACAGTCCCCGGCCGCACACCTTCAGAGCGCGCCGTGATCCCGGCGTTTGAGGAGATCTTCTCGGAAGCAAAGGGACGGATCGTCGTCGCCGCATTCGCTTCGTCGATACATCGTTTGCAGATCGTGCTCGACGTCGCCCAGCAGTTCGACCGGCACGTTTGCGTGCTGGGCCGTTCGATGCAGAAGAATGTCGAAGTCGCGGAGCGGCTTGGCTACCTCGACATTCCCGACGGTCTGCTCGTATCGCTCAACCAGACGAAGCTGATGAGCGACAACGAGATCGTGTTTCTCGTCACGGGATCGCAGGGCGAATCGCGGGCGGCGCTTTCGCAAATGGCGATGCAGAGTTACAAGGGGCTGATGATCGAGGAAGGCGATACCGTGGTCCTGTCGGCGCGCATCATTCCGGGTAATGAACGATTGATCTCGCGAATGATCGGATTCATTTACAAACGCGGCGCAAACATCATCGAAGAGAAGCGCCGGCTGGTCCATGTCAGCGGGCACGCCTCGCAGGAAGACATCCGCATCATGACCGAAGCCGTGCGGCCGAAGTTTGTCGTTCCGATTCACGGCGAGTACCGCATGCTCTTCCGGCACAAGGAGTTTGTGAAAAACCATCTCGGCTACGCGGAAGAGAACATCGTCCTGATCGAAAACGGCGATGTGCTGGAGCTCGACGGTGAACGCGCCGTGGTTGTGAACAAGAAAGAGATCGGCCGCACGTTCATCGACGAGAGCGGTTTCGAAGAGATCGACAGCGAGACTGTACGCGAACGAAAACAGTTGGCATACGAGGGAACGATCACGGTCGTCCTGACGATCGATCAGGAGACGGGTGAATTACTGGGCGAGCCGCGAATCGTCGCGCGTGGCGTGCGCGGCTTGAGTGCTAACGGTTTTGGCAACAGCGACGCGCCCGCGAATTATTTGATGAGCAACGCGAAGCAGGTGGTCGCCGCGTCGATCACGGGAGCTTCGAGGCAAACGCTCGCTGACGAGACGCTGTTGAAAGAGCACGTGCGCGTTGAGTTGAAGCGCTTCATTCAAAAGCAGACCGGATCGAGACCGGTGATCATGCCGGTGATCGTGATGGTCTGACTATTTGTCATATATCATTTGACATTTTTCATTTGTCATTTTCCGCAAGAAGCTAAGAAAAACATGTGGTCGTGCCATTTTCCGAAGAAGCTAAGAAACACAGGCATGTGGTCCGCAGCAGCCAAATGACAAATGAAAAATGTCAAATGATATATGACCAATGATTCTTCGTTTTGGACAGATAAGACTGTCATGATAACCGGCGCCTCTTCCGGGATCGGAAAAGGTCTGGCGCTGGAGCTTAGCACGCGCGGTGCGAAGCTTGGTCTGGTAGCGCGGAGGCAGAACCTGCTCGACGAGATCGTAGATGCAATTCGCTTGCGTGGAGCCAAAGCGTTTGCGGTTGCAGCGGATGTGCGCGATGCGGATGCAATGAAAGCCGCGGCTGATCGTATTCGCGCCGAGCTTGGACCGATTGACGTTTTGATTGCGAATGCTGGAATCGGGACGACGAGTCATATCTCGCAGTTGGATCCGCACCATGTCGCCAACGTGATCAGCATCAACGTCCTTGGCGCGGCAAATAGCGTTGCCGCGGTAGTGCCGCAGATGGTTGAACGCGGGCAGGGACAGTTGGTGGCGATTTCGAGTCTGGCTGCGTATCGTGGTCTGCCGAAGTCGGCGGCATATTGTGCGAGCAAGGCGGCGATGTCGGCTTACTTCGAGAGCGTTCGAATCGATCTGCGCGGCACGGGCGTCGGTGTCACCATCATTCACCCCGGATTTATCAAGACGCCGTTGACGGCTGGACGCGACGCGAAGATGCCGTACCTGATGGAGCTCGACGAGGCGATTCCAAAGATCGTGTCGGCGATTGAGAAGGGAAAGAAGAGCATCGCGTTTCCGTGGCAACTGGCGAGTGTTGTGCGAGCGGGGATGTTCATGCCGGCGTTTATGTACGACTGGATCGCTG
>CBFGMX010000279.1:0-4037 GCA_965649955.1 uncultured bacterium
TTAGATCTTGATCTTCATGATCCGTTGGACCATCAACATGCCCAGGATCTGCATGGTTACGGCGACGGCGATCAGCTTATGCCCGCGCGGATCACGCCAGAGCACATCCATGTACCCCGGGTTCATGAAGGAGATGTAGAGAGCCAGCATGATCGGCAGCGCGCACAGCAGCCACGCCGACCAGCGCGAACTGAGCGTCAGCGTCTTTAGATCTTCGAGAATGCGGAAGCGCTCACGAATCGTATACGCCACTTTTTCGAGTAGCTCTGAGAGATTGCCGCCCGTCTCGCGTTGGATCAGGATCGCCGTCACGCACATCCGCAAATCCAGCAGCGGCATGCGTTGGACCATGTTTTCGAGAGCCAGTTTCAACGACAACCCGAGGTTCTGCTCCTCGTAAGTCTTTCGGAACTCCGTCGCAATCGGTTCCGGCATTTCCGTAGACACCATGTGCAGCGATTCGGTAAACGCGTGTCCGGCAGTTAGTCCGCGGCTCATCAGGTCAAGCGCATCGGGCAGCAGTTGCAGAAACTTGTTGAGCCGCTTCTTCCTTTTCGCGAGGACGTGTGAGTACGGCAAAATGGCCGCGATTACGCCGCAGAGCGTCATCAACAAGAAAGAAGTGCTGACCATCGAGACGGCCAGGAATGCCAAAACCCCGGCCATGAGCGAGAAAAGGACCAGGCGCATAACCGTGATGTTGAGGTCCGCTTGATCGATGGTCCGTTTGATACGGCCCGGAATAGCGAGTTTCAGCAGCGAACGATTGAGCCATGGTATTTCGCTCAGTAGTTCTTCACGAGCGAGTTGAACGTCCATATCGGCGGAATTGACCGACGATCGGATCGCCTCTGCGAGTCGCTCATTTAATAGCGCCCTCTTCTTATCTGAGGAACGCGAAGTAATCAGGTACAGCGCATACACGAGAAAAAGACAGGTGATAAATACGAAGAAGGGAACGAGAAGCATTATGCAACCTCCTCGAAGAATGATCTCGGCAACTGCATTCCGTAAACCTTGAGTCGTTCCGCGAAGCGTGGCCGGACACCCGTGGGCCGGAACCTGCCGATCACTCGCCCATCCTTATCGACACCTTTCCGCTCGTAGATAAAGACGTCCTGCATCGTGATCGTTTCGCCTTCCATGCCGGTGATCTCGGAGATCGAGATGATGCGGCGCGTACCATCACTCAAGCGCGCTACCTGGATCACCATGTTGATTGCCGAAGCAATCTGCTGTCGCATGGCGCGGTCTGACAAACGCATACCGGTCATCTGGATCATCGTTTCCAAACGAGCGAGAGCATCGCGCGAAGTGTTGGCGTGGATCGTCGTGAGCGAGCCGTCGTGACCGGTGTTCATGGCCTGAAGCATGTCGATGGCTTCGCCGCCGCGTACCTCGCCGATGACGATGCGATCCGGTCGCATACGCAGAGCGTTTCTCACCAGGTCGCGCTGGCTCACTTCGCCCTTACCTTCGATATTGGGAGGCCGCGTTTCCAGACGGACGCAGTGTGGCTGTTGCAACTGCAATTCGGCCGAGTCTTCGATGGTGACGATACGTTCGTCAGACGGGATGTAGGCTGACAGCGCATTCAGCAGCGTCGTTTTACCAGCGCCGGTACCGCCCGAGATGAGGATGTTCAAACGCGCGTTTACGCACATTTCGAACATCGAAGCCATGTCGGGAGTCAACGCCTGGTATTCCAGCAGGCGATTCATGCGCAGCGGTTCGGCGCCGAACCGGCGAATCGAGAGCACTGGACCATCCAGCGATAGTGGCGGGATGATCGCATTGACGCGCGAGCCGTCCTTCAGGCGCGCGTCCACCATCGGCGACGATTCATCGATGCGGCGGCCGACCGACGAAACTATTCGCTCGATCACGCGCATCAGGTGCTCGTTGTCTTTGAACTCGATATTGGTTCGCTCGAGCTTTCCGCGTCGCTCGATGTAGACGTTGTATGGCGAGTTAACGAGGATGTCGGAGATCGACGTGTCGGCAAGCAACTGTTCGAGTGGTCCAAGGCCGAACAATTCGTGCCGAACCTCGTGAATCAGCCGCTCTCGTTCGACGCTGGAAAGCGGAGTGTCTTCCTGGGCCAGCAGGCTTGCGGCGAGCCGTGCGACTTCGTCATGAAGTTGCTCCGGTTCGAGCATTCCCAGCTTGGTCAAGTCCATCCGGTTGATAAGCATCCGGTGGAGCCGGGCCTTCATGTCCTGGAAGCCCTGCTGGTTGCTGATCGTGTCGTCGCTGAGCGCGCCGGTTAATCCGGATTCTCTAACCAGTCTTTCGCGTAATGCCATGTTGTTTCGTCCCTGTGTTGACCTTCAGTTACTGAGCTTCGCTCAAATTTGCCCTGTCCAGTGCGGCCCGCAGGCCGAAATCTTCGTTGTCAACCGGCTGGCGCCGGAACAACGAATTAAGGCTGCGCTTCGGTTCGGCGGCCGCCGTTGGCAGCTCCACGCTACCTTCGAACAATTTGGCGGCGATGGCGCGGAGGTCAGCAGTAACACGTGAAGCGGGCGCTGACTCCACCAGCGGTTGGCCCAGGTTGATCGAGTTCACCGCGGCGCGATAGTCGCTTTGGACAAAACCGACAACTCGTTCGCCGAGAAAACTTTCGACCTGTTTCTGGTCCAACTCATTGTTTTTGGTCCAACGATTGACAACGAGCCGGATCTTCTTTCTCGGGTAGCCGAGACGATCGAAGATCTCGAGCGCGCGTCGCGTGCTGCGGATGGCGTGAATCTCCAGTGTCAGGACCATAAGAATTTGATCCGCATGGTCCAGCGCGGAGATCGTTACCGCATCGAAACTGTGCGGCGTGTCGATGATTACGAAGTCAAAACGCTGCCGCAGCAGTTCCATTACTTCGTAGATGTGGCGAGGTTCGATGTCTTCGGCGCTTTCGGCCTTGATCGGCGCTGCCAGTAGCGAAACGTTCTTCGATCGTGGAGTCAGGTAACTTGTCAGCAGCGCATCATCCAACCGGTCGCGGTTCTCGACGACGTCGGCCAGGGAGAACTTTGGTTTGACGCCCAGCAACAGCTCCAGATCGCCTGATTGTAGGTTCAGATCGACGAGAGCAGTTGGGGAGTTCTGAAGCATTGCGAGATTGGTGGCGATCAGCGAACAGCCGCAGCCGCCCTTGCTGGAAAAGACCGCTATCGCGCGTCCTCGTTTGTTGTGTTCAGTCTCGGCGTTGTCGATCGAAAACTGCGTGGTCCGTTCGAAGACGGTTGCGAGATCTTCTTCAGAGATCGGCAGCCGGATAAAGTCGCGTGCACCAACGCGAAGGCTGCGCAGGATCAAATCCGGTGACGCGTCGCGCGAGGCGCAAATCACGGCCGATTTGGGACATTCCGTGGTCACGCTTTGGACCAGCTTCAGCCCCGGATCGCCGATCTGAGCAAAGTTGATTATTAAAGCTGTAGGACGCAGACGAGCTGTTTCGGTAAATGCTTGTTGCGGGTCGTCAGTAACCATCAACAAGCTGGCGCCCGGATGATTGCTGAGGGCCCGGCTGATCTCCTTGGAGTCGTTCGGGTCCTTTGAGAGAAGAATAAAAGTAAGATTACGTTTCATGTCCCTTTGGTTCTCTTCCAGTTAAACGTCTAAAGATCTGCTGGTTCCGCCCCCGCACTTTCCGCGGAGAGAGTCGTGCGGTAATTGGGCATCGTGATATTTAGATTGAGCAGGGGAATTCCGAGATTGAAAGTAAAGTTTTGGATCTCAACCGTTGCCGTACCGAGATTGGTTCCATATGCGGTGTCGATCGGTATGTCGTCATCGATTTTGTTGTCCGTATCGGCGCCCAGGTAGGTAACATTGATCGTCACGCCGGGGGCGTTAAGTCCGTTGATGAGTGGTGGGCCCGTCGGTTCACAGCTCGAGTCGACGTGTTTCTCCCCGTAGATGACGATGTTTTGCACACACGCCGGATTTTCCGAGTGAAGCGTCGCGTATCGCGCGCCACGACGAGCCGCGTCAGTCAACGCATTGTGCGTGTAAAGCAAACGGCCGAACTCGATGAT
>CBFGMX010000280.1:0-3992 GCA_965649955.1 uncultured bacterium
CGTTCGAAATCGACGTTCTGCCAGCGCAGGCTGAGAAGTTCCTGCTTGCGTAAGCCAGTCTGCAAATCAATCAGTACAATCGAACGAAGGTGCTTTCGGCGTCCTTGAAGGACATCGAGCAATCGTCTTCTTCCGCATCACTCAAATAGCGATTGCATTCAAAATCTCGAATCTACGAATTAACGATTAAAGTATAATGCGCCGTTCTTACAGAATTGAGTCGGGGGTACTTTCCCGTGTCTCTATTTAGGCTGCGCATCAAAGTGGACCACGTCGTCACCACTCTGTTTGTCCTGGTCGCTGCTAGTTTCAGTCACGTGGAGGCTCGATCCTCGACACCGCCGCACATGGACACCGTCCTCTACGGCGTCTCCTATTATCACGAATACATGCCCGTCGAGCGGCTGGACAAGGATGTGCAGATGATGAAGGAAGCCGGCATCAACGTCGTGCGGATGGGGGAGTCGAGTTGGGGACTCTGGGAGCCCGAGGAAGGCAGGTTCGAGTTCGCCTGGATGGACACAATCGTTGACCGAATGCACCGCGCCGGCATCAAGGTCTTGATGGGAACGCCAACCTACTCTGTCCCGGTTTGGCTCTACCGCAAGCACCCGGAGATTCTCGTCACGCGATTAGGAGGCCAGCGCGCCACCTACGGTAGACGCCAGAACATGGACATCACGCACCCGGCTTACCTCTTTTACTCCGAGCGTGTCATTCGAAAGATGCTCGCGCACTATAAGAATCATCCCGCAATCATCGGCTGGCAAGTGGACAACGAAACGACCTCATACGGCACAGCTGGCCCAAACGTGCAGGCCGGCTTTGCGGACTATTTGAAGCGGAAATTTGGCACCGTCGACGAACTGAACAAAGTGTGGGGGCTCAACTACTGGGGACAGCGTCTGAATGGGTGGGACGAACTACCACCGCGCGACGGTATCCTGAACCCCGGATGGAAGCTCGAGTGGGAGCGCTACCAGCATACGCTCGCAACCGACTTCCTTGCATGGCAGGCGCGGATCGTGAACGAGTACAAACGACCCGACCAGTTCGTCACGCATAACTTTGTCGGTGGTGTCCGCACTGACGTCAACCAGTTCGACATCGCGCAGAGCTTAGACATTGCCGGCACAAACCCATATCAACCGTGGGACATTGGACCGGACTCGGTAGACGGCCAGGATTGGGCACTCTCGGGCGATCTCACGCGCTCGCTGAAAAAGCAGAACTACCTCATCACCGAGACCAATGCGCAAAGCATCGGTTGGGACTCGAAGACACAGTTCCCTCCCTACGATGGTCAGTTGCGCCTCAACGTCTACAGCCATCTCGCGAGCGGGGCCAATATGGTCGCCTACTGGCACTGGCATTCGTTGCATTACGGGCAGGAGACTTACTGGAAGGGCGTGCTTTCGCACGACCTCGAACCGAACCGTGCCTATGCGGAGGTGACGCGCACGGCTCGCGAACTGAAAGAGGTTGGGCCGCGACTCGTCAACCTGAAGAAAAATAATAAAGTGGCGTTGCTCTATAGCATTGATTCATTTCATGCCATCCAGTACATGCCTTTCGACGACCGCGTCAATTACCAAACTGTCCTCCACCAAATGTATGGCGCACTCTACCGGCTGAACGCCGGCGTGGATTTCGTCTTCCCAAACAGCAAGAATTTTTCAGACTACAAGTTGATCGTCGTTCCGCCACTCTACGTCGCTGACGACGCGCTACTTAAAAGGCTGGCGGAGTTCGTCCGCCAGGGCGGCCATCTAGTTGTGGCCTTCAAGAGCGGGTTCGCCAACGAGTACTCGACCGTGCGGTGGGCAAAGGCGCCTGGGCCACTGCGCGAGGCGGCTGGCTTCTACTATCAGGAGTTCGCCAACATCCGGCAGCCGCTCAAGCTTAAAGGCGACCCTCTCGGGATAGGCGACGAAAACAACACAGTCTCCGTCTGGGCCGAGTTCATCATCCCTGAAACGGCCGAGGCGCTCGCCAACTACGACCATCCCTTTTATGGGAAGTGGCCAGCGCTCACGCGCAACAAGTACGGTAAAGGAACTCTGACCTACGAGGGCACCTACCTGACGGACAAGCTGCAAGAGAAGATACTACTCGACGCGTTGAATCTAGCCGGCCTGGCGGGGCCTGACCAGCAGCTGTCCGCATCAGTTCGAGTCAGGCACGGCGTAAGCAACATGGGCAAGAACCTGCATTACTATCTGAACTATTCAAGTAGCAAACAGACTTTCACTTATCCCTATGCGAGCGGCACCGACATGCTTACGCGAAAGCGCGTGGACAAATCACAGGCGGTAGAACTCGGCCCTTGGGATTTGGCGCTGATCGAAGAGAGGTGAGCTAGAGGCACGGTGTAAGTCGTGTGCGTTGATCCCCACTTTGCGTTTCAACTCACTTGTGTCTTCAGCGAGGTAGACCTCACCCTATCTGGCGAGTAGTCAGGACGTGCGTATTTTCGCAATCGGCGAAGGTCAGGCTGGTGAGATGTTTGACTATGGTTGGATCGAAGACGTCGACAAAGGGTCACGTGTGTGGGAGATGCAAGCGGCCAAGACTGCACATGCAGGTGGTGCGGGATGCTTGAGGATCAAGGATGGCGGGTTGAGACGTGCACAGATGGAAATGCGGCAGTCGAGAAGATTTCCGGTGAGGATGCGTTCGATTTGCGTTCTTTTGTTTCAAAACTTGATTGCGATGTTAGTATTTATGCAATTTATAAATCTCACAATGGCTCCATGAGGTAAGCCGAATGACAAAGTCTGCATCCGGTATTGTTTTATCGTTGGCGGCGGTATGCTTGATGTCAATCCCGGCGAACGCTCAACTACCCTCGCTTAAAATCGGCGACAAGGCTCCGCCCTTCACCCTCAATAAAGTTCTTCAGGCGAATGTGAACGGTGCCGTTAGCTCGAATGAATTGAAAGACAACGTCGTGGTGCTGGAATTTTGGGCGACGTGGTGTGTGCCTTGTGTTCCCGCAATAAAGCATTACAACGAGTTGTCGGAAAAATTCAAAGGCAAGCCCGTGCGCTTCATTGCTATCACCGACGAAGACGAAATGAGAATCGCTGATTTCATCAAAACACAGCCGATTCGCACCTGGATCGGCTTGGACAAAACCCGCGCGACTTTCGACGCTTATCAAGCCGCTGGGCTGCCGCACACCGTCATCATTAACCGTAACGGACACATCGCGGCGATTACTAAACCGGAAAATGTTACGGAAACGGTGCTGAATGATTTAATTGATGGCAAATCCGTTTCGCTGCCGCTCAAAGTAACTATCGCTGACGACTTGGACTGGGATAAAGCGGCGACATCCGACCAAATCGAACCTTTAATGCAGGTAATTATTAAACCGTCAAATGCATACAGCGGTGGTGTGAAAAGTCGGCCCGGACACGTCACCGCCGACGGCGCAGTGCTGCTTAATCTGATCGTCGCTGCGTATCAAACATCTCCGGTTCGTATCGTCAACAACCTTCCCGAATCAAGCCAGAAGTATAGGGTTTCGGTAATCGTTCCGCCGGGACGTCAAGAAGCTCTTTACCCGCTTTTTCAGCAGGCTTTGGCAACGACGTTCGGCATAAACGTGCGCCGCGAAATGCGCGAGACCGATGTAATCATCTTGACCGTGCCGCAAGGGAAAGCCGCCGGCTTGGAGCCGTCGCAATCCAAAGAGGGAATGGCAATGGTAATGCGCGGCCAGATTCGTTCACGCAAGCAGCGAATTAAAACGCTGGCGGAACAACTGGAAACGATTCTGGGCCGTCCCGTCATAGATAAAACCGGCTTGACGGGAGAATATGATTGGGAATTGGCATATAGCCGGGTTGATAAAAATGTTCTTCTCAGTGCCGTGCGCGAAAGATTAGGGCTTGAGATAGTCGAAACGAAACAACCGATTGAAATGTTGATTGTCGATATGACAACGCCTGATAAGTAAAGCCACCGTCGAACAAATCGTTGGGCGC
>CBFGMX010000281.1:0-3950 GCA_965649955.1 uncultured bacterium
GCCGAAGAAGCTGCGGTCCTCAGCGGCCGAAGAACGTACCGCCGCCTTTGTCGATAAGCTCATAAGACGGATTCCTTTTGATGCAGCAGGTTTTGACGGAAAGACCGGATGCATTCAGCCAAAAGGCGGGCAGGACTGTCAAGAAGAGAGGCGTGTAATCCGCGGGTTTTAGACCACGGATTACACGAAATATGCGGGGGTTAATTCGCTCATCGCGACAAATGGGGTTATTCGCTCATTGCGACGTCAGATTCGACGTGGAGGTTAAACGTCTGTGCCGCTTGTTCTGGAGGAAGCACAGGGTGGTATGACTTTCCATAACGATTAGAAATGATTTTCACGTACTTCTGCGTCTCGTTGTACGGCGGCACGCCGTTGTACTTGTCAACTGAACCTTCACCCGCGTTGTAACCGGCAAGCGCAAGCTCAACGTTGCCCGAGAATCGTTTGAGGAGCCATTTCAGATATTTTGTACCGGCGGCAATGTTCGCAGCCGGATCGTTACGATCCTCGCAACCAAAGCGCTCTGCCGCGGCAGGCATCAACTGCATCAAGCCAACGGCGCCCGCATGGGACCGCGCGTCTGCGATGTATCTGGATTCCTGCCAAATGACCGCATGGATGAAACGCGGGTCTACACCTTCGCGCTCGCCGGCTTCAAAGATCAGTCGATCGATGTCGCCACTTCCCGACGTGGGAATATCGGCGGGAATGGGCCGGGGCAAATTAGCAGGTTGTGCAACAACTTCAGGCGCGAGGACGCGACTGAATAGAACACCAGTGAGGTTGGTAAAAAGAAAAAACGAAAGGATTCCGAGTGTTGGATACTTCAGGGCGCGCAACAGGGGCAACTTCCGGGGCAACTTCATTCCACATTCTCTCCATGCTAACGAGGACCATAAAGGCACCTGACTTTCTGACGGGCAGACTTCTCGGGTTGGGGGCTGCTCGCGTTTCAACAACTGTTCGGGAAGGTCGTCATCACGACCGCCGACTCAGATGGATCAAGCGCTATATCGGTTGCCCTTTTCTTAAATTTTTATTCTGCTAAGTAGTTGCAAATACATGTACTTATTCGAATCAGCAGAGCAGGTCAATATGAAGTGAGGCGTTCAGCGTGACAGAGAAAACCGGACACTACGGTCTGAGGTATGGTTCGTTATGCGGTTGTGAATTTCATTGACACGATTCAAAAGCACTATTACGATCCGGCCGCTCACGAATCGTTTAATTCTGGTCTTAACTTTTGACTCCTCGCCGCGCTCTTGACCTACACCAACTAGGCCCTCTGCGCTCTCAGCGACTGAAAGGATCCTAATCCGTGATTCTCACAAACAAATTCCTCTCCGCAATATCTGTATCCGTTCTCTCATTGCAGTTAGTAACCTCAGCCCCAGCCTCAACTTGCGCCGAACCCATAAACGTGGCGCTTGCCGGTAACGGCGCAGTTGCGACAGCTTCGTCGGCTTATGATCCGTCTGTGTGTAGTTCCGGCGCGGTGAGTGCGATCGATGGCGATCGCACAGGGCGGGCGCGCTGTAGCAATCACGTCTGGAATGATGCCGCTCCTGCCAATACCTTCCCCGACTGGTTACAGATTGACTTCAACGGCGCCAAGACGATCACTGAAATCGATGTCATAACTGTTCAAGACCACCTTGAATGGCCGGTTGAACCGACTGAGTCGATGACCTTCAGCCAGTACGGCTTGACTGCTTATCAGGTGCAGTATTGGAACAACTCGACGTGGGTGACCATTCCGGGTGGTAGTGTCAGCGGCAACAACAAAGTCTGGCTAAAGTTCACCTTCGCTGCCATTACGACCACAAAAATCCGCGTCCTGGCGAGTGCTAGTCCCGATGGATACAGCCGCATCGTGGAACTGGAGGCGTGGACTGGTCCATCGCCGGCACCACGATACGATCTGGCGCTGGGGGCGACAGCGACGGCCTCGACGAGCTATCCCGGTTGGGGACCCAGTTCGGTAGTAAACGGCGACCGTAAAAGTTTAAACGCATACAGCAATGGCGCGTGGTCCAGTTCTGGACCGAACAACTTCCCCGAGTGGGTGCTGGTAGATTTCGGCACGAGCAAGATTATCAACGAAATACAGGTGTTCACATTGCAGGACAACTGGGCCGCCTCGACCGAGCCGACGCCAACGATGACCTTCACGCTGTATGGGCTGAGTGGTTATGAGGTGCAGTATTGGACGGGCAGCAGTTGGGTGACGGTGCCGGGCGGCAGTGTGACTGGTAACAACAAGATCTGGCGAACCTTCACTTTCTCGCCGATTATGACGAGCAAGATTCGAGTACTAACCAATGCTGCGCCGGATGGTGTGAGTCGGATCACCGAGATCGAAGCCTATGGGCCAAAGGAGATGGGCGGGGACGGCGTCCAATGGCTGGTAACAGACCACCTCGGCACCCCACGCATGATCTTCGATCAAACCGGAAACCTCGGGAACACAAAACGTCACGACTACCTGCCATTCGGCGAAGAACTGTTCGCACCTGCGGGCGGTCGCAGCGCCCCGATGGGCTATTCGGGTGGCGACGGCGTCCGCCAGCAGTTCACTTCAAAGGAACGGGACGTTGAAACTGGATTAGATTACTTCCTCGCCAGATACTACTCGTCATCACAAGGTCGCTTTACCAGTATAGACCCTGAGAACTATCAGGCTAGACTTGACCTCTCTGATCCTCAATCTTGGAACGCGTATACGTATGTCAATAACAACCCACTCCACAGGGTTGATCCAAACGGAAAGGGCTTCTTCTCCAAGCTAAAGAACTGGCTTTTGTGGGACGTATGGGGAGAAGAGGAAGATGTTAAAAGAGTTGAAGAAAAGCGACGCAACGATCTGTTGCGGAATGCTGACCCGGACGGCGGAATCATTATCATGAGTCCAGTGACCGGTCAGTATGTGCGAGTTTATCCCCGCGAGATGAACAGATTAAATGTATGGCTTTGGTCGGACGCTGTATACTATTGGCAAGAACAGGGTGGTGGATACCGTCAGCTCACACCTGCCGAATTTGCTAGTGTTATCGACGCAAAGAACTACGCAAAACAGATCGCTGATGGCCATGCCTGGACTAAACACCAAAAAGAATTTCCAGGATGGGACAAGCAGAAGTTTACGGATAAGATTGACGAAACTATTAAAGAGGCAAAAGGTTCAAACGTGAAGAACCTCTCAGGAGGGCGCACAGCATACTGGAATGATAAAGAGAAAATGGTTGTTATTCGTGATCCAAAAAACCTTGACGGCGGCACGGCCTTCCGACCAACGAATGGCAAAGCTTATTTTGATAACCTTAAGTAAATGTGACATGCAATGATACAGGACAGAAATCAAGCCTTTCTTGAACTCAAGGACATGCATTTAATCCGGAGTGTTTTAAATGAAGTTCTGAATGGCTTTGTTCTTGACGATTTCGACGCGGTAATCGGCACGACTCGTGCCGAACTTCAGCAACTTCTCACGCAACTAAACAGACTCTCCGAGGATGTCGGGATAAAGCTTGACCTAAACCGAACCAGGGCCTTCCGTAATGCTTTGCGTATTACGCTGGGTGAATTGGGAGTCGAAGAATTTCACACGCGAACAGGCTTTGACTTTCAAGAAGGCGAGAGACTTCTAATAGAGTTAGACGGTAGACTCCAAGAGTCTTAAGAGAATTTCGTTCGCGAATCACCTGAGCGTCTACTTGTGTAGCGTGTTCGTTTTACCGTTAGTGTGGCATCATCCTCGTCGGTTCGCTCTCGCCGTACTATTTAGAACCTGCACCGTTTAGCTTGTAAACGTCGAATTGCTGACTGATCTTTGACAATCTGAGCTCGTCCGCCCTCCGCAGACCCGCGCGGGCCGTCGTTACCCGTTCTTAACCCTCAAAAGAACGGGATGTTGAAACAGGGCTCGATTATTTTGAAGCGCGCTACTT
>CBFGMX010000282.1:0-3942 GCA_965649955.1 uncultured bacterium
TTAACAGCCGAATGCTCTGCCATTGAGCTACTGCGGAATAAGCGCCCTCACATAGTCGCAAAAATCTTCACTATGTGCAGGGCGCGAAGGCGTTTTATAACAAATGGGTTCCAGAGCGTCAAGGCGACGCGCATGCGACGAAGTTGCGGCCAGTGACGCGTGTAAACTAGCTGCCACGTCCCTGCAAAACCCGCCCCCACGTCCCTGCAAAACCCGCCCCCACGTCCCGGCGAAATGCGCTGCCACGCCCCGGCAAAAAACGAAAACACACCCCTTTAAAATACGAAAACACACTCCCGTAAATCCGCGGTTCAAACTTGCGCTGCGCAGCGATCTGCGAGAATATCTCCAGCCGCCCAAACTCGTATAACAAACGATCGCGAGCCCCAATCGGAAAGGTTTACATGGAACGCCGCATTACATCCTGGTTCAGTCAGAACTTAAGTACCGAAATGCCGCTTGTCGCGTACGGCCACGCCGGTCCGCCCCTGCTTATGTTTCCCACCGCCGCCGCGGACTATCTCGAGTATGAGCGTTTCCATCTTGTCGACGCCATCAAATCTTTCATTGAAGCAGGGAAACTGCGCGTGTACTCAATCAATAGCGTCAATCGTTACAGCCTTCTCAACGAACACATGCCGGCGCCGCTGAAAGCCGAATTGCTCACTCGCTATGATCGTTACATCGTCGACGAGGTGATCCCGTTGATTCGCAAAGACTGCGGCGACGGTGAGAACCGGCCGCTCACAACTGGCGCGAGCCTGGGTGCGTTCCTTTCAGTCAATGCTTACTTCAAACACCCGGATCTGTTTCGTGGTGTGATCGCGATGAGTGGCAGCTACGACGTGCGCTCTTATTTAAAAGGCCACTACGACGACAACGTCTATTTCAATAACCCTGTCGATTATCTTCCCAACCTAAACGACGACCACCATCTGCCCCTGCTCCGGAAGGCAGATTCGATCCTCATCATGACGGGCCAGGGAAACTATGAGGCTCCGGAGCGCAGCCGCGCGCTTTCAGACATTCTTCATTCCAAGGGAATTCCGCACACGTTGGATCTGTGGGGACCAGACGTGGACCACGACTGGCCGTGGTGGCGAAAGATGCTTCCCTACGCGCTCGGAAAGTTACTTCAAGGCCGCTAAGCTAATTAGTGGCCCAACGGATCTGATCACCCTTCGCCGTCGCCCTTCTTACCTTTTTTCTTCGCGGGCTCAGCTTCGCGCGGTCGCGTCGCCGGTGGCGGTGGAGTGTCCATCTTTGGAGTTGTCACTTCGGGTTTAGTTTGAGTCGCAGGTTGGTCCTCAGTCTTCGCTGGAGGTGGCAAGGTCATTTGCTCCAGCTTCGGTTCTGCCGCGCCTGCGGGAAGCGTGTCTTCGTCTTCTGCCTCATCGGCCGCCGCCTGTAGCTCGGCGCGTTCGGCCGCGAGTTCTCGCTGACGCTGACGGAAGAGTTCTCTCATATCTTCCGGCATGTCCGGAGGCTTCGGAAAATCTTCCTTCTCCTTATCTTTGAGAAAAGTCTTCATAAACTCGATGAACATCGGCAACGCGCCTTTGCCGCCGGTCATGTCGTTGCCAAGCGGTTTCTTCTTTCCGGGATAACCCATCCAAACGCCGGTGACATATGTTGGCGTGTAGCCGATAAACCACACGTCCGTATGATCGTTCACCGTGCCTGTCTTGCCGGCGACCGGCACGCCAAGCGACTGAGCAGCGGTGGCGGTACCGCCGGTGACGACGCCGCGCATCATCGAAACCATCGTCAACGCGACGTACTCGTTCATCACCTTATAAGTAGTTCGCTCCCACTCTTCGAGAGGACCACCGTCGCGATCGAGCACTTTGCGAATCAGGTGCGGTTCGACGCGGATACCTTTATTCGGAAAAGCCGAGTAAGCCGAGACCATCTGATCGAGCGGCACTTCAGTGGCGCCAAGCGCCGACGGCAGATACGGCGACATCGGCACTTTTATACCGAAACGGCGGACCATCTGTGCACCGGTTTGAATGCCGACAGTTTGCAGCAGATGCACCGCCGGAACGTTCATCGATTTCGCAAGCGCCGTCTTCAACGGCAGGTCGGCGTTTCCGAGCGAGCCGTCGTAGTTGTGCGGCTGCCAGTCGCCGATGCTGATGGGCGCTCCGCTGACAGGCGTCTCGGGAGTCATTCCCCACTCGACAGCGGCCGTGTAGACGAAAGGTTTGAAACACGAACCGGTTTGTCGATATGCCTGTGTCGCGTTATTAAACTTGTTCGTGTAGAAATCGTAGCCCCCGACCATCGTGATGATCTCGCCCGTCTTCGCGTTGAGCGTCATCATCGCGCCCTGCACCGCAGGCACTTGCGATAGTTCCACTGTCAACCGGCGATTCTTTTCGTCGACCTCTGTGATTTCAAATTCGGCAAGATGTCCGTTTTTGAATTCGTCTTTTGGTTGCCGGCGACTCCAACCCATGTCGGCGGCTGTCAGCGTCGCGGTGAAATTTCCGAAACGAACTGTCGCTTCGTTTCGCGCGCGATCGACTTTCATGATCAGGCCCATCAGGTGGCGACCGGGTTCGTAATCGTTGCCGTACCAATCCGGATGCTTGTAGTTGTTGAGCTCCTGTTGAGTCGCAGGACCTTCACCGTTGTTAGTGCTGGTCGGAATCATCGTGTAGGCGGAACGCCAACCGGTGTGCGTGCGATCGTATTGCCGCAGTCCCGCAC
Source organism: uncultured bacterium (assembly GCA_965649955.1). Lineage (GTDB taxonomy): Bacteria > Acidobacteriota > Blastocatellia > Pyrinomonadales > Pyrinomonadaceae > PSRF01. The sequence goes on from CBFGMX010000282.1 coordinate 2,716, forward strand.
GGACCACTTCGTAAGCACGCTTCTGTGCGTCGACATTGATCGTGGTGTAAACAGAAAGGCCACCCTGGGCCACGCGCGTGGTGTACTTCTCTTCGAGTTCCTGACGGATGTACTCGACCGGATAATCAAACGGAGACGACTTCGGCTGCGATTGATAGTAAGCGGTATCGGCAAGTTGAATCGGCTTTGCTTTCGCGGCGTCGGCTTCTGCTTGAGTGACGAAACCGTTCTTCGCCATCAACTCGAGCACCAGGTCGCGGCGTTCTTTTGCTTTTACGGCGTTTGCCGTCGGCGAGTATTCGCTCGGGGCTTTCGGAATTCCGGCAAGCAGCGCCGCTTCTCCAAGGGTCAGATCCTTTGCATGTTTACCAAAGTATGTTTCTGCTCCCGCCTCCATACCGTACGCGTTTGCGCCGAGAAACATGTGGTTGGTGTACAACTCCATGATCTGGTTCTTCGTGTAGTAGCGTTCGATCTGGAGCGCGAGTATCCACTCGTTGACTTTGCGTGTGTACGTTTGTTCCTTCGAAAGGAACAGGTTCTTTGTAAGTTGCTGCGTCAGGGTCGATCCGCCCTCGATTTTGTCAGTAGTGATATTTTTCCAGGCCGCGCCCATGATGCGGATCGGATCGATGCCGATGTGATCGTAGAAGCGAACGTCTTCAACGGCGAGAATCGCGTTCTTCAGAACTTGAGGAATCTCCTCGTACTTGAGTGGGATTCTTTTTTCGAGAGCAAACTCGCCGATCACTGTTTCACCGTCGTCGGCGTAGACGCGTGTGACCACACTTGGACGATAGGTTGCGAGTGCCGCGACTTCGTTTGCGGCGCGCGAGTAATTCAGTTGGTAGGCTGCGATGATGCCAGTCAGTCCGCCTGCGGCCAACGCAAGTAGCAACACGGCAGGCAACCATAAGCGCGCCAGGATATGTTTGCGCTGTTCGGGTGGTGTATTGATGATTGCTTTGGGCGAGTATTTGGAATTTACAGCCATAAACGTGATTTTCCCCCCAGGACAACTTGCCTTTTCTTACGGTTTGCGGGCAACGTGGCTAGCCACAGGGCAACGCGAAATTATACTGTGGAATCTGTAGATTTCTGGAATCGAGCGGCTGCCTTTATAATGATTCCGCTTCGCAAACGGGGGCGACAGGCTTCGACAGGAACCTGAGCGATCGTCGCGATGCATGCCGGGCTACCTTATGCAGCTCGTTAAAACGCGTAGGG
>CBFGMX010000283.1:0-3938 GCA_965649955.1 uncultured bacterium
AGATCTTCGATTTGAGATCTCCCGTTAGTCCACCCAGTCAGCAATAAAAATATTTGTGTCTCCCTGTTTCGCTGCATTGCGATTGGAGGCGAAGACGAGTTTCTTTCCGTCAGGCGAAAACATCGGAAAGCCGTCGAACGTTTCGTTGAAAGTGATCCGTTCGAGGCCGGTGCCGTCGACGTTGATCTTGTAGAGATCGAAATTCCGGCCACGCGTGTCGTCGAGGTTTGACGAAAAGATTATTCGTTTTCCGTCGGGAAAGAAATACGGTCCGAAGTTGGCCTTTCCGTTGCTGGTTACCTGCCGTTTGTTCGATCCATCGGCATTCATGACAAAGATCTCGAGCGTTGTCGGACGAATCAGATTTTGCTTGAGCAGACTGGTGTAGTCAGCTTTCTGCTCGTCTGTTTTGGGGTGGTGCGCTCGATAGACGATCTGCTTCCCGTCGTACGACCAGAATGGACCACCGTCGTAACCGAGTTCGTTGGTCAAACGGCGCACGTTTTTGCCGTCGGCGTCCATTGTGTAGATGTCGAGGTCGCCGTCGCGCGTCGACGTAAACACGAGCTTCTTGCCGTCGCGCGTGATCGTCGTTTCCGCGTCGTAACCGGGTGTGTTGGTCAACTGCTTCGGATTCGAGCCATCGGGATTCGCGGTGAAGATGTCGTACGTCGGATAGATGGCCCAAACGTAGCCGCGAGAAAAATCGGGCCGCGGCGGACACTGTTTGTCACCCAGGTGAGTCGACGAATACAGAATCTTTTTGCTGCCGGGAAAGAAGTAAGAACAAGTGGTACGGCCCTCCCCATTCGAGATCATTTTGGCGTTCGAGCCGTCGACGTTCATCGTGTAGATCTGATCGCAACCGTGACCTTCGCGCGTCGCCTGAAAGATCAATCGCTTGCCGTCGGAGGAGAAATAGGCCTCGGCGTTTTCGCCGCCGAACGTCAACTGCTTGATATTACGCAGATGTTTTTCGTTCGGCAGCAAAAGATTGTCGGTGGTTTGAGCACGTGAAGCCTTGATACTGACCAGCGAACTACTCAGTAACGCCAGCACGAATAGGGGCGCGAGAATCTTCATAGTTTAGAACCCGTGTTTTTCGATTGCGAGTGATTAACAGAACCAGGGCAATGATGCCGATCACCAAACTGATCATCTGGGAGGTGGAAAGTCCGGTCAGCGTCGTCAGGCCAAGAATGTCGCCGCGCGGATCGTCGCGCACAAACTCGATCGCGAAGCGAATGATCGAGTAGAGCAAGGCGTAAACCAGAATCACCTGGCCGTCGAATCGTTTGCGCTTGTGCATCCAGAGCAGAAGGACGAATACCAGCAGCATCGCAAACGATTCGTAGAGCTGTGTCGGATGGAGATACTGGTCGATCGGCACGCCGGTGATTTCATGGCCTAACTCGGTGAACTTCACGCCCCAGGGCAGCGACGTCGGTTCACCCCAGCAACATCCGGCTGAAAAGCATCCCTGACGGCCGAAGAAGTTACCAATCGCGATTCCGGGCGCGCAAGCGTCGGCCGTTTTCCACCACGGCAACCGGTAACGCTTCATCAAGAAATAACCGGCGATGACGGCGCCGAGTAGTCCACCATAAAACACACCGCCCGAACGCAGAAAATCCAACGACACTAAAGCCAGCGGATTTTCGCGGTACTCGGGCTCAGTGAATAGCATCAGGATCTTCGAGCCGATGAGCGACGCCAGCAACATCCAGAGGCTGAGATCATATATGCGTTCGCGCGGAAGACCGTCGCGCTCCGCCAGCCTGGTCGTGATCAGAATCGCACTCAGAAACGCGATCGCGAGAAAGACGCCGTAGGTATTAATCGGAAAATTGCCGATGCGAAAAAGCTCAGGGTACATCTGTGTGATTCGTGTTTACGTCTTTGTGCTGGGAATCGCGTTCGCGGGTTGTCTGCGCCTGCCGAAAAAAAGGTCGAGCATCAACAAGAAGGCGCCGATGCAGATACTCGCGTCGGCGACATTGAACGTCGGCCAATAATAGTCGCCTGCGTGCATCACGATGAAATCCACGACGTGACCGAGACGCACGCGGTCCGTCAGGTTTCCGAGAATGCCGGCCAGCAACAACGCACACGCGCCCAGCACACGATCGTCGTTTCGGGGCGTGCGCATGAAATAGTAGAAAACTGCGACGGTCGCCGCCGCGGCGAGCGCGACGAAGAACCAGCGTGCGAACGAACCGCCATCCTGGAGCTGACCGAACGCGATGCCGGGGTTCTCCGTGTAAGCAAACTGGAGAAAGCCTCGAATGAGGACGCGATCTTCGCCGAAGCGCAGCGTCTTCACGGCCCATGCCTTCGACGCCTGATCGGCAAGGTAAATGCCGAAAGCGGCGAGCAGGTATCCGGCGCGCCAGGCAAAGCGCGTTCTAAGACTCATGTGCTGGTCAGCCTCTAAATCCATCTAATCCGTGGTCTCTATTTCTGCGAGAGCAGCCACACAACGTTCGCAAACGGTCGGATATCGATCCGATTCACCGACGCGTGTCGAATAATTCCAGCAGCGCTCGCACTTCTCGCCTTCGGCGCGTGAGACTGTGATTGCCTGTGGTCCGTCGGCCATCTCAACGTGCGAGACGATGAAGATGTAACGCAGTTCGTTTTCGTACTTTCGGAGCAGCTCGAGCGTCTCGCCGGAAGCCGTCACTGTCACTTTCGCTTCCAGTGAGCTGCCGATGACTTTGTTAACCCGCGCTTTCTCGAGTTCACCCAAAACCTGGTCGCGGATCGCAAACAATCGATCCCATGTCTCCAGCAATGCGTCGTCATCGTTCGTGCCCGCGCCCGGAAACTCGGCGATGTGCACCGACGGCTCTTTCCGGTCAGGCAGGTTTTCCCAGATCTCGTCCGCGGTGAAAACAAGGATCGGTGCGAGCGTACGCGCCAGCGCGTCGGCGATTCGCAGCAGCGCAGTTTGCGCTGAACGGCGCACCTTGTTGCGCGGCGCGAAGGTGTAAAGCCGGTCCTTGATGATGTCGAAATAGCGCGCCGAAAGCGTGACGGTCGAGAAGTTGTACAAGGCGTGATAGACGTTGTGAAACTCGTAGGCTTCGTACGCCTTCGACACTCTTGCGAGCACGCGGTCCAATTCTGCCAAGGCCCAGCGATCGATCTCCTCCAGCTCCTCTTCGGAGACTGTGTCGCGCGCGGGTTCGAAGCCGTAAAGATTGCCGAGCGCGAACCGCGCGGTGTTGCGCAACTTGCGGTACGCATCGGTGACACGTTGCAGGATCTCCTCAGACGCGCGCATGTCGTCGAAGTAGTTTGACGACGCACACCACAGCCGGATCGTTTCCGCCCCTGACTGTTTGATGACCTTGTCAGGCTCGATCGCGTTGCCCGCAGACTTGTGCATCGCTCGCCCCTGCGCGTCGAGCGTCCAGCCGTGCGTGATGACCGTGTTGTACGGCGCCCGATCGTGCGCGGCGATGCCGACCATCAACGAAGAGTTAAACCAGCCACGAAACTGATCGCCGCCTTCAATGTAGACGTCGGCAGGCCAGCGCAGCTCGTCACGATTCTCCAGCACCGCAATCGACGACACGCCACTGTCGAACCACACGTCAAGAATGTCAGTCTCTTTGGTCCATTCGGTAGCGCCGCAACTTTTGCAGACGTAACCGGGCGGCAGAAGTTCGCTTGCTTCGTGCGTGTACCACGCGTCACCCGATTCGCGTTCGAAAATGTCCGCAACGTGCCTGATTACGGCCGGGTCGGCAACCGCTTCCGTGCATTTCGCGCAATAAAAAACCGGGATCGACACACCCCACACGCGTTGACGCGAGACGCACCAGTCAGGCCGGCCTTTGAACATGTTGCGCATGCGATCGACGCCCCACGCGGGGATCCAGTTCACACGCTGGATCTCGGCGAGTGCAGCATCGCGGAGAGATACGGAGGGA
>CBFGMX010000284.1:0-3900 GCA_965649955.1 uncultured bacterium
CTTGTGCCTTTTGTGGTTGCAGTGTCTGTTCTTGTGCCTTTTGTGGTTGCAGTGTCTGTTGTGGTTGCCAACCCAGAATCGCAGTCCTTCCGTTGTCGCCGAGCACTTCGATTCCGGGAGTTTTCCGGAAATAGTCGACGTCCCTCACGGGGATCAGCGCCAACAACTTCCCGCCTAACTGTCGCGCTCGCTCAAGGGTAACCTCGTCGACAGTAACGACCTCGCCCTCGCTGTTATAGACCACGCGGTCGTGCGCATAGAACTGCGCTGACCGATCGTCGCTCCGCTGCGCGAGCACCGGCACGTTTGCATAGCCGCGCGCGTCCGCGAGAAGAAGTAGATCGCGAACGGACTCGCGATGCGCGACAGGCGCCGCGGCACACGTCAGCAGCACGACAACCAGAATGAAAAGACCCGCGGTCACAGCCATGACGGCCACCCCGCCTCGTAACCAAAATGCGGCAACGCCTGCGGCAATCATCGGCACCGCTGCCACCACGGCGCAGAACATCGTCACCTGACCGGACTGCGCGGCATAAACAATTCCGCCAACCCCCAATACAAAACAGATCACGCCGGTAAATCGAAACGGCCAGTTCAACGGCGAAAACAACCGGTCAGCGATCAACAGCGCGGCGGCAGGCAACGCAGGCAGCACGTATCCCGGTAACTTCGATCCGGAAAATGAAAAGAACACGACCGGCAACAGCAGCCACGCCAACGAAAACACACGCACGATGCTTTGGCTGTCGTCACCGCGCCAGTTCCAGCTCCTGACTCTCGCAACTGCATCGATCAAAAACCCTGTCCACGGCAACGTAAGCATCAGAATGATGGCCGGGAAGAAATAGACCGGCTGCGGATGCTTGTATCTGTTCGACACATAGCGCGCGAAGTGGTGCTGCACGAAAAATTCGTCAATGAACGTCCAGCCGTGTTTCGCGATCACTGGTCCATACCACGTTGCCGCCACTAACAACGCCAACGGCACTCCCCAAACAAGGCTCACGAACACACGCCGTTCAGGCCATCTGCGTCGCAACAAGTAATAAAAACCGACGACGCCAAGCGGAACTACAACTCCAACGAGCCCCTTCGCCAGCAACGAAAACCCGATGAAGACGTAAAACCCGGCGAGAAACCATTTCTTTCGCGACAACTCGTGCGCCAGAAAAAACGCGAGCGACCACGTCGTCGTCATCGTCACCACGACGTCGAAACTCGTCGCACGCGAAAACACGATCAGTCCCAAACAACTCGCCGTAACCAACCCGGCCCAAAACCCAAAACCCGCAACGCCTTGGGCGCGTTCTACTTCACGCCCGACAAACCAAACAGCCGCAATCGTCAACAAGCCGCAAAGCGCGGGGCCCAGCCGCGCGGACCACTCGTTCATCCCGAACACTTTCGCCGCGGCCATGATTAGCCAGTAAAGCAGCGCCGGCTTTTCAAACCACGTGTGACCGCCGAGGGTGGGCGTAATCGGATCGCCGCGCAAAAGCATCTCGCGCGCCACTTGCGCGTAGCGAGGCTCGTCCGGACCGAGCAGCGGCAAGTGACCGAGTCCGAAAAGGTAAAGCGCGATGACGATGAGAAAAACGACGATGTAGACTCGCTTTGCAAGCGCGGAAGGTTGCAAGTATATTCGGCTCCGATCCGATTTATCCGTGGTCTAAATTAACAAAAATCAATGTCGTTACGTACAGCAGTCATCGGCGCGGGCAGTCTTGGCAGCCAACACGCGCGCATTCACAGTGTGCTTGCGGCAGAAGGCTTGTCGCAATTTGTCTCCGTTTGCGATATCAACGAGGAGACGGCCCGCTCGGTCAGCGCCCAGCGAAACACCGATTGGACCACGAACTGGCGCGAGTTGATCGGAAACGTAGACGCCGTCAGTGTTGCCGCGCCGACGGAGGTTCATTGCGAGATCGCCTGTGGGCTACTCGAGGCAGGCATTCACGTGCTGGTTGAAAAACCGATCTCTCGCACACTCGAAGAAGCCGATCAGATGATCGCGGCGGCTGCGCGTGGAAATGCCCTGCTTCAGGTGGGACATCTCGAACGTTTCAATCCCGCGATGGTGGCGCTGCGCCCGCACGTTCGCAAGCCAGTCTATTTCGAGATTCACCGGATCGGCGAGTTCACCGCGCGTTCGCTCGATATCGACGTCGTACTCGATCTCATGATTCACGACCTCGACATCGTGCAGTGGCTGGTCGGCGAAGACGTGGAAGTCACAAACATTCACGCGGTCGGAATTCCCATCCTGACGGACAAGGTCGATGCGGCGAATGCGCGCCTGGAGTTTTCGTCGGGCGCGGTGGCGAACATTACCGCATCGCGCGTCGGCACCGAAAAGATTCGTAAAATGCGTTTCTTTCAACCGCATGATTACGTCGCGATCGACTACACGACGAAACACGCGTCGATTAGCAGTCTGGCGCCGCCGCGCGCGCCCGGATCGTGGCCCGTAGTCGATGCGAAGCGCCTGGAGATCGTCGACGTCGAGCCGTTGCGCGCGGAGATCGTCTCGTTTTTTGACGCGGCGCGAGATGGATCGCCTGTACCCGTTTCAGGCTCTGACGGACGCAACGCTTTGAGCCTGGCGTTGCGCACGTTGGACCAAATCAGACAGCACTCTCAGCAACTTAATGTCGAACACAAATGACACAGCCACGAATCCCGACATCTCGAACCTGCTTGAAGAACACATCAACGCGGGCGACTTTCCCTCGGCGGTGTACTTGGTTGCCGAAAATGGCAAGGTAGTTTTCACCGGCGCTCACGGTCATTCCGCTGTCGAACCATACCGCATCACGAACAAGCTCGACACGATTTACGACCTGGCTTCGCTGACGAAGCCACTCGTCACTGGCTTGCTGTGCGCGCGCCGGATTGAGCTCGGCGAGCTGACACTCGACAGCTCCGTTTCCCATTACCTGCCGGAGTTCGATCGCACCGACAAATCGATGATCACGATCCGCGAGTTGTTAACGCACAGCGCGGGACTGCCTGCCTGGCGTCCTCTCTACCTGCTCGCGGAAGACGAACCCGAGCGTGCCGCGGGCGCGATTGCCAATCTGGACCTCGAATACAAACCCGGAACGCGCGTCGTCTACAGTGATCTCGGCTTCATCGCTCTCGGCATCCTGTTGGCACGAATGACCGCACATTCACTCGCGGACATGGCGCGCACCGAGATCTTCGAACCACTCAACCTCCGGCAAACGTTCTTCAATCCCGAAGAAGCATTGCAGACCGGCATCGCGGCGTGCGAAACCGGCAATGCCTATGAACGCGACATGTGCGAACAAAGCGGCGCCGGCGTGTATGAGAACTCTCGCCAGCGATTGATCTGGGGCGAAGTTCACGACGGCAACGCTTATTTTCTCGGCGGCGCGGCGGGGCACGCCGGACTCTTTTCGAGTGCGGCGGACACGTTCGTGTTGGCCCAGCAGTTTCTCGGCGAGTCGAGCAAGTTGCTCACGGGGGAAACCTGCGCGTTGTTTCGCACGAACATGACGCCCGGACTCGAAGAAGCGCGTTCGCTTGCATGGCAACTCGCTGAGACCAGCGAATCAACCGCCGGATTGGACTTGCCGCGCGATAGTTTTGGTCACAACGGATTCACCGGCGCCTCACTGTGGATCGATCCCGGGCGCCGGCGTGTCTTCATTCTGCTCACTAACCGCACTCACGCACGCTCGCTTCCGTTCGCAAACATCAACGCCGTGCGACGTCGATTCAACAGTCTTGCAGTTGCGGCTTTGGGTTAACCAGTTAGCCACAAAGAGGCGCAATAAGTTTTGCCACAAAGAGACACAAGAGGCACAAGAGACACAAGAAGGAATTCCAGGGGGGTTGGTTCCTACTTTCTTTGGAGGTTCCTACTTTCTTTGG
>CBFGMX010000285.1:0-3852 GCA_965649955.1 uncultured bacterium
ACCGCAATTTAAGACAAACTTTCTGACTGGAGTACCTATGGTCCAACGGCTACTCGTTGTTCTTCTTCTGCTCAGTCTCGCCACATCTCCTGCAATGGCCCAGGGAAAGCCCTCGAAGGTGAAAGCCGAAGAGGTTGACGCCGAAGCGGAGCAGCGTCGAGAGATTGCTGTTTCGCTCGTCATCGCGCTGGCCGACGAATCGCGCAGCTTCAAAGATCAAACTCGCCGCGCACGCATTCAGGCGCGTGCTGCCGACATTCTGTGGGACAGCGATCAGGAGCGATCGCGAGAGTTGTTCAAACGCGCCTGGGACTCCGCCGAGGCAGCCGACAACGAAACCGCACGACGAAGAGCAGACGACATTAAGCGAATGGAAGCCGCGGGCGAACCAATCGTCCTGCGTGGTGGGCCCAACCTGCGAAACGAAGTGTTGCGTATCGTCGCTAAGCGCGATGACAAACTCGCCGAGGAGTTTTTAAGCCTCTTCGACGAGTCCAACGCGAAGACCAATGAAGAAGCAGCCGCAAATGCACGTCGAAGCCGGTTGCCCGAACAACTCGGTTCCGCGAGGCGACTGGAACTCGCGAGGCGCCTGCTTCAAGACGGCGACATCGAGCGCGCGTGGATTTTTGCGCTGCCGGCTCTCGGAAAAGTAAACGTTGATTCGATCTTCTTCCTTTCCGCTCTCCGCGAGAAGGATGCTTCACGCGCCGATAAAGCTTTCGAAGGTCTACTGGCGCGCGTGGCAAACGATCCGTTGTCGGACGCAAACACGGTTTCCGGTTTGTCGTCGTATCTGTTCACACCGTTCTTCTACATCCAGTTTGAAGGCAACGGCGCAAACCAAAACCAATCTCGCCGGACCACGCAGCCGCCGGACGTCCATCCACGCTTACGCACCGCTTTTCTGAAAGTGGCTTTTGACATCCTGATGCGTCCTTTGCCGGCGCCCGATCAGGATCGCACGACCGCCGGTCATCGCGGAAAATACATGGTGATCAAGCGGCTGCTGCCCATTTTTGAACAATACGCGCCCGATCTCGAACCAGGCTTGCGGACGCAGATGACAGCGCTCGCGTCGTACGTGCCGCCCGATGCTCAACGGCCTGGCGATCGCGATTTGACTGCCGGCCTGCGGCCAGATGATGAGGTGGAAGCAAATCCGGCGCAGCGGATGCAGGAACGATTGGACGCAGCGAAGACCTCGGACGAACGCGATCAAATCTACGCTAGCTTCGCCGTTCAGTTGACCGAGAAAGGCGATCCGAAGGGCCGCGATCTGGTCGACAAGATCGAAAACACAGAACTGCGCAAGAACGTTCGCGCCTACACCGATTTCGAGTGGGCACAGTTTTATATTGGCAAGAAAGATGCGAACGAGGCCGCGCGGATCGCCAAGAACGGCGAGCTCACGAGCATCCAGCGCGTCTGGACCTACACCAGTGCAGTGAACCTGGTGCTGGCCTCCGAACGCTCGCGCGCGGTCGATCTTCTCGACGAAGCGCTCGCCGAAGCGCGTCGCATCGGCAACAGTGATCCGGATCGCGCTCGCGCATTGACCGGCGTCGCGACGCGCATGGTCGACGTCGATCTGGTGCGGGCCTGGGAAATACTTTCCGAAGTTATCAAAGCGGCCAACGCAGCCGACGCATTCACCGGCGAAGACAGTCTCATCTACTCGCAACTTCGGACAAGGGAAATGACCGTCATAAACAACAGCACGGCGGAAGACTTTGATCTTGCAGGATTGTTCGGACAACTCGCCCGCGCCGATCTCCTGCGCGCGGTGCAAAACACGAAGTCGTTTACCACCCAGGCGCCGCGCGCCGTTGCAGTGTTAGCCATCGCCCAGGCTGTTCTCGCGAAACCGAAAGATCGCGTATGAAAACTCTTCACATCGTTTTTCTATCTGTGTTCGTCGTTGCCACGGTCCATGCGCAAACAACGAACAAAGAACGGCTTCGCCGCCAACAAGCACGCTCACTCCTGATCTCGCTCTCGAGTGACGCGCGCGCGTTTCACGATCAAACGCTCCGCGCGCGATCGCTGGCCCGCATTGCCGATGCGCTATGGACCGTCGACGCCGAACAGGCACGGCTGTTGTTTCGCAAGTCATGGGAAGCGGCGGAGATCGCCGATCGCGAAAACGATCAGAAACTCCAGGAGCAAATTCGCCAACAACAAGCCAAAACCGGTCGCAGTGGTTACGCCGTTAGCTTGCCACCGAGCCTGCGTCGTGAAGTGTTGCGGCTCGCCGCGAGAAAGGATCGAACGCTGGGCGAAGAGTTCCTCGAGAAGTTGAAAACGGAGAGGGCCGAGGCTGCCACAGACGCAAAACTTAATCCCGGTAAACTGAATGAGTCGTTAAGCCAGCGTTTGGGAGTCGCGAGAGAGTTGCTGGAAACGGGCGACGTCGAACGTTCGCTTCAATTCGCGGATCCGGTTTTGACCACGGTCTCAATGCAGACAATGGACTTCCTCGTGGATCTGCGTAAGAAAGACCCCGCCGGACCGCTCGCAGCCGACAAGCGTTACGCAGCATTACTTGCCTCGTCGATGAACAGCCCGCAAGCCGATGCAAACACCGTGTCGCTGCTTTCGTCGTACATCTTCACACCGGGTTTGTACGTGGTTTTCAGCGTCAACGGCATGTCGACCTCGCAAATGGCGTCGACATTTGTACCCGTAGAAGTTTCGCCTGAATTGCGCGGCGCGTTTTTTCAAACCGCGGCCGCGATCCTGCTGCGTCCCTTGCCACCGCCCGGACAGGATCCGGGTCCGGCAGGAATCGACGGCAAATATCTCGTCATCAAGCGGCTGCTGCCTTTCTTCGAACAATTCGCGCCGCCGGAGATGGTCGAATCACTTCGCGGTCAGCTCAACGGACTGAACACGGTCGCTTCCGACAGCGCCCGCCGTCGTGATGACGAATGGATCACCCGTGGCGTCCGGCCCGAAAAGCCTGCCGCGGATCGCGTCCAGGAGTTAATGGACCGGCTTGATCGCGCAAAAACCTCCGGCGAACGCGACTCGATCTACATTTCACTGGCCAACATCGTCGCCAGGGAGGGAGACATGAAGGCGCGTGAATTCGCGAGCAAGATCGAAGACACCGAGGTCCGCAAAGAGTTTCAGGCGTACATGGACGCGCAACTGGTGAATTACCACGTCGGCAAAAAGCAGAGCGAGCCGGCGCTTGAGTTGATTCGTAAAGGCGAGATCGGGCACCTGCATCGAGTATGGGCGTTAACTGAAGTCGCGAAGATCCTGTTCAAAACGGATCGCGACACGGCGCTCCAACTGGTCGAAGATGCGGCCACTGAAGCGCGTCGCATCGAAGTTTCGGATGCGGGACGGCCGCGGGCGTTGGTCGCCCTTGCTAACGCTTTGCGGGTTATCGATCCGCCACGCACGTGGGACGCGACGTTCGATGCGGTGAAGGCTGCGAACTCGGCGGAAGGATTTACGGGCGAGGACGGCGAACTGTTACTTGAGTTTCAAAGCAAACATCAGTCGTCAGTAAACACCAACGACGTTCCCGATTTCGACCTGGACGGGATCTTCAGACATTTGGCGAATGAGGATTATGAGCGGGCAGTTGAATTGGCGCGCGGATTTGAACGCGAGGGCCCGCGCGCCGTCGCGACGATCTCGATTGCCCGCGCGGTGCTGGAGCCGAAGAAGAAGTGAGCCACAAAAAGGCACAAAGAGTGAGCCACAAAAAGGCACAAGAGTGAGACACAAAGAGGCACAAAGAGAGAACTCTGTTTTTGTACTGAACCCCGTTGTTGTACTGAACTCCGTGTACTGAGCTCAGTAGTTTTTCCGTACTGAACTCTGTTGTTGTACTGA
>CBFGMX010000286.1:0-3821 GCA_965649955.1 uncultured bacterium
GCCGTATGGAAACTACTTCTTGGGCCAAAGCCTTAAGTGATAGGTGGTTCGTACATGACGGTACATGAAAGTCGTTAGCGACTCAGAGTAGGCGATTGCAGAACGCTCTGAAGGCTAAGTCTTTCTGCCTTTGACGACCCGTCCATCCGGCAGCGTCACGACAATTCCCGTCACCTTACCACCAGCGTCCCGTTCGAAGCTGACTGTGCCACCCACGGGTTGGACCAGGAATTTATCGGCCGTGGTTTCAGGAACAAGCTCCACGCGATCTCCCCCAGGAGCGAGCGCGAACAACTTTTCGCCCTCCTGTCTGATCGTCAAAACTCCCATAGTGCCGCCGTCATAACTTCCGACGAACGCTGCATATTTGCCGTCTGTCACTCCAGGTCCCAATGGCTGCACCGCCTTTGCCTGGGCGACGGGAAACGCCGACCCTGGCGATGGCAGCGACGAGAGCGACGACACCTTACTCTGCTCACCCGGATGAACAGGGAAGGGAGGACGCTTTGGACCAGGCAGTGGATTCTTCGAAATCTCCGCCAGTGCAACCGCGACCGCCTTTTCAAGCTGTGGATCGCGTCCGGCGATTACGTCGGCGGGCGTGATCTCGACATCGAAATCGGGCAATACGCCAACGTTCTCGATTCCCCACGACGTTCCGCGCGGATCGTATGCGGCACGGTTCGGGAGACGAATCCCGCCACCGTCGATGAGCGGTGGAGTAAAGTAGTATGGACCAATGCCTCCCCCGAAGGTGCGTTTGCCGACGATTGGACCAACCTTCGCGAGTTTGAACATGAAGGCCCCCGTCTCAGCCGCCGAACCGTTCAGTTCATTGATGATCATCACCTTTACCGGTGGCGCCGGATTGACGGGCGTGGCGATGTCGTCGCCTCCGCGAAACATGTAGTAATAAAGAGGCTTGCGCATCATCCATTCGATCAGGTAATCGGGCGTGATGCCGCCGCCGTTGAAGCGCTGGTCGATGATGACTCCCTGTTTGTCGGCGTATCCGGTTAATCCTCGGATCGCATTCATGATGCCGTCGCCGCTGTAGCCTTCGATGAAAATGTATCCGAGCTGTCCGTTGGACATCTTGTGAACCAGCCTGCGATTCTCTTCGGCCCAATTCGCACGTCGCAGGCGATTCTCACCGAGCGCCGGGAAGACTGTGTAGGTGCGAGCGTTCGCGCCGTCCGGGCTTGCAGCGACTGTGATCTTTGTCGGCCGGCCCACTACGTTCTCAAAATAACTGAGTACGTTCTTTTCAGCCTCGACCTGCTGGCCATTCACTTGAATCAGATAATCGCCTTCGCGGACATCGACTCCGGGCTGATCGAGCGGGGCGGAAAACGAGCCCGCTGCCGCAGAGTAGGGCATTGAACGATAAATCTTCTTGAAGCGATATTTTCCGTTGGCGATCTCGTAGTCAGCTCCGAGCAACCCGATGCGGTTGCCGCTCCCACCCGGCGGTGGAGCATCGCCGCCACCCACGTTGAGATGGCTGACTGATACGGAACCGAGCATCTGCTGCATCAGGCGGTTAAGGTCGCTGCGGCGGACAATTGTTGGCAGATAGACCGCGTATTCGTTTTCCAGTGCTACCAGATTCTGCCCGTGATGATTCGGATCGTAAAACCAGTCGCGCATGATGCGCATGGATTCATGAAACATCTGGCGCCACTCTTCCGCCGGGACCACTCGCACCTCCATCTTGCTGAAGTCTTGCCTGCCTTCGTCTGGCTTCGCGGCTGCGTCTGTTGAAGAGAGAAAGAACTCTCGTCCTTTGCGATAAAAGATCTTCTTGCCGTCTGTCGTTATGTCGACTCCGTTGGTCTGGTCCACGATCTTTTGCATCTGGCCGCCCTTCGCGATATCAAACGAATAGACCGCCTGCGACTGCGGTGTTCCAAAATCACCCGGCGCCGCCGACCACTCCCCGATCGCAAGAATCAACCTCCCCGGACGTCCGACTGCGAGTTGCGAGTAATCTCGTGGCGGCAGCGAAAGATTCACGAAGCGTGATTGAAGACCATCGGGATCGATCTTCACTTGCGGAACGATCACTGTAATGTTCGCGTCGGGATTGGGTTGACCGTTCGGTAACAGCGGAGACGGCTGGTCCTTCGTCAACACGACAGCGTGAACTCGCCGGACCACAAGTGGGTTCGCGAACACTCCGTTAAGCACTCCCCAGCTAAACTCGCTTGTACCGGCATTCGGACTGGAAACGAAATAAAGGTACTTACCATTCGGATCGAATACCGGCATCTGCGCGTGAGTGATTCCGTCGGTTACTTGAAGAGACTTTTTCTGCGCGATGTCGTAAATGAAGATGGCGCCGGCGCGGTTCTTCAGGCGTTTGGAATAGGTAACAAAACGCGAATCGTGGGAAAAGTTTGGCGTCCATGATTCCTGTGCTGAATAAGGTGAACTATCGACTTTGGCCGCCGTCTCGGTGGCAACGTCAACCAGCCAAAGATTCAGCCGCCTGTCGGGGAACGCAAGCTTTTGCGAATCGGGCGACCACACCAGATTCCAGTAGAACGAAGGCTTCGGTTCGATCTGGATCTTCTTCACCGAATCGTTTTCAAGCGAACGGACATGGAGTGCGTACTCGCCGGATTCGTCTGAAACGTACGCGACCGACTTACTGTCAGGGGAGATCGTTGGATAGCGTTCGGCAATGCCTGGTGTGTTTGTCAGATTCTTGTACGACCCGTTTGCCGGATCGAATACGAGCACTTCGCCGCGCGCGCCGAAAACGAGACGGTCTCCGGTTGGCGAGGGAAGAATTCGCTCCAGGGAGCGCATTGCGCTTGCAGTGCGAGGAGCGAGTTCGGATGTATCAGGTGTGACGGAAACTTTAATGGTCTGATCGTTCCCGGTTTTCAGATCGAGCAGGTGTATTCGACCGCCCTGGACGTATATGGCGGCGTCGGTTGTTGCCGATGCGCTGCGGACACCCTGGCCCGCGTATTTCGTTAGCTGTTCTGTCTTTTTAGATCGAGTGTCGTAGGCGTAGAGATTGGAGATTCCGGTGCGATCTGAAACAAAAAAGATCTTGTCTTGCACCCAGACTGGATTTCTGTCGTTGTGTGTACCGTTCGAGAGCTTTTCGAGGGCTCCGGTTTTTATATCGGCTATCCACAGCGGCGCGGCATATCCGCCCCGATAGTATCGCCACTCGCCTGCGCCGGACCTTGGGTTGTATGCAATGCGGCTTCCATCGGGTGACAGCGAACCGGAATAGCTTTGGTGCAACGGGAGTGGAGTTGCGAGCGCGAGACGTTCGACGGAAGTTTTATAAAGACGCGTGACGGTTTCTTCGTCTCTGGTCGTCTCGAAGATCACTTCCTTGCCGTCAGGCGACCAGGCAGTAACGAAATCATCTTCAGGCATCATCGTCACGCGTGTGGGCTCGCCTGATCCGTCAGCCGCCGCGATGAACACGTCCCAATCGTTTCCGTTCGTTCGGGAAAATGCGATGCGTTTCCCGTCGGGTGAAAAGACAGGGCTGGTTTCTTCGTTGGGAGTGTTGGTTAGTCGTTTGGCCGTTCCGCCACTTCGCTCCACCAGCCAGATTTTCCCGGCGTACGTGAACGCGATGTGTGATTGGTTGATCGCCACGCGGCCGATCATGAGCGGGCGATCGGTGGCCGGCTGGGCGACTGCCGAAGCAGTTAACAACAGACATGCTGAAAGAAGCGTGAAGGTGCGGAACATAGTGTACCTCGCGTGGGAAAGAGCGTTAACTGGAGTCAATCGTGATGCTGGTTTGCTGATTGACCGTCGTGCGAAGAGTGACTGGATTATAGTCG
>CBFGMX010000287.1:0-3792 GCA_965649955.1 uncultured bacterium
TCCGGCACTCGCTGGTATCGCGACCCTAAGAGTAATAACCACAAATAGGTTATCATCTCCACATCCAGCAATCGGGGAGGTGGGGCGATGAGGTTTAAATTCGCTTTGGTTCTTATGCTGTCGTCGTTTGTGTTGGTCAACGGGCAAGAACGGACCAGCGCGGCGGATACAGTCGATCGAATCAAGTTGCAGTTACTCGATCTTCAAGGCAGGGAAGAAGAGTTAAAAGCCAGGGCCGCGGAGTTGGAGGAAGCACTCAAGCCGGAAAATATCGAACGTTCGCTCGCGGGAGTCGGATCGACCAGGCCGGAAGAGTTGCGCGAGTCACGACGCCGCCAGTTGACAATTGCGCGCGACGGCGTGTTGGCCCAACTCAGGATACTTGAGACGGGTCGCCTACGGCTCGAAACCGCGCTTGCGGAAGCTCAAGGCCGCGCGTATCACGAGAGCGCCCGGCCGAACGCGCCCACTCAAGCGCTCGTTGCACAGTCGGTGGCGAGCACGCGCTACTTGCTATTCGGCGCGGTGGGTTTAGGTGCATTGGCGTTGGTGACGGGCCTGGTGATTTATCGCAGAGCGATTAGGTTGAGATAGTGCACATGACTTCCGATTGATACTGATCGTCGCCCATCGATGAAAGCCCGCCCCCTTTCCGTCACGATCATCAGTTGGTTGTTCATGGTCTTCGGCAGCGTCGCACTTCTGAGTGGACTGCTGCCACTCACCGGTGCGAACACCGCTCAATTAATCGCTGAGTTCAAGACTCACTGGATGGTCCATCTTTCGCGGCTCCTCCAGATCGCCGGTGGTCTGTTCATGCTGCACGGGCATAACTGGGCGCGCTGGCTAATCGTCGCCTGGATTGTATTTCACATCGTGATCGGCGCGCTGCACGGGTGGTTACAACTGTTGATTCACGTCGTGATCTTCTCGGTGATTCTGTTCTTCCTGTTTCGCCGCAATGCGTCCGAGTATTTTCGCCCTGAATCTCTACCGAATTCCCACCAGTCCCTGAACAGATTGGATTAACTTCTCGGAGTCGTAACCGACGCCGTCTTTGAAGACGATCTGGACATTTTCTATGTCGCCGATGTTTGCGGCGGGATTTCCTTTCACGATCATCAGGTCGGCCTGCTTGCCCACGGCGATCGAACCGATGCGTGCGTCTTCGCCGAGAAATTTTGCGCCGTTGAAGGTACCGATCTTGACTGCTTCAACAGGCGTGAAGCCCGCTTCGACAAGCAACTCGATCTGCCGCAGATCGCCGAAGCCCGCGACGATGCCGCCGTTGCCCGTCGGATCGAGTCCGGCGATGAGCAGTCCGCCTGCCTGCACAAACGCGCGCTCAAATTCCATCGCTTTCCGCAACAGAGAAACGAAATCGCCCTGCGGCGAAACGCGTGCTCGAGCTTGCAGGTAACGGACGCGTGCGTCGGTCGACATCACGTTGAGCACACGCGGATTCAGCAATGCGCCGGCAGCGCCGATGCCGGATTGTGCGAGCGGTGCACCAGCCGCTTCGAATACCGGCAACGTCGACGTGATCGCGACGTTCTTCGCGACGAGTGTGCGAATCGTTTCCTGAACCGGCGCACTCTTTATGTCGAGTTGACGCAGACTGGCAGACACGCCTTGCGGGCATTGATCGGGTTGTTTGTTGGAGACGAATTCGGAATCGGCGAACAACCCGTGCTCGAGGTTGTCGATGCCGATCTCGGCAGCTTCTTTGAAACCAACGGAACAGAGGTGACCGGTGACCTTAAGTCCACGTTTGTGAGCTTCTTCCACAACGGCGCGCAGTTGGTCGCGCGTGATATTCATGTAAGCTTTGAACGAGGTCGCGCCCTGGTCGGCCCAGTAGTTGACCATGCGGCGCGCGTCGTTCGCGTCGGTGAGTTGATGCATCACAGGTGTGAAGGCGCCCTTGCCTTCGAGATAAGGCGCGGTGACGTGCATCTTTGGTCCAATTATGCGTCCGGCGTCGATCAGGCGCTTGATCTCGAGGTCGGTGTACGGGGCGACACTGCCGGTGGTCCGAATCGTGGTGACGCCGTTTGCGAGGTACAGGCGCGGAAAGCTGCTACCCATGTTCGAGTACATCGGCGGTGAGCCGCCCATGGGAAAAAACATGTGATTGTGCATGCCGACGATGCCCGGCAGCACTGTGTAACCGTTGAGATCGAGAGTCTCGGCGTTGGCTGGTATAGTGACCGATCTCGCTGGTCCCAACGCCTGGATCTTGCCGCCACTGATGACGATCGTTTGATCTTCGACGGCAGGCGCGCCGGTGCCGTCGATGACGCGAACGCGCGTTAGCGCAATCACCGGCGCTTCGGTGCGAATGAACTGTTGGCGTTCGGGTGTTTGCGCAAGGGTGGTGATCGCAAACGAAAAGATCAGGAGAATCGCAAGTTTGATTTTCATTTGAGTTCTCGTGGCCTGGTGATTTTGTGGGAGACAAGATAGCAGAAATCGGTGAGTGTGGTCTAAATTCGTGACTTATGACTGTGTCGTTTGTAATTGCTGTTGCCGTTCTGATTGGGTTGTGGCTGTTTCTGTTTCAGCAGGTGCGACGGTCCGGGCGGCGCGTGTCGCCGTGGCAGAAGCGCGTTCGAGTCACTTTAGCGGCTGTTGTCGTGCTGTTGGCAAGTCTCGTGTTCTGGGGGTTCTATGTCGAACCGAACCGGCTTGTCGTGCGACATGAAACTATTCAAATCGATCAATGGCCGCGAGAGCTCAATGATCTTCGGATTGCGGTCTTGTCCGACATTCATGCCGGCGGGGCGTTTATCGACGAGCGAAAACTCAGAACGATTGTAGAACGCACGAATCAACTGCAACCGGAAATGATCGTGATACTTGGCGACTACATTTCCGGCGATGGCCGCCGGCACGAGCTGCTGATGGAGCCTGACGTACTCGCCGGTGTGCTTAAGGATTTCCGCGCGCCGCTGGGTGTTTACTCAGTGCTTGGTAATCACGATTGGTGGTACAACGGGCGAATCGTGCGTGAAGCCCTGGAGCGGAACGGAATCAAGGTGCTGGAAAATGAAACGTTGAAGGTGGAAGCGCGCGGAGTTTCTTTATGGCTGGCAGGCTTGGCGGATCTGTGGACGCGTCCGCAACGCGTCGCTGAGACAGTGGGCCAGGTTCCGGAGAACACCACAGTGATCGCGCTTACCCACAATCCGGATATCTTTCCGGGCGTGCCGTCACGCGTGCAGTTATTGATCGCGGGACACACGCACGGTGCGCAGGTCCACCTCCCGTTCATCGGTTACGTGGTCCAACCTTCGAATCGGTACGGCGAACGCTACGCGCGCGGACATGTCTATGAAAACGGTCATCATCTCTTTGTCACAACCGGAATCGGCACGAGCATCGTTCCCGTCCGATTCGGCGTCACACCGGAGATCGTTCTGTTAACCGTTAAGTCTCCTTAGAAGGGCTTGCCCCCGCACATCCGTGGTATTTGCACAAAGAAGTCGTTCTCGGCCATCAGTTCAGGGTTGGCAGCGGCTTCGCCGCCTGGTGTGAGGCGAGGCTATGCCTCGCCGCACGCGCAGCAAGGCATTGGGGCTATGCCCCTCGTTCGGACTTCGGCCTAAAACATTAGGGCATAGCCCGAACCAGGGGCGAAGCCCTTTTCCTTTGGTTCCTGCGCTGGCGGGGCATTCGCCCCGCCGCACGTCAGGCGGCGAAGCCGCAACGGTCAACAGAATAGCTTTTTGTGCAAGGCCGTATGGAAACTACTTCTTGGGCCAAAGCCTTAAGTGATAGGTGGTTCGTACA
>CBFGMX010000288.1:0-3738 GCA_965649955.1 uncultured bacterium
GCGCAAAGACGCAAAGCGCTACCGCGTTTCTAACTGCTTTCTTTGCGTCTTTGCGTCTTTGCGCGAGAAAGATTCTTCCCATAGAGGTTCGCAGACGAATTCGAGCACTTTTTGGGCAAAGCTATTCTTCCTACCGCTGGTGAGGAATCTCCTTGACCGAACAACAGAATAGAACCTCGAGTAACCGCACATTGATACTTATGATCATCGCTTTCCTCGGCATCTTTGTGTACGGGTTACTTGCAGCACTGCCTGGCTCAGTACTCCCGACGCTGGAACGCAATCAGTTTCTGCCAAGTGATAACGCCGTCGGCACGTTTCTTCTTATTAATGCTGTCGGTGCGGTTCTCGCATACGCTGTAAGTGGACCAATCATCGATCGAATTGGAACAAAAGTCGCGCTACTGGTTGGTTCAGTTTGTGTAATCGGTTCGATGATCGGATTCGCGTTGATAGTAGCGAAAGTCCAAGCGGCCTCCGCGCTGATTTTGATCTTCGGCTGCTCTCTGGTGTTAGGGTTCGGGGCCAACGCGATCGTTGCTTCGGGCCATGCTCTCGTCGCTGAAGTTGCCGACACCTGGCGAAACTCAGCATTGAATCTTCTGGACATCTGTTTTGGTCTTGGTCTCGCTTCCCTTCCACTCGTAGTGCAAGCGCTCCAAAGGCAAGGTGGACTTGAACTGATATTCTGGTCACTGGGTGCGTTAACAGTAGTCCTGTTACTTCTAATTGTCGCCTCACGCTTTCCAGCTCCAACCCAATCACATTCATCCGCAGCTGTTGAAGCGGGTTCACTATTTGGCAATCCATCGTTCCTGCTTCTGGCACTGGCACTGTTCATGTACGTCGGCGCTGAGGTGGCGGTCGGCAAATGGGTCGTCACTTTTATGGAGCGCGATGCGAGCATACTTGCCAGCCAGGGTGTCAGTGCTGCCCATTTGGAAGCAATGAGCCGTATGTCTCCTGACGCTCTCAACAAATTCTTTGAAGCTGATCCAATCGGCGTCGGGATTGCGAGCTATGCGTTACGTACGCTCTCATTATTTGCGATGGCGTTGTTAGTCGGGCGGCTTGTATCGAGTTTTCTCTTGGGCTTGTTGCGTGTCAATAGTTTCTTGTTAATGACAGCTGGTTCACTGCTCACAACGGTGTCGCTTCTGATTGCGTTTACTGCGAGTTCATCTGAAACGGTAAGAATAGGTCTCATCGCAGCCGGCTTTGGCATGGGGCCCATCTTTCCTACTTCGGTGGGACTGGCGTCAGTAATGAACCCGAACATTGCAGGCACTGCGATGAGCTGGGTGATGGGCGTGGGCTTCGGGGGGCTACTCGTTATTCCACCCGCGGTAGGTTATGTCTCTAGCGCAGTTGGTGGATCTGTGGGGAATGTACGTACAGGATTGACTGCGGTAATCGTTGCGTCCGTGGTGATGCTATTGCTGCATGCGTTGTTGCTGCTAAGGGAGCGTGGCAAGGCAGCCGAGTGATCAGTGGCATCTCCTTGAAGGCGCCCTCACGCGAGTAATTCTTCACCTTTCGTTCTCACCCCAAACGGCGATAGAAAGGGGGGATTCCTTTATTAACGCCTCAGTTCCGTTGCCGGGCCCGTCACAGAGAAACGGCCCTCAATGAAACTGGTCGTGCCGGCGTCAGCGGTACCGGAGAAGCCTGGTTGCTTCCCGCCAATAGTAATCGTGAAATCACCTGGCTCGACCACTGTTCGGCCATCATTTGTGATTAATGCGAGTTGACGTGGATCAATTGTGAACTTGATCACGCGGCGCTCACCTGGCTTCAAATGTACTCGCTCGACTCCCGCGAGTGATCGAATCGGAACTCGAACAGTTGCGTCATTGTCAGTCACGTAAAGCTGGACCACCTCGTCGCCCTCTCTAGTGCCTGAGTTCTCAACCTCCGCACTTACAAGCACCTTCTCTCCGGGCGCCACGCGTGGCGATGAGACGGTCAAGCCGGAGTACTTAAACCGCGTATAACTAAGACCATGGCCAAACGGATACAAAGGCTCGCCTTTGAAGAACCGATATGTCCTTCCATCCATCTGATAGTTGTCAAAAGCCGGCAACTGATCGACTGATTTGTAAAACGTGACCGGCAGTCGTCCTGCCGGGTTGTAATCACCGAAGAGCACGTCTGCAATCGCAGTTCCTCCTTCTTCACCCGGATACCAGGCCTGCACGATAGCCGGAATGCGCTCGTTGGCCCAGTTCACAGCAAGCGCACTTCCGGAAAGCAAAACCAGAACAACCGGTTTGCCAGTTGCCGCAACTGCTTCAAGTAATCCCTGCTGACGCGCCGGCAGTTTGATGTCTGTTCGGTCTCCACCTAAGAAACCCGGTTCACTTACATTCATCTCTTCGCCTTCAAGGCGTGGAGACAGACCCAAAACCAACACCACGGTATCTACTTCTTTTGCGACTCTAATCGCCTCGGCATAAGGCGCTTCGATTTTGACTACAGGAGGTTGCCACACGAGTTTTGCAACTGCGCCTATCTTGCTCTCGTAATACTCCATCTTGATGTCGTAGCTTTTGCCGGCCTCGAGTGTGACTTCGCCCGTCACAGTTGCCGGCGCATGTTCGGTCCAGTCTTCAGCGATCAACTTGCCATCGAGATACACGCGAACTCCGTCATCGGCGATTGCGCCAAAGCGATATTTACCAGTCGTCGGCGGAACGAGCTTACCGATCCAGCGTGCAGAAAAATCATCAACCGGAACACCAGGTACCGGGTTCATCATTCCCCAGTCGAAATCCACTTCGCGATCTACGCGCGTTAAGACTGGCGCACCCTTGAGTTCCCTATTTGAAAAATACTCAGCTTTGAGACCGCTTTCGCCTTCAGGTCCACGCAAAGCAGAAGCCGGCACGGGTACTACGGAAACTTCTGTGAGCGTAGTGCCTAATGCATACAACACTTTCGTCTGCGATGAGACCCGCTGACGAATGCCTGCCAGCGGCGTAGTTGCGCGCGAGGGTTGACCGTTGTAGTTACCGAGCAACACCTGAATTTCATCGGCGTTGGGCCCAATCACGGCGATCGACTTTAGATTCTTGCGCAGCGGTAGCGTATTGTTTTCGTTCTTCAGGAGAACTATTGATTTGCGTGCAGCGTCGAGCGCGAGCTGGCGGTGTTCGGGTGAATCATTTGCTGAAAACGGGATTTTTGAATAAGGGACCATCTCCGGTGGATCGAACATCCCAAGCCGAAACCGGGCGTCGAACAATCGTTTCACCGCGCGATCGATCTCAGCTTCCGAGATCAAGCCCTGTTTCACAGCATTCACGAGTGCTTTGTAGCTGTCGCCACATTCCAGATCGGTCCCTCGCTTCACCGCGAGGGCCGAAGCCTCCTCAGCAGTCTTCAGGAAGTTGTGCCGTTTGTAGATGTCGTCGATCGCACCACAATCGGAAACGACGTATCCATTAAACCCCCAGTCGCCGCGTAACGTGTCGCCAAGCAATTTTGTATTTGCGCAGCAGGGCTCACCGTTTGTGCGGTTGTAAGCGCACATCACCGACGCAGCACGGGCCTCCATAACAGTTGCTCGGAAAGCTGGTAAGTATGTCTCACGCTGGTCACGTTCAGTGGCAGCCGCATCAAAACGATGGCGCTCGGGTTCTGGACCAGAATGAACGGCGTAGTGCTTGGGAGTGGCAACAACTTTCAGATAGTTCGGATCGTCACCTTGTAGTCCGTTGACGAATGCAACCCCGAGGC
>CBFGMX010000289.1:0-3717 GCA_965649955.1 uncultured bacterium
TGGCCATTAAGGGCATGCTGCCGAAGAACAAGCTCGGCAAAGCAATGGCGAAGAAACTCAAGGTTTACGCCGATGCCGAGCACCCGCACTCAGCCCAGCGCCCACAACCACTCGACCTTACTCACAAAGCAAATTCAAAGTAAACAGACCCGAAGATAAGAGGAAAGATTACTGTGGCTGAAATTCAGTATTACGGAACGGGACGGCGGAAGTCAGCGACCGCGCGGGTCTATCTGCGACCAGGCGGCGGCGAGGTCAAGGTCAATCACAAGGCTTTCGACCGGTACTTCCCCAACGAAACGCTCCGCATGATCATTCGTCAACCATTGCAGTTGACTGAGACGGCGAACAAGTTTGATTTGCTCATCAACGTCACCGGCGGTGGTCCAGCGGGTCAGGCCGGCGCTATTCGTCACGGCATCACGCGCGCCCTGCTCGAGTATAATGCTGACCTGCGACCAGCACTTAAGCATGCCGGTTTGATCACTCGCGATCCCCGAATCAAGGAACGCAAGAAGTACGGACAAAAGGGCGCTCGAAAACGGTTCCAGTTTTCGAAGCGGTAACGCGGTTCTTAATCCATTGCCGCAGCAGGATTGGTTGCTTAAAAAGAGTCTGATCTGCGGCGAGTACATTAAACCAATTAACGAGAAGGAGATTCAGTTTGGTTTCGGTAACCATGAAAGAGCTGCTGGAGGCCGGTGTTCACTTCGGCCACCAGGTACGGCGCTGGAACCCAAAGATGAAGGAATACATCTTTGGCGAGCGCAATGGCATTTACATCATCGACCTGCAAAAAACGCAGCGTATGTTTCGCGAAGCGATCAGCTTCGTCACCAACCTCATCGCTGAAGACAAAGGCAAGACAGTTCTCTTCGTCGGCACCAAGCGCCAGGCGCAGGATGCGATTCGCGAAGAGTCGGAGAAGTGCGGCCAGTACTACGTCAATCAAAGATGGCTCGGCGGCCTGCTCACCAATTTCCAGACGGTCCAGAAGTCGATCAAGCGGCTCAAGGATCTGGAAAGCATGCAGACCGATGGCCGTTACGAGAAGCTGACCAAGAAAGAGCGCATCAAGCTCGATCGCGAGCGCGAGAGCTTGAACAAGAACTTGTCGGGTATCAAGGGAATGGCTCGTCTTCCAGACGCCATTTTCATCATCGACGTTAAAAAAGAAGAGATTGCAGTCGCGGAAGCGAATCGACTCGGCATCCCAATCGTCGCCGTTGTCGACACCAACTGTTCCCCCGAAGGGATCGATTACGTGATTCCCGGCAACGACGACGCCTTGCGTGCGGTTCGCCTGTTTGCTTCGCGAATCGCCGATGCGATCGTCGAGGGTAATCAGATCGCCACCGAAGGCGGCGTCGTCAGCACAGAGCTCGGCGAAGAAAGTGCTGAAGGCGAAGGCGCTGGCGCGCTGGGAGAAACCGCTGCCGCGGAGTTCGCATCAGATGGTGACAATGGTGGCGGCGACGTAAACAGCGGGGAGGCGCAATCCGAATCCACGACATCCGCGGGCGCAAATGCGACTGAGGCAGCGCCCGATGAAAGCCCAGAGTCAGTCGTGGCAGCGAGCTAAGCGATATTCTTACTCATCGGTAAGCGCAGCCTTCAAGCGGACCATCCGCTCGGCTGCGTTTTTCGTTGATTAATCAAATTTTGTTAGCGGAGAAATTCGTAATCATGGCGGAAATTACAGCAGCGGCAGTCAAACAGCTTCGGGAAAAGACCGGGGCCGGAATGATGGAGTGCAAGAACGCACTCAAAGAAGCAGACGGAAACGAAGAGAAGGCGATCGATATCCTGCGCGCCCGCGGGCTCGCGTCTGCGAAAAAGCGTGAAGGCCGGATTGCGGCCGAAGGTATCGTCGGTTCCTACATCCACATGGGAGGCAAGGTCGGCGTCCTGGTCGAGTTAAACTGCGAGACCGATTTCGTTGCGCGCGGAGAAGAGTTTCAACAGCTCGTGAAAGACATCGCGATGCACATCGCCGCCGCCGAACCGCGTTACGTCTCGCGCGAGGAAGTGCCGGCCAGCGTGCTAAACCACGAACGCGAGATCGCGACGGCGCAGGCCAAGAACGATCCAAAGAATGCGAACAAACCGGACCAGGTCATCGAGAAGATCGTCGAAGGACGTCTGAACAAGTTTTACGAAGAAACCGTGCTGAGCGACCAGCCGTTCGTTAAAGATCCGGCGAAGACTGTCGGCGAACTGGTGACGGAGAAAGTTGCCAAGACCGGCGAACGAATCGCGATCCGCAGATTCACGCGGTACAAAATGGGTGAAGGCCTCGAACGTCGCGCTGACGATTTCGGTGGCGAAGTCGCGTCACTTGTCGGCTAATTCCATGACTATGGGAGCAACAGAGGGTTTAGCGTATCGCCGGGTATTGTTGAAGATCTCGGGCGAGGCGTTGATGGGCGAGCAGAATTACGGCATCGACGTTAACGTCGCGCGCAGTGTCGCCGAAGAGTTGAAGGCCGTACACAATCTGGGTGTGCAAGTGGCGGTCGTGGTCGGCGGCGGCAACATCTTTCGCGGAGTGTCCAAAAGCGCCGGCAACATGGACCGCTCGTCCGCGGACTACATCGGCATGCTCGCGACGGTTATGAACGCCGTCGTGCTACAAGACGCGCTCGAGAAGATCCAGGTCGATACGCGGGTGCTGTCGGCGATCGACATACCGCAACTAGCGGAGTCGTTCATCCGGCGGCGCGCCGTCAGGCACCTCGAAAAAGGTCGCGTCGTGATCTTCGCCGCCGGCACCGGCAATCCGTACTTCACCACGGACTCAGCCGCCGCCTTGCGCGCTTTGGAAATCAAGGCCGACATCATACTCAAAGCGACGAAGGTCGATGGAGTTTATTCCGCCGATCCTGTGCTTGACGCCACGGCTGAGCGCTTCAATGAAATCACGTACCGGCAGGTGCTTGAACGAGAGCTAAAGGTGATGGACGCCTCGGCGATCTCGCTATGCATGGACAACAAGTTGCCGATTATCGTCTTCAACATGCGGCAACCGGGCAACATCAGTCGTGTCGTTCTGGGCGAGGTGGGGGTGGGTACAAAAGTCGGCTAACCAATTTTTTCAGCGGAGTTCAGCAAGATGAGCGAAAAGGACGTAATCAAAGAAACTCGCGTGCGAATGGAAGCCGTCATTGACGACTTCAAGCGCAAGATTGCCAGCGTCCGCACCGGGCGCGCCGCCGTGAGCCTGTTGGATTCGGTGATGGTTGATTACTACGGCACGATGACGCCGCTGAACCAGATGGCGTCGGTCCACGCGCCCGAACCGCAGATGCTGACGGTCCAACCATGGGACCAAACGCAAGTGGGTCCGATTGAGAAAGCGATTCGCGCCGCCGATCTCGGACTTAATCCATCAAACGACGGAAAACTGGTACGCATTCCCATCCCTCCGCTCACCGAGGAACGTCGCAAGCAGCTCGCAAAACAGCTTCATGACGTTGCCGAAGATCACCGCACGGCCGTGCGAAACATCCGGCGTGACGGCAACGAGCGCCTCAAGAAGATGTTGAAAGACAAGCAAATCTCCGAAGACGCCGAACGCGACGCTCTGGAAGAGAACCAAAAGCTCACCAATACCTACGTCAGTAAGATCGACGATCTTCTGAAGATTAAAGAACAAGAAATCACCAACGTTTAGCTCGCTCCGCCGCAACAGCCTCGACGTAGTATCCTTAAGGTCGA
>CBFGMX010000290.1:0-3699 GCA_965649955.1 uncultured bacterium
TACGCAGCCAGCACCGTCTCCTTCAAATACTTTTTCGACTTCTCATCCAGCACCGGCGCCACCACTTCAACGCGTCGATCGAGATTGCGGGCCATCCAATCAGCCGATCCGATGTAGACCTCTTCCTCACCGCCGTTTGCAAAGTAGAAGATGCGACTGTGTTCGAGGAAACGTCCGACAACGCTCCTGACGTGCACAGTTTGCGAAAGCCCCGGTTCACCCGGTCGGATCATGCACGCACCGCGTACGATTAGATCGATCTTCACGCCCGCTTGCGACGCCTCGTAGAGCGCTTCGATGATCTGAAGGTCCGTCAGGCGATTGACTTTGGCCATGATGTGCGCGGGTCGTCCGGCCTGAGCGTGCTCCGTTTCACGTTTGATCAAGGCCATCATGCGTTTGCGAAGGTTCAGCGGCGCGATCATCAAGCGACTGTATTCCTTTTGGATGGAGAACCCGGTGAGAAAGTTGAAGAGGTCAGTCGCATCGTCGCCGATAATGGAATCGCTGGTTAACAAACCGAGGTCTGTATAGATCTTGGAAGTTGTCGGATTGTAGTTGCCGGTCGCGATATGCGTGTAAGTCTTCAGACCGTCTTCCTCACGTCGCACCACAAGCGCCACTTTGCTGTGTGTCTTAAGACCGACCACGCCATACACCACGTGGACGCCTGACTCCGCCAGACGCTCGGCCCATTCGATGTTGTTCTCCTCGTCGAATCGAGCTTTGATCTCCACCACGGCCGTGACCTGCTTACCACGTTCACTCGCGGCCATCAGTGCCCGCGGAATGGGCGAGTTCTTACCTGTCCGGTACAGGCACATCTTGATCGCCACAACCTGCGGATCGTCCGCCGCGGCTTGAATGAAATCGACGATCGTGCCGAAAGCGGAGTACGGATGATGAAGCAAGACGTCCTGTTTCTTGAGTGCATCGAAGAGCGATTCTTTGTTTCGCAGAGCAACAGGAACCACCGCCCTCAACGGCTTGTCTTTCAGTTCCGGCAAGTCGAGGTTGTAAAGCTCCATCAAGTCGGGTACGTCGAGTAGCCCGTTGATCTTGTAAACGTCATCTGACTCGATGCTTAGGGACTTAGTCAGGTAGTCGACCATCTCCGTCGGCATTGTCGACGAGACCTCGAGCCGGACCGGCAGACCGAAACGGCGCTCTCGCAGAGACTCCTTGATCAACTTCAAAAGATCCGCGGCCTTGTCATCGCGGATCTCGACGTCGGCGTCGCGCGTGACGCGGAAGAGATGGCCTTTGCTCAAGTGCATGTTCGGGAACAACCGGTGGATGTTTGCTTCAATCACCTCTTCGATGAGGGCAAACTTGAAGTTCCCTTCACTGACGGGGATCAAACGCGGCACCACCGGCGGCACCTTGATCCGAACAAACCTCACTTCATGTCCCATCGGCGAACCCGCCAGCGTGTCTTCGGGATTACTCTGGACCGTCAGACCAATGTTTAAGCTGAGATTCGAGATGTAGGGGAACGGACGCGCGGGATCGACCGCCTGCGGCGTGAGCACCAGGAAGATATTCTTCATGAAGTACTCGGCCAGCCTCTTCTTCTCGCTTTCCGATAACGACGCGTATCGCGCAATCACCACACCGTGAGACTGAAGCTCCGGCATTACCTCTTCGCGCAGGCAGTTCGTTTGCTCTTCCACCAGCGTGAGCACCCGTTTGCGAATGACGCGCAGCTGCTCAGCCGGCGTGAGTTCGCCGGGCATTGGTCCAATTTCTTCAATGTCCAGCATCTCCTTTAAACCGGAAACACGGACCATAAAGAATTCGTCGAGGTTGGACGCGAACACGGCGAGAAACTTGAGCTTCTCGAGCACCGGCGTCGTTCTGTCGAGCGCCTCTTCGAGTACGCGCCGGAAAAACTCCAATTGGCACAAATCGCGATTGAGGACCGACCAGGCCAGAAAACGCTTCGGCTTTGACTTTGTCTTTGCCGGTGATTCGGACTGCGATACTTCTTTACCCTGAGATGTCATATGTGTTTTTGTGAAGGAGATTAGTTTGAGCAACGTGCGTCGATAATCATTCGCGCCTTGCGCTCGAATTCGGCGGTCCACTGTGGCGCCGGCTGATCTCGCTCGGCATTTCTTGAGGCCTCGAACACTCTCGTGATCGTTCGATTTCGTTTCTCGGCGTTGAGCAGGCGTTGCAGTCCATCGGCTAGCAGTTTGCGGCCCGCTTCGCTGACGTTGGCGTCGCCGACGCTTTTCGCGGTCGTCTTACAACGCCCGCCACTTACTTCGATCGGATTCCTGCTCTTCCAGGCGTCGAGCTTCGCTTTGTTTTCGCTTGAACGTGAATAACCAAAAGTCGATCCCATGTCGCCTATGTAAAAAACGGCCTGGCCAGGGTCGCAGGTGCGTGTGCCGTCGGCATTCTTGCGAGACTTGAGGCAGGCAAGCTTGTGATTGTCGCTCTTGGTGTCACCGTGATCGATGAACGCAAGCCAGAGTTTGAAGGCGTCGATCTCCGCGCGTGCAGCGCCGTTCTGACCCAACTTCGTGAGCGTGTCGGCGAGGGAGGCGGAGTCTTTATTGTTGCAGTTGACGTCGATCCCCCTTGCCAGTGGAAGCTCTATGCCGGCGGCGGGTTGAAACGGCGAGAAAGTCGCGCCTTGAAAACCGCGCGTCAGGCTTTTCTCGCAGTCGGGGCAACGAACGTCCGCCACCCACTCGTCGTCGGCGAAGAAGCCCAGCGCTTTTGAGAAACGGGATGACAGAAACTCACCGTAAATCTCACCGTTACGCTTGTCGCGTGATTGTCCTTTGAAGTGTGGCTTGATCTTGTAGCGAATCAGGTTGCCATCTTCATCGGTGACGCCCGAGACGGAGCAATGAAATTTGGGCGTCGTGCCGGCGCCGGGACTCTCGTCTTTGTTGGCGACGCAGTTCAGTGGCTTCGCAACCCCGTTCTGATCAACTGGCGGTGCGCCGCGACGCGGTCCGGTAGCCGGATTGTAACCGAGCACCGGGTCGTAACCCGGGTCGGGTGTTCGATAAACCCTGGCGGTTTGTTCTGCCCGCGCACGTTCGGCGGCGGAAAAGCACGCCCGCTGGGCCCCGGCTGGCGGAGCGAGAAAAAGTGCAACAAAAGAGATCGCCAGCGGCAGGATCCACTTCCGATACCGGTTCTGATGCATGGTTTACCTTTTGATTTTCCAACGTTTAAGACCGGTTTTGCATAAATTTGAGCACCGTTATGTTAACGCGAAAAAACGAGCGCTCGTGGATTGACTCGTCTGAAGTTGCACAAGATAACACGTGTTTCGATGGTTTACCGAAGGTGGGTATCGGATGCGGCTCACGCTTGCTTTCGTGCCGTCACGATAATCATCTGCGCCGGAAAGTTCATCTCGTCGTTCGGGAAAAATGGGCGGACAGAGTTCTGCACCTCCTCCGCAACTTGCAACCTCTGCGCTTCCGAAAGCGTTGCGAGCTTCGCGCGCAATGTGTCGGACGTTTCGGAGCGCATGTTCCAGAATTGCTGCGCTGTGATAGGCGCCGCGATATGAAAATGCAGTACCTCGTCGTTAACGTCAGTAGCGCGCGCTTGCGTCAGAATCGAAGCAAGCTTCCCCGGTTCCGCGAAACGAAACGCGCCCGGCGCATCTGGATCCATGGGCGGGGCCGGCACATGACGCGACACCACATCGGTTATGAGATAGCAGAA
>CBFGMX010000291.1:0-3628 GCA_965649955.1 uncultured bacterium
ATCTTCCCCCGCATAAAGCACTTCTTGCGCAAAGCCGCCTGAGAGATAGGACCAGGCAGGCGAGTTTCTTCGCCGCCGGCAACCTCGTTCAAACAACAGCGCAAACACTTCCGAGTCACCCAGTCAAATGCCGTGGCTCCGGGCGAAATCACGATTTAAGTGGGAGGATGAAATGAAAAAAGTCGGCAATTACTTGATGTTAGTTGGCTTACCGGTGCTCGGCGTTTTGGGAGTCCTGCGTCTTGGCGACAGATTGCTGCCGATGATGTGTATCCAGGGCCCCTGGACAATGGAAGTCAGTAAACCGACCGCCAGTTCATCGTGTCAGGAACAGTTTCAACAAGCGGAGCGCGGGTTTTCGATCTCTCAATCGGGACCACAGTTTTCCGTTTCGTTCAACGGTGAGACAAAGGCCGTTCTTTACGGGCAGATTCAGGATACCGAAGTGAGCGCGACAGCGCCGGAGTTCTCGTTCGCGACAAACGAGAACAGCTCACAGCCAATTCAACTACGTGCAACGATCGACCGGCAGTCGAACCCGGCACGCCTCTGGGGTGTCTTTTCATTTAACAATTGTCCCGACCTGCGCTTTGTCGCAACACAACAAGCTGGACCAGAAATGCGTTGGGAAGCGAGATAGCGATGTCACAGATCACACTCCTGTTAGTGCAGATAATCGTGATTCTGGTAGCCGCCAGAATCATTGGTTGGGGTTTCCGGAAGATTCACCAACCGCAGGTCATCGGCGAAATGACGGCGGGCATCCTGCTTGGACCATCGTTGCTGGGCTGGGTGGCGCCGGGCTTTTCGGCCGTGTTGTTTCCCGCTGACAGCCTGCCGTTTCTGAGTGTGCTGAGTCAGATCGGGTTGCTGCTCTTCATGTTCCTGGTTGGTTTGGAGCTGAATCCAAGCCTGTTGCGAAAGCGCAGTCACACGGCAGTACTCACGAGTCACGCCAGTATATTTATTCCGTTCCTCCTCGGGGCGTTACTCTCGCTTTACCTCTACCCGAGATTGTCTGACAGCAGCGTCCCGTTCACGCACTTCGCGCTCTTCATGGGAACCGCCATGAGCATCACGGCATTTCCCGTGCTGGCGCGGATCCTGACCGAACGCAGACTGCTTCGCACCCCGCTGGGGGGCGTCGCCATTGCCTGCGCCGCAGTCGACGACGTAACTGCGTGGTGCATCCTGGCCGGCGTCGTCTTGCTGGTTCGCGCTACAGGCGACCATCTGCTTTGGCTAACGATCCTGGGATCGCTCGTCTACATCGCGGTGATGTTGTCATTCGGACGCAAGGCGTTACGACACCTCGAAGCGCGGTATCGACGTCGCGGTGAAGTGTCGAAAGACATGATCGCCGTCATTCTGTTAATCGTGGTTGCCTCGAGTCTTGCAACGGAAATGTTGGGAATCCACGCGCTGTTCGGTGCTTTTCTGGTCGGCGCGATCATGCCCAAAGACAATCACTTCGTCCGAACGCTGACTGAGAAGCTGGAAGACGTGACCGTCGTTTTGCTGCTGCCATTGTTTTTCTCCTTCACCGGACTCAGGACCAGCATGGGTTTGGTGAGCGGATCTCAGATGTGGTTCTACTGCGGGCTGATTATTACCGTCGCCGTCGTAGGAAAATTTGGCGGCGCCAGTGTTGCCGCACGCATCAGCGGCATGAAGTGGTCTGAGGCTTCGGCGGTTGGCGTGCTGATGAACACTCGAGGACTGGTCGAACTGGTCGTGCTGAACATCGGACTGGACATCGGAGTCATTTCTCCGGCCCTGTTTGCGATGATGGTGATTATGGCGCTGACGACCACTTTCATGACCACACCTCTACTCGACCTAATCCATCCTCGCACTTTCACACTGGTGGACACGGGAGTGATCCCAATCAAGAAAGCCGCTTAACGAGCAGGAGACTTTCCATGAGCAAAACTGTCCTGATGTTTTCCGGTCAGGGATCTCAATACTATTCGATGGGTAGAGATCTGTACGACCACCACAGCACCTTTCGTTACTGGATGAACTATTGCGCGTCCGTTGCTGAGGGCCATCTCGGAGTCAATCTGATCGACATGATCTTCAAAGAACGAGGTGACAGGTACGAACCGTTTAACCGGACCCTCTACACCAGCCCGGCGATCTTCATGGTTAATTACAGTGCGGCGCAGACTCTAATGGACGAAGGCGTCGAGCCTGATCTGTTGCTCGGATACAGTCTCGGAGAAGTCGTTGCGCTCGCCGTAAGTGGTTTCATTAGCGTCGAGGACGCCGTCGACTTTCTCATTCGGTCGTCGCGACTCATCGAGCAAAAGACACCGCGTGCCGGCATGATGGCAATTCTTCATTCGCGAGACATCATGGACGAGTACCCGGACGAATTTGCGGAAACCACGATTGCCAGTTTGAATTTCAACCGCAGTTTTGTACTTGCGGGACGCCTGGAACGTTTGAAGAATGTGCAACAGTTTCTCGCGGACAAGAGCATCCTGACGCAACTTCTGCCGATTCAGTGCGGCTTTCACTCTCCGCTGATCGACGCAGTCGAGTCTGAATACAAAGCCCTGCTCGAAAACATGCATCTCGAGGAAAGCAGAATTCCCGTCATCTCGTGCGCTTACACAAGCCGGCTGGACCGAAACAGCATTACGCCGCGTTACTACTGGGACTTGATCCGAGGTCCGGTCATCTTTGATAAGACCGTAGGCAAGATCGAAGAGAGCGGGCCTTGTCTTTACATCGACGCCGGTCCAAGCGGCACTCTCGCGACGTTTGTCAAATACCTCATTAAGTCAGACTCAGAATCAAAAGCCTTACCGCTTTTGGACCAATTCGGATACAACATGCGGAACCTGAGCAAGGTGCGCACGGCCTGCGGTTTTTCGGAACAGGCCCGCAGGAAATACGCGTAGCGGGTCTTATGCGGGGAAGACGTCTCCCGCAAAGGCGCAAAGACGCAAAGAAAGCAGTTAGAAACGCGGTAGCCCTTTGCTTCTTTTCGCCTTTGCGTCTTTGCGCCTTTGCGGGAGAAATATTCGTCCCATAGGAGTCCGCAGACGAAGTTTGAGTCCTTCTTGCGCAGGACCTCACAAGCAAGGACTTTTGCTTGCACCCTTAGGACAAATTTATCCGAGTCTATCCTGCCTTCTAAACCATTCCATCGGACAAAACTGTCCGCACGCCCAATCTCTGTCCCAACAAAGCGCCCATTTAGTTTGCTACTTGCAGCGATTCCGGCGGTCTCGCAGATGGCATCGAAGTTGCCCAACAGATGATGCCAATCACGGGCAGTCGGGTATCAGATCGTCGGTCGATCTCCACTCCTTTTCTTGAAACGAAGGCGAGCAACCGCACAAGCTGATGAGTAGCCAAAACAGGCACCGCAAAAACCGCCTCCCCGACCGTTCTCAATCATCCAACCGGAACGGTCAGACCACCGAAGAGTCTGCCTCTGATCAGGAAAGAGCCCATCTCCAGGATATTTTAGAAAGGATTCGAAACGGCGAGATTGACTCCAACGAGGCGCTCGCACTTTATCAACAAGCTGGGCCAACGGAGTTTCCTGACGACGCGGAAACAAGTCGCCCTTCGAACTCGGGAACCGAAACTATCTATTGCAGCAGTGATTGGG
>CBFGMX010000292.1:0-3506 GCA_965649955.1 uncultured bacterium
AGCCCCGCTAATGTAGAGAAAGTCTCCCGCAAAGGCGCCAAGGCGCATTGAGGAACCTCGGTTCCATATTGCGCTGGACCCGCCTCCGGTTTACGGGGTTTGGCAAATCCAATAGTTGTTGCCTTTGCGGCTTGCGCCTTCAGTTCTTTCGGTGGCTTTGCGCCTTTGCGGGAAACTTTACTTCTGAACCTTGCCGCTCAACAGCTCAGCACCCCGCTTCAAGTGCGCGCTGAGTTGGATTACGCTCTCGAGATCGCGCTTCGCTGTCGCGAGTTTCTCTGCGTCGACCAGGTTCGGCTGATCGATAACCGGGTTGGTAACGAAACTCCTGATCTGTTTGCAAAGTTTCACGAGTGCGTCCTTCATATCCGACTCGCTGGAATTCGCCGGCGACTCGACGGCTTCGACCTCTTCAGCCGGCAAACTCAAGACGAGGTTTGACTGAATGCTCTGCGCCCGTTTGCGAATTTCGCCTGTTGCTTCAGACACGAACTGATAGTCGAGTGGCTTAGTCGCCACGAGGGCGCGTGCGATCTCGTTATGCAGCGTCAGCATGCGGTTGAAGTCCTGCTCCGTTTGGGCCATCAACGCCTGAAGCCGGCGCCGGTCTTTCGTCAGGGCCGGGTTTCCGAAGTTACGCAGTTGCCACTCTCGCGCAGACTCGTCCTGCTGTCGCTTACGCGCCTGGTTGGTGTGTTTATCGATTGGAGGGGGGCCTGGTGTTGGACGTTGCGCTAAAGTCGGCGCCGCCACGGATAAGAGGAGGGTGATCCCGATTAACAAGCAATTACCCGCGGTATGCTGTTTCTTCATAGCAGACCTCCCGGATTTTTTGCGCCCAAGTATAGCTCCGGTTCCACGGCTTTGAAAGGTTTGTTTGATCGTTGGCCTTGACTCGAAGTGATGTCTGTAATACTTATTCAACGACACAGGGTATGCGACGGATTGACTTAAAGAAGGCCAACGTAGCTCGATCGAACACGATTCGCGATATCAATCGCCAGATCGTACTGAACTACGTTCGCGAGCGCGGACCAATCTCCCGCGCCGAGATCGCCCACGAAACGGCCCTCCAACGCTCGACCATCTCGCTGATTGTCGAGGAATTGCGCATCGAGGGACTGATCGAGGAACTGAGTGGCGAATCGACCGGTGGCCGTCCACCCATCCTGCTTTCGCTACGCACTGCTGACGCGGTGGCGATCGGCGTGGACGTGGGCACGAATCGAACCATCGTCGCCACCAGCGATCTCGCCGGACGCTTGCTGCAACAGGAACAATTCGAAACTCACCCGGACGCCGCAGCAACAACCCGCAAAATAATCGAGCTATCGCGGAAACTAATCGCCCGCAACGCAACCATCGAAGGCATCGGCATTAGCCTGCCGGGTCTGGTCAGCGCCGAGGGAAGGGAACTGTTCGTCCCGACTTTCAACTGGCGCGACTTGCCGCTCGCGGACGAGGTAACCATGGCGACCGGATTGCCCGTCACCATCGACAACGACGCTAACGCAGCTGCGCACGCGGAGTTGTGGTTCGGCCGTCCAGAGATTCGCACAATCCGGGATTTCATACTCGTGCTCGTCGAGGGTGGTGTGGGAACGGGCATCGTTTTTGACGGCCAGGTCTATCGTGGTGAGAACGGCGCCGCCGGTGAGTTCGGACACATGACGATCGGACAAGGCGCGCCGGTAGCTTGCGCGTCGGGCAGTCGTGAGTGTTGGGAGGCGTTTGCTTCCGAACGTTCTGCGTTGGCGCGGTATAAGAACCTGACCAGGGGCAGTGCCGAACTCTTCGACATCACGTTCAGGGATCTGATCGATCTCGCGTTGGGCGGCGACGACGCGGCACGCGCGGCCCTCAAGGAGACTGCGTCCTATCTCGGTATTGGTATCGCTAATTTGATCCGCGGACTGGCTCCGGAAGCGGTGATAGTGGGCGGTCCGATCGTGCGGGCGTGGCCCATCATTTCGGACGACATCAAGACCACGGTCGAGGCCACGATTTGTCGTGGGCTACCTTCGACGCGAATAATTGCCTCAACCCTCGGACCCGAACCGACCCTCATGGGGGCGCTCAGCCTGGTGCTGGCGAGTAAGTTTGCTTCCGTCTCAGTCGTCTAACAGGCCGGCCGCCTGAAAAAAACTCAACCCGGACAGGCCTAAGCCTAAAAAGATCTTGACAATAAATACTTTTGGTATTAAATACTTTTGTTAGCCTCTGCAACAAAGTAACACTCAGAACAAGTTGGATTATTTTCGAAGGTCTGCGGGCAGTCTATGAAATCTCGTTTCCGTTTTATGAAACTTCATACGTCGGTCTGTCCATGGCTCGGCATCATTTTGCATTCGCACTAGTCTGTTTCTGTTCTCTCGCAGTTTGTTCTCGATAGTTGAAACGGTTCGTTTGTTTCAAAACGTAACGATAGTCCTAAACGCCCGAACGTTGAGGAGGTTTTGTATGTCGAAGAAGTTTGGACTGCCTGCACTGTTTTTCCTGCTGAGTATAGGTTTGTTTGTCGGCGTACATGCCCAATCAAGCACAGCCGGAAACATCACCGGCACCGTGCGAGATCAGCAGGGAGCGGCGGTCGCCAACGTCGAAGTAACGATCGTTGATGAGAAGACAGGCGCGTCTCGCACGGCCAAGACCAACGATGATGGATTCTACTCCGCTCCCGGTTTGCCGGCGGGCGTTTACACCATCAGCGCATCGCCGACAGGCTTCAAGAAAACCGTCGCGACCGGTGTCCAGCTCCACGTCAGTGAAAACTTGACCGTCAACATCGACTTGCAGGTGGGCCAGGTAACGGAAATCGTTACCGTCACCAGTGAAGCGGCCCCGGTTGAGTTGAGAAGCGGTGAGGTCAGCAGTCTGATCTCCGAGAAGCAGGTTACCGAGTTGCCGCTGAACGGTCGCAACTACGCGCAACTTGCGCTGATGGTTCCCGGCGTTTCTCCGGTGACCCAGTCAGGCGCGGGTGGTGCATTCGCGACTCGCGGAACAGGTCTCAACTCCGGCGTTGACATGTCAGTCAACGGCAACCAATCAAACTCCAATCTGTGGACGGTGGACGGCGTCAACAACATGGACGTCGGATCGAACCGCACGCTGCTGGTGTTCCCGTCGGTCGACTCGATTCAGGAGTTTCGCGTTGAGCGCAACAGCTTCAGCGCTGAGTTTGGTCAGGCGCAGGGCGCGGTAGTCAACCTGATCACCAAAGGTGGAAGCAATGAGTTTCACGGCAGTCTGTTTGAGTTCTACCGCAACGACTCGCTGAATGCGAACAACTTCTTTCTGAATCGCGCGGGTCAACCAAAGGCACAACTTAAGTACAACAACTTCGGTGGAAACTTCAGCGGCCCAATCATCAAGAACAGAGTGTTCTTCTTCTGGTCGGAAGAGTGGCGTCGTGAAAGACGCGGTTCGGTGCTTTCCGCAAACGTGCCGACCATCGCCGAGAAGCAGGGCGATTTCAGTGGGGCGTTGACAGGACCGCTACCGCA
>CBFGMX010000293.1:0-3397 GCA_965649955.1 uncultured bacterium
TGAAAAAGAAATCTTAAGCGTCAAAATAATGTAATCTGTCGCACGTGGACCGCGATCTCAAGAAGGAATTTCTGACGTACATCCAGGTGGAAAAAGGACTCGCGCGTCACACGCTCGAGAGTTATGAGCGTGACCTCACGCGTTTGCAGCAGTGGGCGATCGGAAACGGAAAGCAGATCGCCGAACTCACACGGGCTGACTTGCGCAAATGGATAGCCAGTTTGTCACGCGATGGCCTTGCACCGACTTCAATCGCCCGCGCCGTCAGCGCAACCCGCGGTTTTTTCAAGTTTCTAATGCTCGACGGCCACATTAAGTCGCATCCGGCAGAGGATCTCGACACGCCACAACGCTTCAGTTACTTGCCCAAATTTCTCACGGAAGACGAAATAAACCGTCTACTTGCCGCGCCCGACATTTCGACCGAAGAAGGCATACGCGATCGCGCGGTTCTCGAGATCATGTATGCCAGCGGCTTGCGCGTTTCGGAACTCGTCGCGCTGAAACAAGCCGACGTCGATCTACTGGCAGGACTCGTAGTTTGTCATGGCAAAGGCAGCAAGGAGCGGCGC
Organism: uncultured bacterium; assembly: GCA_965649955.1. GTDB lineage: Bacteria > Acidobacteriota > Blastocatellia > Pyrinomonadales > Pyrinomonadaceae > PSRF01. The sequence continues at coordinate 573 of CBFGMX010000293.1, forward strand.
GTTCCCCTGGGCAAAAGCGCGATCCATTGGCTGCAACAGTACGCGGCCGTTAAAGCCGGTTACGGGAAGTCGTCCTCGCCGTATGTCTTCCTGCACCGCGGCAAGCCATTCACGCGACAGCTCGCATGGTTAATGATCAAGCGGTACGCGGAAGGGATAGGAATCAAGAATGTCTCGCCTCACACACTGCGACACAGTTTCGCAACTCATCTATTGCAACACGGCGCTGACTCACGCTCCGTCCAGGCGTTGTTAGGACACAGCGACATCTCGACCACTCAAATCTATACCCACATCACCGATCTTCATCTACGCTCAGCTTACGATCGACATCATCCGCGCGCGCGTTCAGGACGCACCGGCACGAACGAATAAACCAAATGGTGTTGCGTGTGCACGGTCTAAGGCAACGTTGCGCCTGCACGATCGGCAATCAGGTTCTCACACATGGACCGGAAGAAATTTGAGATCTCTCAAGGCGACAACTTTCGACAGTCGCGTTGATGAAACCATTTGAGACTTCTCAATTCCTCTTATCTTGCCTCGTTACTGTCATTTACGGGCATGCGTTTTGCTGCCGTCTATACAGCGGGTTGAGCCAGGTGGGGCCTCTTCCGAATGCGGTGACGGGTCGCCGCTTTGATCTTGCTGTAGCGCGCTTGTTGACACGGCCGTTAATCTCAAAAGTTGTCGCTTAGTGCTCGTCAGGCAGAGCAAAGCGGTCACCAGACACCGCATTCGAAAAGACGCCCCTCACGTTCAGTAACAATTGAATAGGAGTACTACCATGCAAGTCTCCCGACTACGCACCGCCTTCCTTTTTCTGCTGCTGACCTTCCTTTCGGTAACCATAACCGCCCGCGCCGACGACGACGAACCTGACGACTACGACGTAAAAGCTCGCGTCGCGCGCGTCAGTCTGATGGTGGGCGAGGTAAACCTCAAACGCAACGGGAGCAAGGAGTGGGAACTCGTCCGGCTGAACTACCCGCTCGTCGAAGGCGACACGGTCGGCACTGGCAAGGACAGTCAGCTTGAAATTCAGTTTGACGCGCGCAACTTCGTGCGTCTCGCACCGGGTTCAGTGCTGCGCATTGTCACGTTGCGCGATGAAGGCACGGCGCTGAGTGTCGTTGAAGGTACAGTCGTCGTACGTCTCGCCAAGCTTGACCGCAACCGCGAATACTTCGAACTCGACGCACCGCGAACGACGCTCGCCATCGAGAAGGACGGTTCTTACCGCATCGACGTGCCGCGCGAAGGGCGTGTGCGTTTGACGGTGCGTGACGGCGGTCTCGCCCGGATCTATTCAGACACATCAGGATTCTCGCTGCGCGACGGACGTTCCGCGGAACTCGTCATCACTGGCGAGAACGCCGGCGATTGGGACCTGCTCGCCGCTGCACCGGGCGATGCAATCGATCAGTGGGTAGCCGAGCGAGAACGTTACCTCGCGCAACGGTTCCGTTACGAAGCTAAGTACTTCGACGAATATGTGTGGGGCGCTGAAGATCTCGATAATTACGGTGATTGGACCAAGACAGGCGAATACGGCTGGGTCTGGCGTCCGCATGCGAGCGTGATCAACGCGTTCAGCGATTGGGCGCCTTACCGCTATGGTCAGTGGACGTGGTGTCCGCCGTACGGTTGGACGTGGGTGGGATACGAACCGTGGGGTTGGGCGCCGTATCACTATGGCCGCTGGGTTTTCTTCAACGGCTCGTGGGTTTGGGTACCGCGCAGCCATTTCCACAAGCAACGAAGCTGGTGGCGACCGGCACTCGTCGCTTTCGTCAATTTCAGTTTTTCATTTGGCGACAATATCTGCTGGTATCCGTTGTCGTACTACCAGCGCGATCCACATTCGCGTCATTATCGCCGTTATCATCCGAATTACGGCGGCGGTCGACGCGATGGCCGAGGCGGCTACGCCGGCGGGGGGCGCGACGGGCGCGACGGGCGTGATGGACGCGACGGTCGTGACGGCCGCGATGGACGCGACGGCCGCGGAGGTTACGCCGGTGGCGGACGTGACGGGCGCGATGGACGCGACGGCCGCGGAGGTTACGCGGGTGGCGGACGTGACGGCGGCGGACGTGAGGGAGGCGCGCGTGAGGGTGACGGTAACGAGCGCCGTTACGGTCCGGAGGCCGATTACAAGCCCTGGCGCGGCGTAACGAGGGTGCCTCGCACAAACTTCGGCAACGAACCTGGACGGCCCGTGGATGAACCCGTCGCGAGACGAGTGATCGAATCGGAGCCTGAAGTCGAGAACCTGCCGCGACGAGTCGGACTCGCGGGCAGCATTCCGGCGGGCGATCCAACACGACGTCCTTTGCCGGAAGTCATACAACGACCAACGGGTGCGGCGAACCGCGATCCCGGCGAACCGCTCGACGAAGATCTCCGTCGCTCGCGGATCTATCGCGGCAGAGAGCCACGCCCGACGCGACCTTCGCAAACACCTGCGGCGACCGATGCGCCGAGGGGAAATGCCCCAAGCGCGAACGCACCCAGCGGAAACGCACCCGCCGGAAATTCGCCCATTGTAAATGCGCCTGTGGAAGCAGAACGGAATCGCCGGAATGCGCCAGTTGATGCGATACCGACTCCTGCGACTGAGCCTGCGCCATCCGGAGCTTTCGAGCGACCGGAGCCGACATCTCGCCCCATGCCACGCACACCAGCGCCACGTTCAGAGCCTCGTGCAGAACCTCGAGCTGAACCTCGTGCGGAGCCTCGTGCAGAACCTCGAGTTGAACCTCGTGCAGAGCCTCGTGCAGAACCTCGAGTTGAACCTCGTGCAGAGCCTCGTGCAGAACCTC
>CBFGMX010000294.1:0-3389 GCA_965649955.1 uncultured bacterium
GTGTAGCCGCGCTCCTTGCGAATGCGGGCAATGCGCTGTCCCGTAGTTTCTTCACTCTCACACACATTAAGAAACGCATGAAGATGTGTGGGTAAAGGAAAATGGAAAATGGCTATTTGATGGGTCTCGAATCTTGTCCGAAATTACTCATAATGACACCAAGGCTATTCAAAATCTCGTACACAAGGCTAACTCACCGTAAATCCGGTTTCGAAAGTGGGATTTGGCTGATCCCGCAAGCGAAACGATCTCGAAGGCTTTTTTGAATCCGCGTCCGAACTTTCCGCTGAAATCCCAGTAAAAAGCCGATTTTATTAAATCCCACACGCTGGCACGGGCTTTGAATCGAGCCAACGCGGAGAACTGTAATTCTGCGTGTGAAGTTTGTTCTAGCTCGATCGTTAATCAGCTTCGCGCGCGCATCGCCGCTCTCTCAAACAGGCTATTACAGCTCTCCACTAATTTTTGAGAAGTACCTGAAGTAGCGCCATGGACATCAAGCGACCCCCAAAATCGAAGGTAAAGAAAAACATTCGAATGGCGATCTTCGTCGTCGTCGGTCTCGCAGCCGTGGGTGGCATCACCTACGGTCTCGCGAAACTCAAACCGGCTGCGCCGACGATCGAAAAGTCCACCGCCGTAATCGAAACAGTCAAACGCGGTGAGATGGTCCGTGATGTCCGTGGCAACGGAACGCTGGTGCCCGAAGTCATTCGCTGGGTTCCCGCGCCTGCGCAAGGTCGCGTGGAAAAGATAAATCTCCAGGCCGGTGTCGAGGTAGACGCTTCGACAGTTCTCGTCGAACTCTCGAACCCGCAAATGGAGCAACAAGCAACCGACGCCGACTTTCAGGTAAAAGCTGCCGAGGCTGACGAAGAGAACCTGCGCGTGCGCCTGGAAAGCGACACGATGACGCAGAAGGCGGCGATCGCTACGATCAATGCGCAGTACAGCCAGGCAAAACTACGACTCGATGCCGACGAAACCCTCTACAGGCAGCAATTGATCCCCGAGCTCGAGATCAAGATCTCGCGCGTCAGTGTGCAGGACCTGGCCAACCGGCTCAAGGTTGAACAGGAACGACTGGCAGTAAGCGCCAAATCAACACGTGCTCAACTCAACGCCGCTTCTTCGCGACTCCAACAGTTGCGGGCGATGGCGCAACTGCGCCGCCAGGAGGTCGACAATTTGAAAGTGCGCGCGGGCACGGCAGGCGTGCTGCAACAGGTTTCCGTTCAGGTCGGCCAGCAGGTCGAACCCGGTTTCAACATCGCGCGCGTTGCCGATCCGACGTCGTTGAAAGCCGTATTAAGAGTTGCTGAAACACTGATTTCCGGAGTTCGCATCGGACAGCCCGTTCTGGTCGACACGCGCAACGGCGTCATCCAGGGTCAGGTTTCGCGAATCGATCCCGCTGCGCGAGAGGGCACGTTTGAAATTGACGCGTCGCTGATCGGACCTCTGCCGCCCAGCGCGCGCCCCGATCTGAGTGTTGACGGCACTATCGAACTTGAACGACTGCCGGATGTTTTGAAGGTCGGGCGGCCGGCATTTGGCCAGGCGTTCCAAACGGTCAAGATGTTTGTCCTGACTCCGGATGGCACTGAGGCGCACCATCGAACGGTCAAGCTTGGCGCAAACTCGGTGAGCACCGTCCAGATACTCGAGGGCCTGCGCGAAGGCGAACAGGTGATTATCTCGGACACGTCGCCGTACGACAGTTACGATCGAGTTCGCATTCGATAAGAAGACGGACAGACGGTTAGTACGCGGAGCATTCAGCTTGGAAGCTAACGAGATTTCAGACCCGGTTGTCATGGAAAACGGGTTTGCGGTGTTCACTTTACAGGTTCAAGTACACAATCAATCAAGGAGTGACTGATGAGTTCATCCGAGCCCCTGATCCACCTCGCTGATGTCAAGAAGGTGTTTTACACGGACGAAGTCGAGACCCACGCGCTCTCGGGTATCCACCTCGACATCAAACAAGGCGAGTACGTTTCCATTGCCGGACCTTCCGGTTGCGGCAAGTCAACCCTCTTATCGATTCTCGGACTGCTCGATACGCCGACCGAAGGTCAGTACATTCTCAACGGTCATCCGGTTGAGAACCTGTCGCTTTCCGAGCGCGCGAGAATCCGTAACCGCGAAGTGGGTTTCATCTTTCAAAGCTTCAACTTAATCGGCGATCTCACGGTTTATGAGAACGTCGAGCTGCCGTTGACGTATCGCGGCATGAGTTCCAGCGAACGAAAGAAACGCGCCACCGAAGCGCTCGAACGCGTCGGCATGGCCCATCGCGCGAAACACTTGCCGAGCCAGCTCTCCGGCGGTCAACAGCAACGCGTCGCCGTGGCACGCGCAGTTGGTGGACAGCCGAGCATCCTGCTCGCAGACGAGCCGACTGGTAACCTCGACTCAACCAACGGCGAGGCGGTCATGGAACTCATGCGCGAATTGCACCGCGGCGGCGCCACCATCTGCATGGTTACGCACGATCCGCGTTATGCACAACACGCCGATCGCATCGTCCATCTCTTCGACGGTTTGATTGTCGAGGAAGAGGCCGGATCGGATCGACGCGAGATTCTGGAAGCCAAACGCGAACTGGCGGAGAGCGGTTTCGGAGCTATTTCATGATCAGGTTGCGTGGCGTCGAAAAGGCTTTTCCACACGGTCCGACGAAGACTTACGTCCTGCGCCGGATCGATCTCGACATCAAGCCGGGCGAGTTTGTTTCGATCATGGGGCCTTCGGGCGCCGGGAAGTCGACGCTACTTCACATCCTGGGAATGCATGACCAGTCGTGGACCGGTGAGTATTACTTCGAAGACATTCCGGTCCACACTCTTGACGGAAAGAAACGCGCGGCGCTGCGCAATCGGAACATCGGGTTTGTGTTTCAGAGTTATCACCTGCTCGACGATCAGACGGTGTTTGAAAACCTGGAATTGCCGCTTTCTTATCGCGACGTCAGCAAGAAAGACCGGCAATCGATCGTTTGCGACACTCTCGATCGTTTTCAGATGGTGGGCAAGAAGGATCTTTTTCCGACGCAACTTTCAGGCGGACAACAACAGCTCGTTGGGATTGCACGAGCCGTCGTTGCCAGTCCTCGAATAATTCTGGCAGACGAGCCGACCGGAAATCTTCATTCAGCCCAGGGAAAAGAGATCATGGACATGTTCAAGCGCCTCAACGACGAAGGCACGACCATCGTCCAGGTCACGCACTCCGAGACCAATGCCGCTTACGGCAATCGCATAGTGCGACTCGAAGATGGCTGGATAGTGAACGGCCAGTAACGTCTAACCTGTAGTTGCTCAAAACGCAATCCGTTGAACCACAGGGCGATCGTCTGCTCGATCGTTGACGTCACCCGTGTGCTT
>CBFGMX010000295.1:0-3359 GCA_965649955.1 uncultured bacterium
AAAGAAAACCCTTAGAAACGCGGCAGCGCTTGGCGTCTTTGCGCCTTTGCGCGAGAAAACTTCCTCCGCATAAAGCACCTTTAGGGCAAAGCTCGTCGAAATACTATTCTGGAAACGACGGTCAGAGAATCGCAAATCGCGGCTCGTTATAGCAGAATACTCATCGTTGTTCACCCGTGGTATGGCGATCCGTAACAGCATCATATTATGAAACAAGCGAGTGCAGGTTGGACTGTTCACAAATTTGGCGGTACGAGTCTCGCCGACGCGGATCGTTATCGAGCGGCGTGCGAAATCGTCCTTTCGCAACGATCGGCTGCGCGTGTGGCAGTTGTCGTTTCAGCCATGAGCGGCGTCACAAACGCACTCATCGAATCCGTAAACCTGGCCGCCGCTCACGACGACTCTTACTTGCAGACACTTCAGGCACTCGAAGACCGGCACCTTCAGACCATCGAGGGACTCCGGCTTGGAACCACGCAAAGTTCCGCTCTAACTGAAACCATCGCCTCCGATTTCAACGCGATTAAAGAAGTGCTGAGAGGCGTTTGGATCACCAGATTAGCTTCCGAGCGCATCATCGAGTTTGTGTCCGGCCACGGAGAGTTGTGGTCCGCCCAACTGCTTCACAGTTACCTCGAGTCTCAAAGCCACCGCTCGACCTGGCTTGACGCCCGGAAGACTCTGGTCGTCGAACCGAATGCCAATACCGTTACCATCGACTGGCAAACTTCAATGCAGAAGTTGCAGGTCGAGCAGGCACACTGTCTTGACACTGACGTCCTTGTGATCACCGGCTACATCGCCTCGACGCACGACGGAGTCGCGACGACGCTGAAGCGCAATGGCAGCGACCTCTCCGCATCGATCGTCGCCGCGCTATTGAGCGCTGATTCGGTCACGATCTGGACCGACGTCGACGGCGTCTTCAGCGCCGATCCACGACGCGTTCCGGACGCTGTCGTCGTGCCTGAACTTTCCTACCAGGAGGCGGCAGAGCTCGCGTACTTCGGAGCGAAGGTCATTCATCCCAACACGATGTCGCCGGCCATCACTCACAACATAACGGTTTGGATTAAGAACACCTTCAAACCTGACGCGCCGGGCACAAAAATATCGGCGACGTCGCCATCCGACATACCGATAAAGGGTTTCGCGGCAGTCGAAGACATGGTTCTGATAAATGTTGAAGGCACGGGAATGATCGGCATTCCCGGTGTGGCCCACAAAATATTCGGTGCTCTGCGCGCCGTCGACGTCTCAGTCGTGATGATCTCGCAGGCAAGCTCCGAGCATTCAATCTGCTTCGCGGTGCCGCGCGTGCACGCAGAGCTCGCGAGGAAGACTGTTCATGAAACGTTCGTTGTCGAGATGCAGCGTGGTGAGGTCCAAACGATCGATCTGACAGACGATTGCTGCATCATCGCCATGGTAGGCGACGGCATGATCGAACAGTTGGGCGTGGCCGGCAAGTTTTTTAGCGCGCTTGGTAAGGCCGGAATAAACGTTAGGGCAATCGCGCAAGGTTCGTCGGAGCGAAACATCTCGGCTGTTATCGAGCAGGCTGAAGCCACGAAAGCGTTGCGAGCGATACATTCCGCTTTCTACCTATCGAACCAGACTCTTTCAATCGGAGTGATCGGGACGGGGCTGATCGGCGGCACGCTGTTGCGCCAACTTCAAACACGAATCGAAGACCTGAAACGCCATCGCGGTATCGACCTGAGAGTGCGCGGAGTCATGAACAGCCGCGGGATGATCCTTGCCGACCGGCATCTCGCGCTCGATCGATGGCGCGATGAGTTGGCCGGGAATTCGCAACCGGCGGACCTCGAGAGCTTTATCAATCACGTTAATGCCGATTATCTGCCGCACGCAGTGGTGATCGACGCGACCGCCAGCGCCGAATTAACAACGCATTACGAAAGTTGGCTGGCGAGGGGAATCAACGTCATCACACCCAACAAGAAGAGTAATGCGGGACCGCTTGCCGCATACCGCAGCTTGCGCGAAACCGCGCGCAGGCATCAGCGGTACTTTCTTTACGAAACAAATGTCGGCGCCGGACTACCGATTATTCAAACACTGCGCGGCCTCGTAGAGACAGGAGATGAAGTTATCAGGATCGAGGGCGTGCTCTCGGGAACACTCTCTTATATTTTCAACTCGCTCGACGGCCGGCGTACGTTCTCGGAGGTCGTTCGAGAAGCGCATTCGTTAGGACTGACTGAACCGGATCCACGCGAGGACTTATCCGGCGTAGACGTCGCTCGCAAACTGATCATCCTCGCGCGTGAGATGGGCCTTGAAGTAGAGATGGACGCGGTCCGCGTTGAGAGTCTGGTAGCGGAAGATCTGCGCGAGGGTAGTGTGGACCAGTATCTCGACTCGCTTGGGAAGCATGATCAGAAAATGGCGGATTTGCTGAGTTCAGCGCGGGATAAAGGTCAGGTTGTGCGGTACGTCGGCACGATTGACGCGAATGGCGACTTGTCAGCCGAGATGCGCAGCTATCCATCCGAGCACCCGTTCGCAAGCCTGACTGGCAGCGACAATATCGTCAGCTTCCAAACCGCGCGCTACAACTCGCAGCCGATGATCGTGCGAGGACCAGGGGCCGGGCCAGAAGTAACCGCAGCAGGCGTCTTCGCGGATCTACTCCGGCTCGCCTCGTTCCTCGGCGCACCACACTGAGTTGTGGGAAGAGAGGCATTTACTCTCTCCGTACCTCAGCGGTCCCCATAGCGCGGGTGTGCAACTTTACGGTGCCAACAGTTTCCAGATGGCACTCGTTTGAATTCGGAAGTAATTCTATGTCGTACATGTATCTCGCAATTACTTCCGCAAGACTCCCAATTAGATGGCCATCGAGCGTAAACCGGCGTCCCGGGAATAACTGTTCTAACCGTGAAACTGAGTGCTGAAGTTGCGAGAACAGCAGGGGAAGCTCCTGCATCGCTTCATCACTAGTGTCGCTTCTACTCATAGTCGGCCGATATTCTAAAGCTATGCTATCTTAAGCGGGTTTGTGGCGACATCTTAGCTCGGCGCGAGTAAAGACTCATCTCTGCGACTGAACGTTCTTGCCTTTAACCTGTTTGTATTCACATCACGTGCAACGACAAGTCGACGGAAGCAAATAACCGATTCCATCACACATTAATTGCACACATGACAGGAAACTATAGTTGGCGTGCATGGGTGGCGATTGCGGTCGTAGCGCACCTGGTTGTTGTCCTGTTTCACGGCCAGGCGCACACGAGGTTGGGCGTGGGGCTGAGCGACTGGCAACAAGCGTACGTTCTTGCCGTCATCGTGATTGCTCCTGTGGTCGCACTGGCGTTGTCATTTACACGATA
>CBFGMX010000296.1:0-3221 GCA_965649955.1 uncultured bacterium
CGGTCATTCTGCTCAGCGAAAAGAAGATTTCGGCGATGAGAGACATGCTGCCCATTCTTGAGCAGGTCGCTAAGTTGGGCAAACCAATCTTGATTATCGCCGAGGATGTAGAAGGCGAAGCCCTGGCAACTCTTGTAGTGAACAGACTGCGGGGCACGATCAACGTCGCGGCGGTCAAGGCGCCGGGCTTCGGTGATCGTCGCAAGGCGATGCTCGAGGACATTGCGATTCTTACGGGTGGCAAGGTCATCAGCGAAGAACTCGGGATCAAACTCGAGAACGTCATGATTGAAGACCTGGGTACCGCAAGACGTGTGACGATCGACAAAGAGAACACGACTATCATCGATGGCGGTGGCGAGACCAAAGATCTCCAGGGTCGCGTGAAAACACTGAAAGCTCAAATTGAAGACACTACCTCGGACTATGACCGCGAAAAGCTGCAAGAGCGGCTGGCGAAACTCGTTGGCGGCGTCGCGGTAATTCGGGTCGGCGCAGCCACGGAAACCGAGCTGAAAGAGAAGAAGGCGCGCGTTGAAGATGCGATGCACGCGACGCGCGCGGCAGTGGAAGAAGGCATCGTGCCGGGCGGCGGTGTCGTATTCATTCGTGCCGCAAAAGTGCTCGACAAATTCAAACTCTTCGAGGCGAATAACGACGACGAGCCGGCTGGCGACGTAGACGAACAAATTGGCGTCAACATCGTCAAGCGGGCACTGGAAGAGCCGTTGCGTCAGATTGTATCGAACGCCGGCAAAGAAGGCGCTGTCATTGTCGAAAAAGTGCGTCTGGAGAAGAACCCAAACATCGGCTATAACGCAGTGACCGAAAAGTTTGAAGATCTTGTCGCTGCGGGTGTAATTGATCCCGCTAAGGTGACACGTTGCGCGCTGCAAAACGCCGCTTCAATCGCAGGGCTGATGCTCACTACGGAAGCGCTTATTTCTGAGCTACAGGAAGATGACAAGCCGAGGGCAACGCCCGGCGGCATGGACATGTAATTCGGTGGCAAATTGGGAAGCCCTACATGTTCAGCATGGGGCTTCTGTTAACTCATCGAAGGAGAGAAGTCTTCTAAAAGTGAGAGACCCTATGGAGGGAAAAGGTAAGAAACTTATGTCTATGAAACTTTATGTCGGTAACCTCTCGTTTGAAACGTCGAAGAATGATCTACAAACATTATTCGCGCAGACGGGCACAGTCGAAAGCGTATCGTTGATTGAAGATCGTGAAACGGGCCGCTCGCGTGGCTTTGGCTTCATCGAGATGTCAACGAAGGAGGAAGGCGCAGCGGCGATTGAGAAATTCAACGGCCAGGAATTAGGCGGACGGTTCTTGAAAGTCAACGAAGCCAAGCAGCGTGAAAATCGCGCTGGCTTTTAGGTTTAAGAGCAGAATCGCGAGGAGTCAAGAGGGATCTCGGGTTTTCAGAAAACCCGGGATCTTTTCATTTTGAAAGTCAGCTCGTGTCGTTTGTGAAGTTCAGGTAAAGCGCGTTCCAATAGGGTGTTGCTGAGCGTTAGCTGCGGAGAGAATTACACAATTCGGCTCCCTGAGACGAAGTATCGAGGAGCGGGGCCAGATGATTATGTAGCCGATCAAAATCAAGGGGTTTCATAATGCTATCGTCACACCCCGCGGCCAAAGCAGCGGCGCGATAGCTTGGAGTACCCCATCCATCGAGCGCCAGAATCTTCACCTGATCCCCGAGTCCGTTTTCACGAATGCGGCGAGTGGCGGCAAGCCCATCGAGGAAAGGCAGGCTACCGTCCATCAGAATCATCTCAGGCCTCTCCCGCGACGCCGCCTCGACGGCCTCTAGCCCGTTACAAGCTTCCACTACTCGACAACCCCACGTCTCTAATAGCGTGTGAAGCATTTCGCGTGTGTCGTCGTGATCTTCGACTACAAGGATCTTTGGCTGACGAGTAGTTCGCACTCGATGCAAGATGTGACGGTTCGCAGGTTCGGATGTTTCGGCTTTGCCGGGACTAGTAGACATGGGGTTTGTCCTTTCAATACCGTTGAACTCCCTGAAGGAAGAGTTCGTTGAACCCATTGTTCGGTTGTCTAAATGTTATTTGACCGTCAGTTTGCCCGAAGCTCTGTCGTTCTTCTGTGCGCTAACACACATACGTCCTCACGTGCGCAGAGTTGGCAGCGTTTTAGTATGTGTGTGTTCCCGCACAGACGTTTTCTCTCATTACTGTTACAAATAATGGACGTTTAGCAAAGGGAGTAATTAGAGCAATGTTGTGGACCAAAGTAAGGCACGCGGTTTAGGATGGCCAAAATGCCTCAAGCAAACATTCGCGGTGAAACAGTTAACCGCCTACTGGCCATGCTGCCGAAAAAAGAGTACGAACGTCTGCTCCCTGGGTTGAAACGTATTCCGCTCACGTTCGGCGAAGTGTTGTACGAACCCGGTGACACTATTAAGCAGGTGTATTTTCCGAACGACTCAATAGTTTCCCTGCTCTCGATGACCCAAGAGAGATCGACGCTCGAGGTCGGAATGGTAGGGAATGAAGGATTTGCCGGACTCCCGATCTTTATGGGGGTCAACGTTTCGCAAACGCGGGCGCTCGTTCAGGGAGCCGGCTCAGCGATGAGTATGACCTCCGCAGTTGCGCGTCACGAGGCAAGCCAACCTGGCGCTCTACATCGTCTGCTGCATCGCTATTCTCACTCGCGCCTCACCCAAGTCTCTCAATCGGTTGTCTGTAATCGCTTTCATTCGGTGGACGCGCGGCTTGCCCGGTGGCTGCTGATGACTAGTGACCGCTTGGGCCGGGAGGAGTTTCGACTGACCCAGGACTTTATGTCCAACATGCTGGGCGTGCGGCGGGAGGGCGTTAACAAAGCCGCGGGCGCGCTGCAAACAGCCAAACTAATTCGTTATACGCGAGGTGTGATCGAGATTCTTGACCGCCGGCGTCTGGAGGCGAAATCCTGTGAGTGCTATGCGATTATTAAGGCTGAGAGTGATGAGTACCTCAATTAAGCTCTGAGCCTGGGCGAGCAGACACAGAACGAGTTATCGAACACATAAAGTCAACATAACGATTGCCTTAGATGGACCACCCGCAGAACCTCATCCGCGTGGGGTATGTGTGTTAACGCACAGACCATCCCTCCTTCGAGTGCTATAAGTTGTTAGCTTCCTTTCGAAATTACGTTTCGACATCCGGGATCGGGCCAGCAACCTTCTTCTTGAGCCG
>CBFGMX010000297.1:0-3198 GCA_965649955.1 uncultured bacterium
GCTTACCGTGACGAATTCAATTTGCTCCGAGTCGGGAACCTTGGTTGTTTGAATGCAAACGTTGGCGGTACTTGCACCTTTGATCAGAGCTTCCGCCTCGGTACACGACGTCAGTCGTCCGCAAACCACCAGGTTTTTTGCTCTGTCAATCTCGAGGTCGTTGTATTGATGATTGGACAGGTAACGCGCCGCCGCACGGGTCGACTTCGCCATGGTGGTATAAGCCTGGAAATAACGACCGATCTCGGCGACACCAGCCAGCAAGACGATCAGCACCGGCACAGTGAGCGCCATTTCGGCAAGAGTGCCACCGCTTTCATCCTTAGCGAGGTTGCGCAATGTGCGAAATCTGTCGAGTAGTTGTCGCATCTTAAGTCTTCCCCTTATCGATAAAGCACTGGCGTGACGATGTTCGTCGTATCCGGACCATTTGGATCAAACCCGATGATGTCCACAATATCGTCGCCGGTGTATTCGACTCTGATATTTCCGTCGGTGCCTTTAGTGACGGCGCGCTGCATGAAGAAGCCACCGAATCCAGACGGCCTAACCTTCTCCCGCCCGTCTTTGGTGTCCTCAAACTCTCCGATTGGTGTGATCGGAATGATAAGGACGCGACGATTCGCCTGACCGGTATTGGTTGGCGACTGAAACGGCGAACCCGCCTTGTACTGCGCCCAGTCGATTCCGGAAAATACCGGTGGGCCTTTAACGTCCAACTCAGATCCCTGGTGAATGTTTGTATCCGGTGGATGGTCGGTAGGATTGGTAACACAGTCAGAACAAGTCGGATCTTCGAGCGGATCGCACGTATACTGGTCGAAGCGCACGTTGAGCCCCTGGCGCACTGGACCAGCATTGATGCCCGGCTCCGAGTCGACTTCCAAATCCACACCCGGACTTGCCGTACACTGGCAATTCCCGGCAGCAGCGAGTGACAAACGCAGCGCGCAGGCGCCTCTTCCTGCACACGACAGCGCATTGAAGTTTCCGGCGGATGGACCATCAGACGGAGCCGCACGAATCGTGTATGTGCAACGTTTGCAGAACTCTCGTTTTGGATCGCACGTGCCATTTTCATCCGGATCGAGCTCGCCTTCTTCGAGAGTTTGCAGCCCATGAGGATCCGTACCTGGACAAAAACCCCAAAAAGTGGGGTCGGTGCTGGCGCACGTGGGATCCTCTTCCTTATTGCAGCCCAGCGTGCAGTTCGGATCGCCCGGATTGCACTGGACGGCTGTCAGTGGAAGGATGCAAAAAGTGGTGTTACCCGGAACGGAAAAACCGGCCACGGCCCTCGCGGTCATGTTTCTCAACGCTCCCAGGATCGGCACTGAGAAGAATATGTTTACCGGCACCGCGGGGGTGACAACGCGAACGAAGCGGATGTTTGTCGGATTTGCTGCCGCTTCCCCTTCGCTTAGACCATCGCCGTTGTCAAAATCAGAGAGATTTACGGCGAAGCGCACGTATTGACGTAAGGAGCTGAGAGCATCGGCGTCCAGATTGTCGCCTTCGACGAACTGCTTGTTGTTAAAGTTGTATTTATTATTGTTCAGCACGACGATGGCGCGATCTACTGCTTCTTCAATTTTGTCAGCGTTAGGTTCGTCGAGCGGGGTGCATCCGGCGAGGGCTGCGGCATCGGCGGCATTTTGGAGTTCTGTTTTAACCGTATAAAGATGGCTGAGATCAACACCGAGGCCGACTGCCAGAAAAAGAAAGAGCGCCGATAAGACCGTGTAAGCAACAACGCCACCGCGTTCGTTTTTTCGTCGGGTTAAATCAACTCGAGACGTTTTCATTGCTGACTGCCTCCTTGCACCTTGGTAAAACGCATTAACCTTTGAAGCTGTGGGTGGTGGCCGCAGCAACGTCCACCACCCTCATTACTCGCTTAGCGATCACATCGTCAGTTGCCGGGCGATGACCCTTTGGTAGCGGCCGCCGGTTGTGCTTCCGTCTTGGCCGGCGCGGGTGCCGGTGCCGGAGAAGGAACCGTCAGCGGAACTGCGGGCAGCATCGTCTTCGGCTTGGTAGCGGCTTCAGTCGCCGCACCGGTCGAGAAACCACTGGTGCCGGAGATGCCTTCACCTGCCGGTTCCACGCCGAGCGGCGAGCCATTCTTCAAGCCATCGATGCCTTTCAACTGCGGAATATCGTCGCGGTTGACTGGTTTCACCAGGTCGGCAGTGATGATGAACATCAACTCGGTTTCCTGTTTCTGAAATGACGAAGACTTGAACAGGTTGCCGAGAATTGGAATGTCGCCAAGCACCGGGATCTTCGACATCGATCGGGTTTCGTTGTTGTCGAGCAGACCCGCCAACGCGAAGCTCTGTCCGTCGCGGAGTTCGACGCCAGTGCGGGCACGACGCGTGCGCAACGCTGGAATCACGAAGCCGTTGAATCGGACACCGTTCGCGAAATCGATCGTCGAGACTTCAGGTTCGAGCTCGAGACGAATGTGGTCTTCGTCGATGATCGTCGGTTTGAAGTTCAGGCGGACGCCATACTCCTTGAACACAACGCTCACTGCGCCGTTGCTGGAACCACCCTGGACCACGGGGACCGGAAACTCACCACCGGCGAGGAAGCTGGCGGTCTGGCCGTTCATGGCAATCAGGTTTGGCTCGGCAAGAGCTCGCAGGGCGCCGTTGGTTTTCATCGCTCTGATGAAAGCCGCGGTGTTCAAACCGCTATTGAAAAGAAACAGATTGACGGCGGAGCCGACGAAATCCGTCATAAGCTCGCCGGGTCGATCCGAAGTGCCCAAAGTGCCTGGTCCACCGCCTTGCGCGAACACCGTTGTGCTGTTGGCTGAGGCATATGACGAGCCCCACTCTTTCAACTTCGACCTGCTAACTTCGGCCACTCTCACTTGCAGTTGGATCTGCGTGGCGTCGGTCACCGGCGACTGGAGCATGTTCACAGTCTTGAAGCCGGCAGCCTGGACCACCGCATCAGCTTGTTGCGCCGACTGTGGCTGTCCAACCGTACCGGAAAGAACCACCGAGCCGTTCGCTTGGCTCAAACGAATGTCGTCGCGAGGAAACAGGGCGCGGATTTGTGAATCGATGAGGGACAGGTTCGCGCGCACGAACACATCGAAGACGATGAACTTCTGATCGCCCTTGTCCCAGGCGATGAAGTTGACCTGGCCAAAAGTCTTGCCGTTGACCAGTACCTGGGTCGGCG
>CBFGMX010000298.1:0-3189 GCA_965649955.1 uncultured bacterium
AGAGGTGCTTTGAAAAGTAAGAGGTGCTTCGAAAACGAAGATGAAAAGAATCGCAGTAATCCCCGGTGACGGAATCGGTCCGGAAGTCGTGCGCGAGGCTGTTCGCGTCATCCGCCACCTGGAACAAACGAGAGGCCTGGAAGTCGAGCTGGTCGATTTCGATTGGGGCGCCGAGAAGTTTTTGCGCGATGGAGTCACGTTACCCGACGGCGCATTGGAGATGCTCTCGAGTGAGTTTCACGCGATCCTCGCGGGCGCGTTTGGCGATCCACGCGTTCCGACGAACAAACATGCCGAAGACATCCTGCTCGGCATGCGACGCGGACTCGATCTCTACATCAATCTCCGGCCCGTCCGTCTCCTTCACGAACGACTGACTCCGCTCATCAATCGCAAGACGAACGAGATCGATTTTGTTGTCTTCCGTGAAAACACTGAAGGCGCATACTGCGCGGCCGGTGGGTTTCTAAAACACGGAACCGCCGAAGAGATCGCACTTCAGGACGAGATCAATACGCGTCGGGGAGTCGAACGGATCATCATCGCGGCGTTTGAATATGCACGAGCAAACAATCGCAAACGCGTCACAATGGCGGATAAGTCGAACGTGCAGCGATTCGGCGGCGATCTCTGGCAACGAGTGTTCAAGGAAGTTGCCACCGGTTATCCCGAGATTACCGCGAACCATCAGTACGTCGATGCGATGGCGATGCACATGGTGCTCGATCCGTCGCAATATGAGGTGATCGTCACGAACAATTTGTTCGGAGACATTCTCACGGATGTTGGTGCTGCGATTCAGGGCGGGCTCGGGCTGGCCGCTTCAGGCAATATTCATCCGGGAAAAGTCTCGCTTTTCGAGCCGGTACACGGCAGCGCGCCGCCATTGGCGGGCAAGGGAATCGCCAATCCGATTGGATCTATTCTGACGTTGGCGATGATGCTAGAATACCTGGGTTTCCAAAAGCTGAGTGACGAAGTTGAAGATGCGGTGCGGGTCGCGGTCTCGGAAAACGAGACAACGCGAGATCTTGGCGGGGAACTTTCTACAGAACAGGCGGGCGCGGCGATCATCGCGCGCCTCGGTTAAAAGATAAACATTGAGGAAGCAATAAACCAATGGCTGCCTCACGGCCGGGAAGCAATAGGAATTGGAGGCGTTATGACCAGTGCGGGAAAACTCACGACGAAAGCGATCGCGGTGATTGTGATAGTGGCGATGCTGGGTGCAGTGGGGCTTTCGCCGGTCATAATGGTGTTCTTCTTCGGAGTCATCCTCGTCATCTGGATCGTCGCGCGCCACACTCAGACACGCGAAGTCGAGCGTATCTTTGATTTTTACGTTGCGGCCGATGCAATTCTGCGCGAAGAGGAGCGACGCTGGTACGGGTTCGAGATTGCCGAGGTCATCGAACAGGGCGAGTGTCTGCTGGAGACAATGCCCGATGCGCCACCGCTCAACTACTTCGTGCTCGGTGCGCTGTATCACCGTTTGGGCAATCACCATGCGACGGTCGAATACCTGTCGCGACTAGTCGATGACGAGCGAAATGACGAAGCGCATCGCACCACCCCTTCGGCGCAGCTACGTCGCTACGTAACGATGTTGCGTCAAATCGAATACCATCCGTCGACCGCTCCGCAAACTCTCGCCGCCGTCAGGAGTCTCGAACGAGCTCGACAGAAGACCGCCGGCAAACTGCTGATGGAAAGTCGCGGCATGCTCGAAGGTGAAATGAAGGCCGCGGCGGAAACAGCAGCCGCCGAACTTCACGAGACGCCGCAACCGGAGATGAAGTTCGCACCGTCGGTGCCGTTGAGCTTGATCTCGCCGCCGCCCCCGATTTCAAAGGTGCTGCACGACGTTTATCAGGAAGAGACGACGGCCAACAACTAATTCCGCAGACGCGAGTCTCGCTTGTTTGAAACCCTGACAGCCGAAATCATCGCGATCGGGTCCGAACTCCTCGCACCCGATCGCACCGACACCAACAGTCTCTGGCTCACCGACAAACTCAATCGCCTCGGCATCGAAGTCAAACTCAAGACGATCGTCGGCGACGACGACGCACGGCTCGAAGAAGCCATCAAAGACGCCGTTCGTCGATCGAAAGTCGTGATCACCACCGGCGGGTTGGGTCCGACCGAAGACGACATCACACGCAAGATCACCGCACGCGCACTCGGGCGCCGACTGTTACTCGACGAAGTGGTGTTGGCTGAGATTCGTCAACGCTTCCAGAGTTTTGGGATGACGATGCCGCAGCGAAATTCGCGACAGGCGATGGTCATCGAAGACGCTGAGGTGTTACCGAACCCAAACGGCACGGCGCCGGGAATGTTCATCGATCATCATGGGACCGCGATCGTTTTGCTGCCCGGTCCACCGCGTGAGATGCACCCGATGTTCGAGAACCACGTCAGCGAGAAGCTTGCCGGGCGCGCGGGAAGTTTGCGCGTCGTGCGGCGGTTGTTGCGCGTTGCGGGAATGGGCGAGTCGGCGGTTGATGAAAAGATCGCACCTGTCTACACGCAGTACGACAATCCGGTCACGACGATCCTGTTCAATCAAAGCGAGATCGAGATCCATTTGACGGCACGTGGACGGACGGAAAAAGAAGCAACCGATCTGCTCGACCGTTTGTCAGGGCAGATTGAAGAGCGATTGGGAAATGCGATTTTTTCGTTTGCGGGAGAGACGATGGAAGAGGTCGTCGGACTGAAGTTGTCGCTCGGTGGTTACACTTTGGCGGTCGCGGAGAGTTGCACGGGCGGGTTGCTTGCGCAACGTCTGACTGACGTTCCGGGTTCGTCCAAGTACTTCATCGAAGGCGTCGTCACTTATGCGAACGATGCGAAGGTTCGGGCGCTCGGCGTCGAACCGATGCTGTTGATGGAGCATGGTGCGGTGAGTGGGCCGGTTGCGGAAGCGATGGCGGAAGGCGTTCGCAAGCGTGCTGAAACTGATTTTGGACTTTCGATCACGGGGATTGCGGGGCCGGGTGGAGGCACCGAAGAGAAGCCGGTTGGAACGGTTTTCATTGCGCTCGCCGACGAAGTGCAAACGCAACATCGCAAATTGCACCTGCCCGGCGATCGACACCTCATTCGCTGGCGCGCATCGCAAGCGGCACTCGACATGTTGCGCAGACGATTGAGTTGAAGTCTCGCGCAAAGACGCAAAGCACT
>CBFGMX010000299.1:0-3179 GCA_965649955.1 uncultured bacterium
GTTCGCCGGTTTTGTTGCCGTCCAGCCTCGGTCGTGTTCTCGGCAATCGGATTCGCCGAGCCGCGTCCGATCGTTTGGAAGCGCGTGGGCGGAATGTTTGGGAAATTCTGGACGATGTAGTTCTTGACGGATTGCGCGCGCCGCTCGGAGAGCGTCAGGTTCGTCGAGGCGGAACCGGTGCTGTCAGTGTTGCCTTCGACGCGCAGCACTGTGTTGCCGAATGACGTCATCGTCTCGCCCAACTTGTCGAGCAACAGGTACGACCCGGGCATGATCTGATCGGATCCGGGTGTGAACTGAATCTGGATCTGTTGGTGCAGGATCGGCACGTCCCTCGCGGAAGGCGCTTTCGCTACGACCGGCGCCTCTTCTACTTTCTGTCCGGGATAGTTGGCGGCAACAGCTTGCAGGAACCGCGTGTCGGCCCAGTCTTTGGCGTTGACGGTCGATCTGGTCAAAGCTTTTTTACGCCAGATGACAAACGCCGTATCGAACAACGTTTCGTAGTGCGCTTTCGATCCGGTGAGACCATAGAACTGTGCGTTGTCGGCGTATGGCGTCAGCTTCAAGCCTGACAACATTCCCGAGACGGTGTCAGTGTCGAGCTTCAGCGCGCGGCCGACTACCTCGTACGACGGGTTCGGATTGCTCTTGATCATCTCGATTCCGTCGAGCCAGCCTCGCACGAAATCGCGAACCGTTTCGGGCGCCTGGTTGATCAAGTCCTGACGCGCGCAAAGCGTGTCGGCGATGATGTTTGTGGCGGCTTGAGTGGAAACCAGGATATGCGCTTCCGCACCGCGGTTGGTTACAGCCGCGGAAAGATCGGGCTCCCACGTTACCGCAGCGTCAACCTGCTTCGCAGTGAATGCGGCGGCAGCCGAAGGTGCGTCGGTCGTGAAGACAATGTTCTTCTCGACTGCGTTTCGTTCTTCGGGCGTCAAACCCGATTGAGACAAAAGGTATAGCAGCAGGAAATGTGACGGCGTGAACTGCGTGCAGGCAATCTTCTTCCCTTTCAGATCCTCAATCGACTTGATCGACGATAGCGACACAATACCGTCGCCGCCACGGGACCAGTCCTGCATGATGATCGACTTCGCCTGCTGGTTTTCGGCGGCGAGAATCGAAGCTTCACGGGCCCAGTTGTCCACCGTGTTCCACATGATGTCGACCTGGCCGCTACGAAACGCAGCGAGCTTCGCTGCCGGATCTTCGAGCAGCACAAACTTCACGTCCATTCCGTATTTTGTTTTGTACTGTGACCCCGCGTTTGGCTCCATACCGTTGTTGAAGACGATGCCCGGGGCGTGACCAGCCCACGTGTTTATGCCGACAACCAGCGCACGGTTCAGACGGCCAGTGCCGATCGAGGCGGAACTCACGCCGGCCGAACCCGCATTGCGCGCGGGATCGCCCGGTGCGTTGTTTAACTTGTCGAAGTCGCCTTTGGAGTCTTCATTTGATGCTTTTTCACCGCCGGCCCATTCTTTGATGGCGTCGCCTTTGTAGTGCCACGTTGCAAAACCGATAACGGCAAGCACGACAACTGCAATGAAAGCTTTTGCCAGGGGAGTCAGTCTCATTGGGTCACCTTTCTTTGAGATCTCCAATCTGAGATCTCAGATCACATGGTTTTATTAGTCTGTGCCTGCTGGGCGGCCTTCTTAGCTTTCAGTGCAGCCAACTCCTGTTTGGCCTGTACGTCGCCGGTTTGATTGCGCAAAGCTGCCAGACGCGAGTCGAGCGACGACTCGGAAAGCTCCTTGCCCAGGTTGGCTTCGGCGATCGTGGTCTTGATGTGCTGGCGCACGTTATCGAGCGCTTTCACTTCAGCGTCAACCGACAAACCGTCCAACTGTTCCTGCACCTTGATACGGGCCTGGGCCGACTGCATCTTCGCGAGCATCGAATCGCGTTCGCTCTGTAGCTTTCTAATCTCCGACTGCACACCCAACAACGAGGTCTTCGCCGAATCGGCATCACTACGCGCCTGTTCCATCTCCGTCTTGAGCTCCGCTACGTCAACGGCGAGCTGGTTCTTCTTCTGGATCAGGATCACGGCGAGGTCGTCCTGGTCCGTGTTGACGGCTGTCTCGAGCTCCGCTTCAGTCTGGGCCAACTCGCTGGTGGCGCGCTTGTAACGTTCGTCGAGTTCTTCGCGACGACGAATGATCCCCGCGGTGGCGGTCTTCAGTTTCGAATACTTCGCCACCATCGAGTTGATCGCGTTTTCGTACGCAATCTCGGGATGCTCTTTCTCGATATCCGAGATCCACAGCGACAGGAAACCTCTCCAAAGATTAGCCAAACGTTTCCACATAGTTTTTGTCCCTTTCTAGCTAGCCGGATTTCCCGCTGCCTGTTCGGAAGGATCGTGGAGCTTGGGCGAAGCTTTGACGACGCTCGCCACTTTGTCCTGGCCAAAAAACTCCAGCACCTGTTGGACCTCGAGTTTCTTGTCGTTGCAAACCTTGATCAGGTTCTGCTGTTCCTCGACGCTCTGCTGCATCACGGCGCGGATGTTTTTGATCTCCTCCTCATACTGCTTGATGCGCGCGTCGGATTCCTGGATCAGTTTTTCGTTGTCGGCGGCGCCGTTGCGGATGTAGCCGTCGAGAGCCTGAATCTCCTCGACTGTGGCTTCGATGATCTTCTCGATCGGCACCCCGAACGCCTTCAGCGAAGCCTCTACGATCTGCTTTTTGATCGCGGCGTCAGTTCCAGCGGGCAGGCTGCGCAACAACTCGGTGGTGCGGGCGACGCGTTGCTGTTCGTCGGCGTCGACTCCGGCGGCTTCGAACACGGCGACGAAGTCCACCTGTCCGCCGGCCGGAGGCGGTGGTGCTTTTTGAAAGACGGTCTGGGTAGGCGACGGTGCCGAGTAGTTATCCGAAGCCGAAGAGAAGGTGTCTACCGAAGGCGACTGCGGAACTTCGCCGGATTCGGGTATCTCCGTCGCGGCCGGTTCGTCGCGTTCGATAAACCAGCCGGCCACAGTCGAACCCCAACTTTTCTTGTCGTTCATAGAAAGTTCGGAACTAGCGAGCGATGACGAAAGGAAATTGGTTCAAATCCGTGAAAGCTTATCATACGTATGGCCGCTTTCTGACCACGGATTTTACGGTTTTTCGTCATTCGGGGTTCCAGGAACCGTACTCGTTCGCTTTGAAGTTCCA
>CBFGMX010000300.1:0-3147 GCA_965649955.1 uncultured bacterium
GCGATCGTCGCAAGGCGATGCTCGAAGACATCGCGATTCTCACCGGTGGCAAAGTGATCAGTGAAGATCTCGGTATCAAGCTCGAGAACGTGAAGCTCGAAGACCTCGGCCGCGCCAAGAAAGTGACGATCGACAAGGACAACACCACGATCGTCGAAGGCGCCGGCAAGCAGCAGGACATCGAAGGTCGCGTGAAGACCCTGCGCGCGCAGATCGACGACACCACTTCGGACTATGATCGCGAGAAATTGCAGGAGCGTCTCGCAAAGCTCGTCGGTGGCGTGGCAGTGATCAAAGTCGGCGCGGCGACTGAGACGGAGATGAAAGAAAAGAAAGCCCGCGTCGAGGACGCGATGCATGCAACCCGTGCGGCGGTTGAGGAAGGCATCGTTCCGGGCGGCGGCGTGGCGCTCGTGAGAGCCGCGAAGGCGCTCGAGAAGTTCCACATCAACGAGGACGGACAGGGCGATCCCGACGAGCAGATCGGCGTCAACATCGTTCGTCGCGCGTTGGAAGAGCCGCTGCGTCAGATCGTTCAGAACGCCGGCAAGGAAGGCGCAGTCGTTGTCGAGCGGATTCGGACTGAGAAGAACGAGAACATCGGCTTCAACGCGCAGACCGAAACGTTCGAAGACCTGGTAAAGGCGGGCGTCATCGATCCGGCGAAGGTCACTCGCACGGCGCTTCAGAACGCGGCGTCAATTGCGGGACTGATGCTGACGACGGAAGCGATGGTTTCTGAGCTTCCCGAGGACGACAAGAGCAGCCCAGCAATGCCGGGCGGTATGGGCGGCATGAGCGGAATGGGTATGTAAGATCTCAGATCTGAAATCTAAGATCTCAAAGCTGAAGGCTAAGATCTGAGATCCCTAAAGAATCTCAGATCTGAACTCTGAAAAGACAGATTACGCAGGTCTCACATGATCTGCGTAATCTGTTCTTCTGCCACCTCATCTTCCGGCAGAACGTCTTCCAAAATCTCTTCCAACAACTTCGCCGACATATCGAGCGCGGACAGCAGCGGATGCAGTGACGCGTGCTCGGACCGTTCCTTGATGTAGCCTTTCGCCACATCCTGAGCGAACGCCAGCGCCACGTACGCTCGCGCGAGCCGACGACTGTCGATGTTTCCGTAAAAAGTCATCTTTGGAAAAGCAAATAAGCCTTGATCATTTAGAAAACCAGGTATGCCCTGATCAGGACGGCCACTGCGATTGCGCCGCCGCCGAGCGTCAGGATCCACTCCACGAGCGGACTCGGACGTCCAAACATGCGCCGGCAGATCACCATGCCGCTCTTCCAACCGTCGAGTTGATACAGCGGCACGATGTTTCCGATAGCGAGTGCGAGGTTCAGAGCGCCAAAGAGCGTTCCCCAGGTCAAAACACAAAGCGTCAGATTCACTCCGATTCCCGCACCGAGAACGAAGAGTTGTTGAAATAGTGGACGGGTTTGCAGCGCACGCATGTCCATCTGGATGTAAGCGCCGATGGGCAACAGACGCAGTTGGCAGTCAACCTCGCTGACGCGAACGCCGTAAAGCTTCGGGCCCCATCCCAGTCCCGCTTGTTTTACCGGAACGGCACAAGCGCGTGCCGCAAAGAAATGGCCCAATTCGTGGAGCACGATTGCTGCCAGCAAGCTCACCGCGGCGTTTACGACGAAGAAGTTCATGTTAGTCGGAAAGAAGTACTGCGAGTTTCTGTTCGAGATGTTCGAGTTGTCGCAGATCGGCTTTCAGCATTTTGAGATCCTCACGCACGTCCAGAATCATGTAGACGAAGGCGCACGTGATTACCACGCCTTCAAGGATTCCGAGTCCGCGGTCCATCGTTACGAGAACAAGAAACCCGAGCGTCAACGCGCACACGTAGAGTCTGATAGCCAGCATCATTTCTCCTGTTTCTTCTGTTTGGAACTAAAGAATGAATGTCTACAAGGTTCCACGGATCTGTGGTTTAGACCAAAAACGCGTCTCGATTCTAGAAGCTGTTTCCGAATTCTGGACAGAAGGGTCGACAAATAAGGTTGGACTGTCGATATTGTGCGGGAATCTTGTTGAAACTGTCATGGCCCCTGAATTGCACAGGGAAGCGGCGCATCTGTAATCTGTACTTCATAACCTACCAACGTGCGCTGGGAGGCTGATGATTCAGTGGCATACCCTGAAAAGCCACCAAACGTGTGTAGGTAGTCTGAGTTCTCGACTAGCAGCAAGGAACTTTCGAGTTAGCAGTATCCTGAGCTTTACCTAAAACCGTAAGGTCTCGGCGGTTCCCCTTAGTAAACACAACACGAATCACGGTCACCCATGCCCCCCAACAGGTGTTAGACCGTTGAGCTATCCGTCAGGATTTTGGGACGGACGTACTCGAAGTAATCGGAACAAATAACCGTTTAGACGTTTTGTTATTCCAGTTTCGAAAGGAGTGCTCCGAAGGTCGAATCCGGCGCGCCTCTCACAGACGAGCCAACTGATCCAGGATTTACCGAATAGGAGTTTAGTTCGTTAATGCCCCTTGCAACTCCCACTGCTATCGAAGGTTGGTCCACCAACCAAAATAACAACTCCCCATCCAGGACCATAACCCGCGATGTGGAGGAAACTCCAAGATCAAATTCGAGAACACCGACTCTCATCGGCCAGTCGCCGGTGATGAAGAAACTGTTCTCCGTCATACAACGCGTTGCACCCACCGATGCCTCGGTCCTGATTACCGGCGCCACTGGAACGGGAAAGGAACTTGCCGCACGCGCGATTCACGACCTAAGTCCCAGGTGCGACAACGCCTTCGTCGACATCAACTGCTCAGCGATCCCGGAAACGCTCATCGAAGCTGAACTCTTCGGTCATCAGCGCGGCACGTTTACCGGCGCGCATGAAAACCGCAGCGGACTCTTCGAGAAAGCTTCCGGCGGCACTCTGTTTCTTGACGAAGTCGATGCCTTGAATCTTTCAGCGCAGGCGAAACTGTTGCGCGTTTTGCAGGAACGCACGGTGCGCCGAATCGGTGCGCGCGCAAACATCGCTATCGACGTCCGGATCATCTCCGCGACGAACTGCGATCTGGGGCAGGCAGTAGCCGAAGGACGTTTTCGTCCCGACCTGTATTACCGCTTGCGCGTTCTGCCGTTGCAGTTGCCCGA
>CBFGMX010000301.1:0-3049 GCA_965649955.1 uncultured bacterium
GGCGAAAACCGCACGATCGTCGCAATCGGCTTGAAGGACCTGTCGAAAGCCGCAAACCCGGGACTGCGAGCATTGATCAATGTGGCCGGTTGCGGAGACGGCAAGGGCATGACAGCATACGATCTCGGTTTTCGGATCGGACCGCGGATAAACGCTGCCGGCCGCATGGACGCGGCGAGCGCGGTCGTTGAGCTATTTGATACCCGCGACTCCGCGGAGGCGCGTCGTTTGGCTGAACACCTCGATGCGCGAAACGAGGAGCGAAAGACTGTTCAGCAGCAGATCATCGATCTGGCGGTCGCAGAGCTTCAGCAGGAGACAAACGCAGCCGGTTCATTTGTGACCGTCGTCGCTGGTGAAGGCTGGCACCGAGGCGTGATCGGCATCGCTGCGTCGAAGATCGCCGAAAAGCTGAATCGCCCGTGCGTCGTGTTATCGGTCGACGGCGACGTCGCGCACGGGTCGGGTCGCAGCATCGAGGCGTACCACCTGCTCAACGGTTTGACGGCTTGTTCCGATCTGTTTGAGAAGTTTGGCGGTCACTCGCATGCGGCGGGTATCACGATTCGTCCCGAGCGGATCGAGGAGTTTCGACGTCGACTGAACGAGCACGCAGCATCGTGTTTGACGGCGGAAGATCTCGAGCATTCGATAACGGTCGATATGGACTTACCTGCGGAAAGTGTCACATTCGCGATGGCGAAAGAACTTCAGGCGCTGGAACCTTTCGGAGCAGGAAATCCGTGCCCGGTATTTGCGACGAAGAACTTGCGTTGTTTATCGGAGCCGGTGCTACTGAAAGATCGACATTTGAAGTTGAGACTGGCTGGTCCACAAAACCGGCCGCTGGAGGCGATTTGGTTTAACTGCACGGAACCAGGAGGGCAAACTCCCAACCTGAACGGCAGCATCGAACTCGCTTACACGATCGAGCTGAGCGCGTGGAACGATGATTACCGGATGCAACTGAACGTTGTGGATTTGAGAACAGTTGAGCTTAGTACTTAGTGCCTGGCAAGCACAAAGTACCAAGCACAAAGCAGATGCAGGAACTAATGCGAAAACGAGCAATCGCCCTTGGCCTACGGGCCAGGGTGCCGATGATCACGCGCCTGCTCGCGTTTGCGCTACTGATTTCCGGAATCACGCTCGTCGGCGTCTCCTATTACAAACTTCGCAACACAGAAAAGTTCAAACCGCGTTCAGAAAAGCCGGAGCTGTCGAAAGAAAAGACCGGCGAGGTTTATGGCTACGAACAGCGAGTCACTAAAAACGATCGCCTCTACCTTCTGGTTAAAGCGTCGAAAGACACAACGTTCTCCGATGGTCATCACGAACTCGAAAATGTGAGCATGCAGGTGTTTCCTCCCGAGGGCGACGTGCCGGATCAGATCTCCGCGGCGCACGCGGTCTACGTCCCCGACACAAACATTCTTTCTTTTTCGGGCAACGTCCGTATCGAGACAAAAGACAAGCTGAAAGTCGGAACCGAAACGCTGTCGTTCGATCAGAACAGCGGCGTGGCCCACACGGACGCAGCCGTCACATTCGAACGCGAAAACGTGAGTGGAAAATCGATCGGCGCCGTCGTCGAACAGAAAGCGAAACGGCTCGATCTGAAAAAGGACGTCGAGATAACCGTCGTGCCGCACGTTCCTGCTGCAACCGCCGCGAAATCGCCGGCGCGAGCCCGACCCGTGCTGATCAAGTCGGCCCAGGGAGTATTCGAACAGGATTCGCTGAAGCTAACGTTCTCCGGCGGCGCCACTTTCGAGCAGGAGAGCGACATTCTCAGCGCCGAAAATCTGTACGCCTTTCTTAACCAGGAGAAGCAATTAGAGAAAGCCGAACTCCGCGGCAACGCTTACCTCCGCACGATGCAGCCAGGCCGTTCGGCGGAAGTTTCTTCAGTCGACATGGACTTCTTTCTCGACAAGGACCAGCGCCTGCAACGTGCACTTGCTACCAACAACGTCGTGGCCCGTTCGCTCGACTCTGACTCCGATATGCAGCTCAGCGGCGCCAGCTCGCTCGAAGTACTGTTCCAGGCACAGGCCGACAACAGCGTCTTGAAGCAGATGCAGTCGGGGCAGCGCTCGACCATCACGCTCAGTGCTCCAAAATCGAAAGCAAACGATCCGCGCGCCGCAAACAAGCGACTGACAGCCGATACCGTTCGACTCTCGTGGCGCAGCACCGGCCGCGATCTGGAAAAAGCGGAAGCCTCCGGAAATGCTGAGTTGTTTGTCGAACCAGTCGTCAACAGCGCGCGCGCCGAACGCAAGACGCTGAACGCGCCACGATTTGATTGCGACTTTTTCGACGCCGGCAATCTCGCTCGCGAGTGCAAAGCGAGCGGTGGATCGAAAGCGACTATCGATCCCGTACAGGCGTCGCCGAAACGCGGTACGCGCACGCTTACTTCGCAAAACATGTCGGCGGTCTTCGTCAAAGACACGCAGGACATCGAACGTGTCGACGCGCAGGGTGACGGGAAGTTTAACGAACTGGATCGCAACGGAGTCGCGGCGAACGTTTCATACGTCGCTGCCGACCAAACTGTTCGTCTTCGCGGCGGTGATCCGACCGTGTGGGATTCGCGCGGCCGAACGAAAGCAGTCGAGCTTGATTCGGACCTCGTGAACAATGTTTCATACGCGCGCGGCAGGACCACAACGACTTACTACAGCCAGGAACAGACCAACGGCGCCACGCCTTTTTCTAAAACGAAAAGCCCGGTCTACATCGCGAGCGAACGCGGCGAGTTTCGTCACGAAAGCGGTCAGGCAATCTATTACGGCAACGCGCGTGCGTGGCAGGAAGACAACTACGTGCGCGGAGACAAACTCGTAATCTACGTCAACGACAAACGCATGGAGGCGTCAGGTCACGTTCAGACCACGATCTACAACTCGACACGACGCGTCGAAAGTCAGACGACGGTCGTGCCAGTGTTCGCGTCTGCCGATTCCATGTTCTACTCCGATTCCGATCGCACGATTCACTACGAAGGCAATGTCGACATCAAACAGGGAACCGATCGGCTCAC
>CBFGMX010000302.1:0-3037 GCA_965649955.1 uncultured bacterium
GAAACAAGCATAAGGCTTCACTGGACCTTTCCCCGGCCGGCAACTTCCCAAACAGTCTCGACCCGTTCACCTCTCACGCCGTAGATCCGATCGTGCATGTTGACCGTGCTGCAAACATGATTCGGGATGATCGCCAACCGCTCTCCAACACGATACGCACGAGTCGAACGACTGATGTTCAAGTTGCCGTGTTCTTCGGACAGGCGCTCTACCTCTGCATCGGGATCCGTTTTGATCATGCCGAAACCTCTTCCGTCCGGCACCTGGTAACCATCGGACGACAGTGATTTTGATCCCGCATCAACGATCGCCCGGCCCGGCACGCTTGTGCTCACGATGGTGGTAATAACGGACAACGCGCAATCTTCAAGTTTCGCCACTCCGACTGCCAGCATATTGCGATCGTTGAAGATGTACATTCCCGGCCTTATTTCATTCACACCAGTGAAAAGGTGACCTTCACGCGCCGTCGGAGTCGATCCTCCACTGACAGTTTCCACGGACAGGCCGGCATGCTCGAGCTTCGCCAGTGTGCGCTGGAGAAAGTCGTTCACACCAGCACGCAGTTCCGCGCGCTGGTGTTCGCCGACTTGAAGGTGGCCGGGGAAAAACATCAAACCTTTAAACTCCAGTCCCGGCAGGTCAGCTACTCTTCGCGCGATTGCGAACACTTCATGTTCAGTCGTCACGCCGCAGCGGTGAAAACCGACATCGAGTTCCACGAGGATTCCGATTCGCACGTCTTTCTTTCTTGCCTCTTCGGAAATCGCTCGTGCGACGTCCACCGAATCGAGCGACACTGTGATGTTGGCCCTCGTGGCGAGTTCGGCAAGTTTCTCAGTCTTTCCTGTGCCGATGATCGGATACGCGATCAGCATGTCAGTGATACCGGCGTCGAGCATCACCTCGGCTTCACCCATCTTCGCGACCGTAATCCCGTGCGCTCCGAGGGCCAGTTGACGTTTCGCTAATTCAGGGATCTTGTGCGACTTCGTGTGTGGCCGAAGGCGCAGGTTGTTGCTGCGACAGTATTCCGCCATGCGCGACAGGTTTCGTTCCATCACATCGAGATCGACGACGACGGCGGGTGTCTCTAAATCAGCTATGAACAACGCGACCTCCCACTAGGATTTAAACCGCGCTTCGGCGAGCCGATCTGCGGCCTTGTACGTCGGAATGCCTTCTGCTGCTGCGATCTGAAAGATGTTGAAAACCGTGTCGTAGATCTCGTCGACTTTTGCCGCTGACTGCGCAGCATCCCAACCGAGCAGGTCGCGACATCCATTAATCACGCCACCCGAGTTGGCAGCATAGTCGGGCGTGTAAAGAATGTTGCGCGCGGCAAGTGCATCGCCATGTCGTGGCTCAAGTAATTGATTGTTTGCCGCGCCGGCGACGATTTCGACTTTTAGACGGCCGATCGTCTGATCGTTTATCGCGCCTCCCAACGCGCAAGGTGCAAAGATGTCCGCGTCAACATCGTAGATCTGATCGGGCGCGACAGCCGTTGCGCCAAACTCTTTCACCACGCTTTCAAACTTTCGCGCGTCGACGTCGGTTACAACCAAACGTGCGCCCGCTTCGTGCAGATACGACGCGAGATAATAACCGACGCTGCCGCACCCCTGAATCGCAACCGTGCGACCGGCCAGCGAGTCTGAACCCCATCGGTGTTTTGCGGCGGCTTGCATCGCGCGAAAAACACCGCGCGCCGTCACCGGCGAAGGATTGCCTGATCCGGACGGCAATCCCGCAACATACCGCGTCTCTTTTCGCACGTGCTCCATGTCTTCAGGGCTGGTCCCGACGTCTTCCGCCGTGATGTAACGACCGCCAAACGTATCAACGAACCGCCCGTGCGCACGAAAAATCGATTCCCGATCGATTGGTCCATCCTTCTTCATTATGATCGACTTGCCACCGCCAAAAGGCACTCCCGCAAGAGCATTTTTGTAAGTCATTCCGCGCGCGAGACGCAGCACGTCGTCAATTGCTTCCTGTTCGTTTCGATAATGCCAGAATCGCGTGCCGCCGATTGCTGGACCAAGGCGGGTGTTGTGAATAGCTATTAATCCCTGATAGTCCCCGTCAGTGCACGAAGCCAGTCGCTCGTGCTCGCCGACGGGCAACTCCTTAATGTTCATTTCGCGACCCCTTTTGTTCTGTTTAGTATAACTGCTTCGCGACTTGGAAAATCTGTACGCTCTCGTGTACTTTCTTGTTTCCGTAAACGTCCAACCGCCTTGTAAGGAGAAAACAAATGGACCGATCCAAAACCTCTGTTCTGTTACTTGTGTGTGCAGCTCTCCTCGTTGCAGTCTCGTTTTCAGCCGGCGCTCAGGAAAAACCCGCGGGAGTAAGTTTTGAACCTATTCCCTCCGGGGAATACCGCGTTGATCCCGCCCATAGCGTCATCGGGTTTTCAATCCGACACTTCGAGATTTCGTTGGTCAGAGGGCGCTTCAAGGATTTCAACTCGACGATTCGCTACGACGCCTCCGACATTACGAAGTCGACGGTCGAGTTCACCGCGAAAGTTGAAAGCATCGACACCGGCGTGGCCGGACGCGACAATCACCTGCGCACCGCTGACTTTTTTGACGTGGCAAAGTTTCCGGAAATGACGTTCAAGAGCACGAAGGTCGAAAAGAAGGGCAACGGCTATGTGCTGCACGGCGACTTCACGTTGAAAGGTGTGACGAAGCCGATCTCGTTTCCGTTCAATCTCACTGGCGCAATCAAAGACAATCGTGGAAACGTGCGGTTTGGTGTGGCGGGTGAGACGAAGATCAACCGGCGTGATTATGGAATTACGTGGGGCGCAAAAATGGCAAACGGCGGTCTCAACGTAGGTGACGAAGTGATCATCGATCTTCAGCTCGAGGCGGTTAAGGCGGCTGCGCCGGCTACTCAGTAGCTCTTATCCTCGAATCAAGCTTCGCACGAACGAAGAACAAGTCCGGAAGGGTTCAAGCGTAGCGCGCCCCGCTCAACCCACGGCGGGGCGTAGCCCCCTTCCTGACCTGTTCCAGTTGAC
>CBFGMX010000303.1:0-3032 GCA_965649955.1 uncultured bacterium
TGAATGGTGGCCGAATCGTCGGCAAGTAGGAGTTTGCGTCCAGCTAGCAAAGCCAGTCCCTTTAGCTGAATTGCACCATCGGCGGGGCCTTGTGCAGTAGCACGGATGGCGCGGGCAAGTCGTTAAGCAGTGGGCCTTTGGAACAGACCTCGTATGAAACCTAACACCCGCAGTTAAGGGGAGTCAAGAGTTTAGTTTTTGACGACTATGTCGTCGCCGGTGTTGGGTTTTCCGTCGGGACCGAGGGAGCGAAGGGAATACTGGGTCTGCTGACCTTCATACTGGTAGGGCCTGTGCCACGGATCCAGACGAATTACAGGAGTTAAATACCTTGGACTGAGGTGATCGACCAAAACAGATTCTTTGTCGGAGACGACGTAGAAGCCACGATCGCGACGGTATTTATCGAGAGCCTCGGCGATTAGCGAGAGTTCATTGGCGGCAGTTGAGCGTTTGAGTTGATCGACAGCCGCGGAAATTGCGCGAAGGTCGATCCAATCGCGATTCCCCGGCTTGACCGACGCAACTTGCCACCCTTGCTGTTCCCGCACTAAACGAAAGTCGAGCTGCACCAAAGACGTAATCAGCGCGGACGCATCGGATGAGCCGAAAGAAAATCCAAACGGCGAGACGTCACGTATCCGCACAGTATCGGACGGAAGTGCAATGCCGAATAACGCCGCCACCAAACACCGTGCGCGCTTCGTCGTCAGATCAGCCGAGTCTTCTGTGCGGGCAAACTCCGACGGCGCATCACACTGATCGCCGGGAAGTTCAATGTTCGCAGCCTTAGAAATGAAGTCCAGACTCTCCCACCGATCCTGGCCGGTTCTGACTTCACTCAAACGCCAGCGCCCGTCGTGCTGCGTCACGCGAAACACGAGTTGCAACTCGACTGTCGCTTCAGCACCTTCAGCAGAGTTCGAAATGCGCTGCACACGCACGGAGCTGCCTGTTAGGTTTTGAATCAGCTTGCGAGCCTGACTCTGACTCAGCTCAGCACGAGCAACGAAAGGCGCCAGGACAATGAGCAAACACAGATAAAGACAATTACCCGGACTCAACATCACTCGGCCGCCTGCTTGCCAATCAACATCTGTAACATGATTTGCAGTTGCGCAGTCGTAAACGGCTTCGGCAGAAACACAACTGCGCCCGCCGAAAAACTGTCCGACGACAACTTCGGATCCTGCTCCGCAGTCATCATCATCACCGGAATCTTCTTCAACCGTTCTTCCGCTTTCATGTACCGCACCAACTCCGGTCCCGAAATGTGCGGCATCACGACGTCGAGAATCGCCGCTGTAAAATTGGCGTCCGCCTGCAACGTCTTGTAAGCCTCGCGTCCATCGCGCGCGGTCACGACGGTAAAGTTTTCCTTCTCGAGAATCGTGGCGATCAGCCGCAGGATCGCGGGATCGTCGTCGGCCACCAACATCCGGCGTGCCTCTTTCTCATCGCTCCCACTTGTCACGTCGTCGTTGTTCTCATTCATGTGAGTGTTTCCCTCTACTTAGTGAGACAGAGTTTTTAAATCTCAACTGCGCGACAACTCTCGCCCGACTTCATCGACAGCTCCGCGGCAAGTTTGATCGCGGCCACCATGCTCGAATGTTCGGCGAGTCCTTTGCCCGCGATGTCGAAGGCAGTGCCGTGATCGACGGAGGTCCGGATGAAAGGCAGACCCAGAGTTACGTTCACCGCCTCGCCAAACGACAAACACTTCACCGGGATCATCGCCTGATCGTGATAACAGGCGATCACGGCGTCGAACTCGCCGCGCGAGGCGCGCAGAAACACGGTATCAGCCGAGAACGGCCCGTGTACATTGATTTCTTCGAGCCGGCGGCTCGCCTCGATCGCCGGCATGATCTCCGACGCCTCTTCGACGCCAAACAGGCCGCCCTCCGCGCCGTGCGGATTCAGCGCCGCGATGGCAAGTCGCGGACGCTCGATGCCCCAACGTTGAAGTTCGCGATTCGCGAGATTGATGATCTTTACAAGTCGATCTTTTTCCACCATACGAATGGCTTGCGAGAGCGGCACGTGAGTAGACAACAGCACGATCCGAAGGTTCGCGGCGACGAAAGCCATCGCACACTCCTCCGCGCCGGTGAGATGGGCAAGGAATTCAGTGTGACCGGGAAAACTGTAGCCGCCGAGAAATAGCGCGCGCTTGTTTATCGGAGCGGTCGCGATCGCATCGACGCTGCCGGCGGCGCACAACTCCACCGCGGCTTCGATGTATTCCGCCGCGGCCTTTCCGGCGGCCCCTGACTCGATGCCGGGTTCGATGGAGCCGGTGATGTTGTCGAGATGGTAGATGATCGGGTCGGCGAACTGCTCGGGA
Organism: uncultured bacterium; assembly: GCA_965649955.1. Taxonomy (GTDB): domain Bacteria; phylum Acidobacteriota; class Blastocatellia; order Pyrinomonadales; family Pyrinomonadaceae; genus PSRF01. Next base: position 2,351 of record CBFGMX010000303.1, read on the forward strand.
AACTCTTCGTCTCGCCTAATGATGTCGTAACCGGATTGAAGATCGAGAGTGCGAGCTGTGTGGGCCAACAACTGCGCGTCGCCGATGATCACCGGAACACAGATGCGTCTGATTTCCTCTTCAGCGACCGCTTTAAGCACCACCTCCGGGCCGATACCGGCCGGATCTCCCATGGTGATGCCTATGCGCGGCAATACTCGCCGGGGTCGAGGACCCGAGCCTGATGAGCTTTGGTCTGAGTGTCGCATTTCCGGAGGCGACGCACTTTTGTCCCGAGGCAAAGAAATAACAGGGGCGAGGGCTGCTTAAATCCTGGCTTAGTCGCTGGCGCTTTCAACCCGCTCGTCGGCCTTGAACATGTACTTAATGTTCCGTTTGAGCAAGAGCAGATTCGGCGATCCCTTGCGATTGACCTTCAGCGCGCCACGATCATACCACTCGATCGTTCCTTCAATCTCCTCACCATCAAGCAGAACGATCACCATTGGTGTGTGAGCATCGATCTGTTTCTTGTAGTAGAAAATTTCCGCATTGGTTTCGTTGGGAGGTGGAACTCTCTTCTTGACCTGAACTGGCGCATGTTGTTGCGCGGCACGTGCCTGGCCGCCGTCGTTTGAGGCGCGGGAGCTCCCATTCGAACGCTCTCTGGGCTGCGGAACTTCTCGGGCTTTGCCTTTCACTT
>CBFGMX010000304.1:0-3018 GCA_965649955.1 uncultured bacterium
TTGTGCCTTTTGTGTCTTAGTCTTGTGCCTCTTTGTGGCTAATCTTCCACCGTCATGAAATCTCTCTACAGCGTCCATCCCGGCGTACTCATGACCCAGAAATGGGTCGCCGAACTAAAACAGAAAACCGGCCGCAGTCTTGACGAGTGGCTGAAACATATCAAGAAGGAAGGCCCGAAGGACGAAACGGAACGCCGCGCGTGGCTCAAGGAGGAACACGGTCTCGGCACAAACACCGCATCGTGGCTCGCCGAACGCTCCGTCGGAAAAGGCGAAGAGGCCGCCGATCGCGCCCTTTATCTAAAACAAGCTGAGCGTGACGTCGACAACATGTTCTCCGGCAAAAAGGCCGCTTTGCGTCCGATTTACGACGCGCTTCTCAAACTCGGTTTGAAAACCGGCAAGGAAGCGAAGGCGTGTCCGTGCCAGACAATTGTCCCGCTCTATCGCAACCACGTATTCGCGCAGATCAAACCGACGACTCAAACGCGCATCGACCTGGGTTTTGCGCTTGGCGATATGAAACCAAAGGGCCGTTTGATCGATACCGGCGGCTTTGCGAAGAAGGATAGAATCACTCACCGCATTCCGATTACGTCACTCGACGACATCGACGACGAAGTGAAACACTGGCTGAAGGTCGCCTATGATCGGGACGCGTAAAAGCAGCACACGGGTGCCGTCATTGGTCATTGGTCATTGATCATTTGACATTTCTCATTTGCCATTTTCAGAAGCTGACAGGCTAGCAGTTCGACAGAGCCCAGCATTGACAAATGAGAAATGTCAAATGATCAATGACCAATGACCACATCCTCACCTGGCATCGAACTCGGCAAACTCGGAGAAGCCTACGCCGCCGCTTACCTCGAACAGCGCGGCTATCGTCTCGTCGCTGCAAACTTCACGCTCCCAGTCGGGCGAAACTTGCGCGACGTTGTCGTCAACAACGAAATCGACATCATCGCGTACGACGGCGAAACACTCTGTTTCATCGAAGTCAAAACCCGCGCATCCGATTGGTTTGCGCCGCCGCAGATAAATGTCGACTTACGCAAACGGCGGCAGGTCGCGCGTGCTGCGCGGGCCTACCGCCGTATGTTCGAGTTGGAAAACGAAGCTTATCGGTTCGACGTTGTGACCGTCGTGTTACCTGACGAATCAACTCCACAGATCGAACTAATCAAAAACTATTTTTGATCCGTGGATGTATCTTTGGACCGTTGCGATGCGTTCTTCACGTACTTGTCGAACCAGGTGATCATTTCGTACAGCACGTGTTCGATACTTTCGCGCCCCGCGTAACCATGCGCTTCGTGCGGCAGCATCACCAGCCGCACCGTCCCGCCGTGTCCTTTCAATGCCTGGTACATGCGTTCCGATTGAATCGGAAACGTGCCGGTGTTGTCATCTGCCTCGCCGTGGATCATCAGCATGGGCTCGTTGATCTTCTGCGCGTACATGAAAGGCGAGACCTTCAGGTACATCTCCGACGCTTCCCAGAGCGTGCGTCGCTCGTTCTGAAAACCAAACGGCGTCAAGGTGCGATTGTAAGCGCCGCTGCGAGCGATGCCGGCGCGGAACAGATCCGTATGGGCCAACAGGTTCGCGGTCATGAACGCGCCGTAGCTGTGACCGCCGACGCCGACACGATCGGGATCTGTGACACCAAGCTCCGTCGCTTTGTCGATCGCGGCTTTCGCGCTCATCGTGATCTGTTCGACGTAATTGTTGTTGACTGTTTCGGGAGTACCGACGACGGGCATGGTCGCGTCGTCGAGCACGGCGTAGCCTTCCAACAGAAAGAACAGGTGCGAAGCGCCGCCAATCGAAGTCGCTCGTTGCGTGGAGCCGGTGACCTGCGAGGCCGTGCCGGCGTCGGTGAACTCGAGCGGATAGGCCCAAACGACCGTTGGCAATCTCGTTCCCGGTTTGTAGTCGGGCGGCAGGTAGAGTGTGAACGAGCATTGCACGCCGTCGGCGCGTTTGTAAGTAATCAACTGCTTCTTGATTCCGCGCAACTGTGGAGTCGGATCGGGAAACTGCGTCAAAGGACGGCGTCCGAGTGCAGAGTTGGAAGCGGTTGCAGCTTCGGTAACAGTGCGGACGAAGTAGTTTGGCGCTTCCGTGGGCGACTCGCGTCTCGTCAGAAACTGTTTGCCGTCGTCGCTTAATAAGGCGACGACTGTTTCGTAGCTGTCTGCGTCGCTGCGGAAGATGCGTTCAGTTTTTAGCGTCTGCAAATTGAGGCGATCGAGGAACGGGCGATCACCTTCCGGAGTGGCGCCGTTGCCGGTCAAGTAAATGAAATCGCCGTTTTGCAGGATTGCGCGCTGGCCTGAGACAACGCGCGTCACCGGCGTGCCGGGGTCGTTGTAGCGATCCTGCTGGTTGCGGCTCGAGACAAGTTTCGGCGGAACGTCGGGTTTGTCGAGGTAAAAGACGAACGTTCGCTGCCAACGTTTGTCGCGATCGAAATCGGTGAAATAGACCAACCCGCCTTTTTCCCCGAAGCCGCCGGAGCCGAACCGGTGCTCAGTTTTGAACAGTTCGACCGGCTCGCCGGCGAATGGTGCTTTCAGCGTGAGTACGCTGTCGCGATGGGCCACCTTCTTTCGCGGATTACCGTCGTCCAGGGCCTTCACCCACACGAGAGCAGCGGGTTCGTTGGGCCGCCACCGTACGGAGCGTGGTCCAGTAGGGACACCGTTGATGGGTACCTGATCCGCAAGCGGCAGGCTGGCAACTTTGTAAGCGGGCTTGCCTTTCGTGTCCCAGACTTCGACGTCGCGTGGAAACGCTGAATCGGGAAAGAGATATGAGAATGGACGATGCACCCGCGTGACAAGGATGTGATTGCCGCCGGGCGCTGCATCGACTGATGAGAAGATCGCGGGTTGACCGAGTGGAGTGGCGCGGCCGCTGACTGAGTCGACGAGCGCCAACTGCGAAGTCGCGTAGTGCTCGTAGAGGTTCTCATCGTGCGGGCTCTTCAATAGATCTTCGTACGTTCGTACT
>CBFGMX010000305.1:0-2998 GCA_965649955.1 uncultured bacterium
TGCTCCCGCGGGCGGCTCGCATGAACCTGGCGCAGGTCGGGGCCTGCCCGTCCCTACGCCGCGGTCTTCATCACTCTCCGGCAACAACGGGCTCGAGTCCGTCTTCTTCAGCACCGCGAGATACAACCCGAAAGTTGTTTCGCGATCGTAAGAAGTCATGTCCAGCCACTGCGACCGCAGGCCGAAATCTGTCGATGCGAGAAACCACAGATACTTCCCGCTCGCGTCCCACGTGGGCCAAACGGCGTCCGCCAGTCCATCCGTGATCTGCTTCGACTCACCCGTCTCGACATTGCTGATGAAAATCGCGTGATACAGCGATCGCAAACGGCTCGCATAAGCGACCCACTTCGAATCCGGACTCCACGTCGGGTTCAACGTTCTTTGCGGGACCATCCACGGATCGTTGCCGACGATCTTCGCCTGTTCTGTTGCAAGATCGAGCACCCACACTTTCAGGTTCGTATCAGTGAACAGAAGTTTCTTCGAATCAGGCGACCATGAAGGGGTGTAGTAGCGAGTCGGTTTGGCGATAGTGATCTCGCGCGGAGGTGTCAGTCCGTCCTGGGATTCGATGACGAGTTTGTACTCGCCTGACTTGTCGCTGAAGTACGAAACAAACTTTCCGTCCGGCGACCATGCCGGATCGCGTTCCGCGGACGCGCTCGAGTTCGTGAGATTACGCACGTCGCCTTTGTCCGCGGGGATAGTGAAGATCTCGCCGCGTGCTTCGACTACCACGCGTTTGCCGGTCGGGGACACGGCCATGTTTGTGATCCGGTTCGAGACATCTTCCCAATTTGGCATCATCCAGGGAAAGTCGCCGGCGGCGACGATGTTCACGATTTTCGACTTGCCGCTCTTTGGATCGAGTTCGTGAACGTAACCGGCTTGTTCAAACACGATCGCGCCCGCGCCCGAGTCCATCGACTTCACGTCGAAGTCGGTGAACTTCGTGATCTGGGCCAACTTTTGACTCTTTGTTTGATACTCCCAGATATTTGCGACGCCGTCGCGATCGGAGATGAAGTAAACCGAGTCGCCAACCCAAACGGGCATGGTGTCTTTAGAGTCAGTCCACGGCGGGGAAACGAGGTCGTAAGTTTTGAGATCGACGATCCAGATCGGGCGGTTTTGGCCGCCGCGATAGTTGCGGCGCTCTTCGTCCCACGAGTTGTTCAGGCGATAGGCGATGCGAGTGCCGTCGGGAGAGATTTTTCCCTGGTAGGCACGCGGCAACGGCATCGGTTCTTCGACGCCGCCTTCGGATGGAACGGTCCAGAAGCGCGGCGCGCCGCTGGGCGCCCACGTCGCGCGAGTCGAGGAGAAGAGGATCGATCTACCATCCGGTGTCCAACCTTCGACTATGTCGGCGCCGGGATGCCACGTCAGGCGCTTCGGCTCGCCGCCTTCACTCGGAACGAGGTACACGTCGAAGTTGCCGGCGTATTCGCCGCTGAAAGCGATCCATCTGCCGTCAGGTGAAAAGTGTGGATTGGTAGTCTGGCCCTGAAAACTCGTAAGGCGGCGCGCGCTGCCGCCGCTTCGTGGGACTACCCAGATATTGTTCGCATAGGCGAACCCGATTTGTGTTGTGCTGACGGTGGGAGTCCGCAGCAGTCGAGTTTGGCCTCCGTGCCCGTTTTGTGCTTCGACTGTGTTGGAAATAGTCAGTGCGCCGAAGCATGAGACGGCAACGACGATTAAGAGCAGACCAAGGCGGCGAATTACGGCGCCGGGAGAGATGTGCTTAGACATCTGAGACGTGTCCTCCATTTCTTCTATCCGTGTTTCCCTCCAAGCCGAAATAGCCGAACGCGAAGAGAAAAAGGAACACGGATTTTAGAACAATGAACTGAGTTTGAATTGTCGTGGCGCGGGATTGTATCATGCGCCAAACCCATCTCGAGGAGAAAGCCAGACAATGAGTTTACTGAAACGTAGCAGCATATCCATCTCCGCCGTTCTATTTGTTCTCTGCTTCGCCGTTTCTGCCTCCGCGCAGGTGGTCCTGCCGCGCCCGAGTCAAAAGGCGAGCGTGATGCAAAGAATCGGAGTAACCGATGTCACAATCACCTACAGCCGTCCGGGGGTCAAAGGCCGCAAAATCTGGGGCGATCCGCTGCCCGGGCAGGAAGCCGCCGTCAAAGGTGAGGCGACGCTCGACAATCAACAGGTCCGTCCGAAAGACGCGGCGATCGTTCCGTACGGACACATCTGGCGCACGGGCGCGGACGACGCGACGATGTTCGTCGTAACTGACGACGTCCTGATCAACGGTCAAAAACTTCCGGCGGGCAGCTACAGTCTGCACACGATCCCTGCGAAAGACGAGTGGACGATCGTTTTCAATAGCACCGCGAATCAATGGGGTAGTTTTAATTACGATCCCGCGAAAGATACGTTGCGCGTCAAAGCGAAGCCGTCGATGGTCAACGAAAACCAGGAATGGTTGGCGTTCTCTTTCGATCCTGTCGGCGACGACTCGGCGCAGGTGAACATTCGCTGGGAAAAGATCAGCGTTCCGTTCACGATCAAAGTTCCGGACGTGCCGGCCGCCACTCTCGCGAAGTTGAAGACGACGGTTGCCGGCGCCAAGCCGGATGACTGGCGCACGCCGTTGCAGGCCGGGAACTATCTCATTAACAACAATAATCCGGCTGACGATGCGCAGGGCATGATGTGGATTGAGCAGTCGATCAAAGTGAAAGAGACGTTCCAGAACCTGTCGTCCAAAGCGAATGCGTTGTACAAGGCCGGTAAGAAGGAAGAAGCGTTTGCGTTGGGAGAACAGGCGATTCAACGCGGCAAGGCCGACAAGGTCGACACCACAAACTTCGAGAAACGTCTGGCGGACATGAAAGCCGGGAAGATCTAGCTTCGCGAGGTGTATTAGCCACAAAGAGGCACAAAAGACACAAGAGGCACAAAAGGATTTAATTAGTGAGAGTGTCCCTTGTCAGTTTCTTTCCTTGTGCCTCTTGTGGCTCGGTCTTGT
>CBFGMX010000306.1:0-2946 GCA_965649955.1 uncultured bacterium
TCATGAGAAAAATTATTGTGCTTGAACATATCTCCCTTGATGGTGTCATACAAGCCCCAGGCGGGCCGGACGAAGATACCAGCGACGGCTTTGCGTATGGCGGATGGTCAGCGCCCTTTGACGACGAGGCGATCGGCGCGGCTGTGAAAAAGATGCTGGATATGCCGCTCGACCTGTTGCTGGGCCGCAAAACTTTTGATATTTGGGCGGCGTTTTGGCCGCAACATGGCGACATTTGGCCCAACGTCAACACGGCCACTAAATACGTCGCCTCGAACACCATGACTTCTTCCGAATGGCAACCCTCGGTGTTTTTGAACGGTGATGTCGCGAAAAAAGTCGCCGAGCTCAAGCAAGGGGAAGGACCCGATCTGCACATTTGGGGAAGCGGTAATCTGCTCCAGACGCTTATGAAGCATGATCTGGTCGATAATTTCTGGTTGATGATCTATCCAATAACCCTGGGCGAGGGAAAACGTTTGTTTGCCGAGGGAACGATCCCGGCCGCGTTCAAAGTAACAGAAAGCATTGTCGGTTCGACTGGCGTCATTCTCGCGAATTACGAGCGCGCCGGTGCAGTCCAAACCGGAACATTCGCGCAATAACAACTTGATCGGAGGGTCAGGACAATCAAATGAGAAATCTAATCTTCGCAATCAACATTACCTTAGATGGCTGCGTCGACCACACCAAGGGGGTTGCTGATGACGAGACACATGAATATTTTACCGACCTCCTGCGTGAGGTTGACCTGCTCGTCTTTGGGCGTATCACATACCAATTGATGGTCCCTTTTTGGCCCGAAGTCGCAAAAACCCAGTCTATGACAAAAGCATCGAACGAATTTGCTCGAATATTTGACTCCATCGACAAAATAGTTTTTTCACGATCATTAGAGAGCGTTGAAGATAAGAATACGAGAATTGTTCGTACGAACCTGCACGACGAAATACTTAAATTGAAGCGAGAAGAAGGCAAGAATATTTTGATTGGTGGTGTGAGTCTTCCTTCACAACTTATAGAGCTTGGTCTAGTTGATGAATATCGTTTTGTCGTTAATCCAATCGTTGCAGGAGAAGGGAGGCGGTTGTTGGACGATGTTAGCTTGCCGGAGAGCTTGCAATTAAGACTTGTTGAGTCAAAGATTTTTAAATCCGGATCTATCGCGCTTCGTTACTTGAAACAGTGACAGAAAGTCTGCGACACCTGTGCTGCCGGCTCCCACCGAGAGGAGAAGAACAATGAAATACATCTGTTTGGGATACATCGAGCCGGGAAAATTCGAAGGGATGACCGAGGACCAGCTACACGCAACGCTCGACGAATGCTTTGAGTACAACGACCATCTGCGCGCCAACGGACATCTTGTTGCCGAAGTGCCTCTTCAGCCTCCGGACACCGCGTTGACCCTGTACTGGAAAAACGGCAAAGTCGCGACGACCGACGGCCCCTACGCGGAAACCAAGGAACAGCTCGGCGGCATTCACATCCTTGAGGCGCGAGACCTCAATCATGCCGTTCAGCTTATCTCGCAACTTCCAGGGTTTAAGTATGGACTTGGACCAGTTGAGATACGGCCGGTTGCGGACATAAGCGACTTGATCAAGGAGAGCGAGGAGCGGAGACAGCGAAAGGAACTGGTCCAGTAAAAGTCGCAACGAGAAGTATAATCAGAACGACAGTGAAAGTATCAAGCGTCTCACGCTCCAATGACGAGATTCAAACATTTGCCACCGGCCGTTCTGATTGTCGTCATTGTCTGCGTTCAAGCGTGTCAGCGCCCCACTCCCAGTAACCCACCAAATCAGCAGCAAACTTCGCGCAACGTCTTCGACGCCTATCTTGAAACTGACATCCCGCCAGCTGACGGTTTCGATTTTCCCGTGGGCGACGCTAATGCCACAGGTCCTTACAAGGACATCGCGACCGGGATCGGATATCACGGCTGGCGCATCGCGACTCACTTTGCAGAAAACTATGAGCTAGGCATTCATACAGGCGAGGACTGGAATGGCAACGGCGGCGGCAACACCGATCTGGGCCAGGACGTTCATGCGGTTGCGAATGGTCGCGTCACGTTTGCTCAACACTGCGGCCGCTTGTGGGGCAATGTAATAACCATCGAACATCACTTCTACGAAAACCACGAGCAGCGCAAGATAATTTCACTCTACGCTCACCTGAACGAGATCAAGGTAAAGGAAGGCGCCGTCGTAAAGCGCCGGCAGGTAATCGGAACGATTGGCCAGGATCCCGACAAACTCTTCGCTGCGCATCTGCACCTGGAGTTGCGTTGGGACGATAGCCTCGCGCCAACTTACTGGCCGTCGTCAAACGGCAAGAGCCAGGCATGGGTCGAGGAACACTATGCCAGGCCCAGCGCGTTCATCAACGAGCATCGCCAACTCTTCGTGCCGCAGAAAGAAGCGAAGCTGATCGTTGTCGATCAGGAAAGTTACAAAGCGAGGTTTTATCAGGCGGGTGTCTTGAATCAGGAGTACGACGTGAGTTTTGGTCAAGGCAAGGGGCAGAAGCTGGTCGAAGGAGACAACAAGACTCCGAAGGGTATGTACTTCGTGATTAAAAAACATCGCGGCAATTTCGACGGACCATACGGCGCCTATTACGGTGGGCATTGGATCAAGATTAACTACCCAAACAAATACGACGCGGACCGAGCCGTAGCGCAACAGATGATCTCGCGACAGCAGCAATCCGCGATTACGGCCGCTTGGGAAAAGCGAGTCGCAACACTCGAAACCACGAAGCTCGGCGGGGGCATCGGTTTTCACGGTTGGATCAGAGAGTGGGAAAATAGCGGTCCACGCCATCTTTCCTGGGGCTGCGTGGTGATGCACCTGTCCGACATTCAAAAGCTTTACGATCAAATCCCGGAAGGGACGATGGTGGTGATCCGGTGAGGGAAACTCAAGTTCTACAAAGAGA
>CBFGMX010000307.1:0-2933 GCA_965649955.1 uncultured bacterium
CGTACTGAACTCTGTTGTTGTACTGAGCCTCGTTCCCTCAGTTTCCTTTCTCTTGTGCCTCTTGTGTCCTCTTGTGCCTCTTTGTGGCTAAACTCTTGTACCTCTTTGTGGCTCAGGAATAGATGTTCATCGGCCGCGTGAGTAGCGCGAGCGGATCGTCAACGTTCAACGCCTCGCGCACGTAGTAAGGCTCACCTGCTGTGACCCCAATCAACGTCCCGAAGTAACGCATTCGTAACTCGATCTCTTCAAGAAAACCACGCGCGCTGATCCGCGTCACCGGTTCTTCCGATTTCGCGTCGTAAAACTGCGACTTGTAAGCGCGGATCGCGTTCATCTTTTCGTCTACAAACCCCGACACGTCGACTACAAACGAGGGCACGATTCTCCGTGAAAAAAGCGAATGCATGATCGCAGGCATCGGCACCGGCGCCAGTCCCGATTCCTCGTCGTAACGACCCATCGTCGCCAGACGCGCCGCTTGCCGCACGATGATCGAAGTGCTTGCGTGATCCGGATGGGGATCGTCTTCGTGAGTCGTTAGTAGTACCTTCGGTTTGTATGTTCGCAGCAACCGAACCAGGGCGATGCGGGAGACCTCGGATGGCCACACGTGACCGTCCGGTTGTTCGAGGTTCAAGCGGGCGTCGAGTTTCATGATGCGGGCGGCGTCGGCGGCTTCACGGGCGCGTATTTCCGGGGTTCCGCGGGTCCCCATCTCGCCGCGAGTCAGATCGCAAACGCCCGTGCGATAGCCGAGCGACTTCAGCTTCAGGAGCGTTCCGGCCACCGATAACTCGGCGTCGTCCGGGTGCGAGAAGACGGCAAGCACGTCGAGCTGGGTTTCATTTGAGGTCATATCCGCTGGTTAAGATTAACAGATTTGTGTCACCTTCGATGCCCAGCTAAAAATCCTTTTTTCACTGATGCCCCGCAGGCGGGAAACACATTTAAAAGCGAACTCTAAAAAACCTTGTTACTAGGACACCTCAAGTGCGAAAACGGCGTACACTTGCAGACGCATGAAACTGATTGTACTCGGCTCCGGCACTTCCGTTCCCCATCCCGATCGCGCGTCACCCGCACACTGGCTCGAAACCTCCGCCGGTTCAGTGTTGCTCGACATCAGCGCGGACACAGCGCATCGCATGGCCCAGGAACGACTCGATTGGCCCAACCTCGACGCCATCTGGGTCTCCCATTTCCATCTCGATCATCTCGGTGGACTGCCGACGTTTCTGTTTGCTTCAAAATGGGCCCCGCAAACCCAGAGCCGAACGAAGCGGTTGCGCGTCTTCGGTCCAGCCGGACTGAAACGGATCATGCAAAAGATCAACGAGTCGAACAACTACCCGCTTTTCGAACAACCATTTCCCTTCGAGATCGTCGAAGTCGCCCCTGCAGAAGCATTTGAAATACTTCCAGGCCTGACCGCCCACACTTTCAAGACTCCGCACACAGGCGAAAGCCTGGCGCTGCGGTTGAATGGCGAAGACTCGAAATCTTTTGTCTATACTTCCGACACCGGTTTTTCAGAGAATCTGGCGACGTTCGCCGAGCAGGTCGACCTCCTGCTGATGGAATGTTCCTTCAGGAGAAACAAACCCGTCGAGATACACCTCGAACTCGAGGACGCCATGAAGCTGGCGGAAATGTGTAAACCTCGAAAGGTCGTGCTGGCGCATCTCTATCCGGAGTGGGACGGAATCGATCTCGAAGCGGAAGCTAGGCGGCTGTGGTCAGGCGAGACGATCGCCGCGTTTGACGGACTGAAAATCGAGATATAAAACGAGGGGATCATGAAACGCGTAATTCTGGTCGTATTTCTGTTCGTTCTGCTTTCACCTCCCAATCACGGCTTCGTTCAAAACAAATCTCACGTCGAACACAGCGACTCTCACCTGTTCGAAGCAGGCAAAGCAGCCACCGTGAAATCGACGACAACCGCGCCTGCTGAATTCAAAATCGTGTCGTACAACATCCGCTGGCGCAGTGGCGACGAACTCAAAGAACTCACGAAACTACTCCAGCAGGATCCGGAAATCGGCAGCGCCTCGATACTCGCGTTGCAGGAAGTTGACCGGCGCAAGAAACGGACTGGAAACAGCAACGTCGCAAAATTGATGGCGGACGAGCTGGGCATGCATTACGCCTGGGCCGCTCCGCCCGCTGCCAAACCCGGCGATGAAGAAGAGACGGGCGTCGCGATCCTCAGCGCGTATCCGCTCTCCGACGCGCGCCGGATCGTGTTGCCGCATGAAGGCCCGAATAAGCGACGGCGTGTGGCAGTGGGCGCAACCGTCGAGATTCACGATCAAAAGTGGCGCGTGTATTCGATCCACGCGGAAACGCGAATCTCGTTTAATAAGAAGCTCGAGCAGTTCAAAGCCATTCTGGAAGACCTCGCGCAGTATCCGTCAAACATGCCGGCGGTCGTCATGGGCGACTTCAATACCTGGGAAGCAAACTCCGACCGAAAGACGATCAAACTGTTTACCGAGGCCGGAATGCGAACGCCCTTCGGCGCTCAATCAACGTTCAAACGACGCATTGTGATCGTGCCTATCGAGTTCAGACTTGACTGGGTATGGTTGCGCGGACTGGAAGCTGCCAGTTATGGTATCGACCGCAAGGTGGACATTTCGGATCATTGGCCGCTATGGACCAATGTAAAACCATCTTCGAACGGCGTGAAAGTCTCCCCGGCAAAACAAAACGAATGATTTGCCGTTAAATGCTGTACGAATGATTTGCTATAACTGCGAGCGGAAAGCGAATTGGACAAGGCGGCGGTGTGCCGCATGCCAGACCAAGTTGCCGTTTTGGTATGTAACCGCGACGGTCCTGATCGCCGTCGCGGTTTATGCTGCGTTCCTGGTGATTGAAAATATCTTCTAGCTACAAAAGAGGTATCACAAAGAGGCACAAAGAAG
>CBFGMX010000308.1:0-2832 GCA_965649955.1 uncultured bacterium
GAAAAACGCCGGCGCAAATATAAACCAAACCGGGAAGATCGATTGAGACCAACTCAACGGCTGGTTGAATTCTGTCGAGCATTGTTGAGCTCATTGTGCTGCTCTCTCATAATTCCTTTGTTGCGTACCGCTAGCTCGCAGCGGTGGTCAGCGAATGGCAGTAAACTGCCATTCCAAGCCGCGAAAATTGCTCAATTCCTGCCAGAGCAATCGGCATTCTCGTACGTTGTAAGACCTTTGCAATAAAAATATCATTCAGATATAGAACTGCCGCAAAAATTGAATGCTTTGACCTGGCAAAGGGGCAACAAAGTTTAGTTAACAAGATTGCGCTGGTCCAAAAAAGTTTTTGTCCGTGCGACTACCGCGCGACAACCTCTCTGGGCAGACGATTTCAAACCCGCGTAGACGCTTTCCCATCCCGCTGAGCGTCGCAAGAACTGGAAGGAAGGGACTTCCGCTTTTTTCGTATTGCGATGTATGGCCATCCCAGCCATAAATCTCTCAGCCCCAGACCAAGCAGGCCTCTGCTGTATGTAGCGAAGGAGCTCCCATGACATTTCAGTTCAACACCCGTCGGACTATCCGTCTCTTCACAACACGTCATTCCACATGGCGCGCCACCTTAATCTGTGCATTTGTTTTTTCAGCGGCTATTGCAATGGGTTACATCGGCACAGCCGCGAATCCTGACGTAGCCAGGAGAGTCTCTCGAAAGATCAGTACGATCCTCGGCAATCCGCCGGTTTCTGCTAAGGATTTGCGCCCTGAATTGGGCGAAGGTTTCCTGACTGTTCAGGATCCGCTTCCGGTTCAGGAACCGCTTCCGCCTCTCACCACTGATAAAACCGGCTATCTCTTTGGTGAGACCGTGAAGATCAGCGGCTTTGGATTCTTGCCAGGTGAAACAGTAACGCTTCAGGTAAAACACGCAGACGGCAGTGCCGAATCTGGGGCAGGCCACGACGCGTTTACAACGGCTGCTCTCCCTGACGGGACGATTAGCGCAACCTGGAGCTTAAGTCAAAACGATTCTTCCGGAAACAACTTCGTCGCATCGGCGTTGGGCAGCACTTCGGGAGTAAGCCTTTCAACTGCCTTCAGCCGAATCGCAATGGTCCGTACAAACAAGTTTGATTATGAGCAGGGTGAGACAGTATCCATTCAGGGAAATGGATTTGACCCAAACGAAACTGTGACGGTTCGCATCGTGATGCTAAATGGGAAATCCAATTCAAGTGCGTATAACCCATTTTCGACGACCAGCGATGGGAGTGGCAATATTAATACGAACTGGTTGGTCGATCCCACTGCCCTAGATAGCATCCTCCTTCTTACAGCTTCTGGCAGTTTGTCGGGCTTGAAAGCACAAACGATATTTACTGATGTCGTGGTAACGGTTGTCGATGACGGTGGAGTAGATGACGAAGTAGGCCAAAAAGATCTCAATCAACTGTCAACCGATAACGGAAACCTGCCGACTTCTATGGGAGTAATGTGGAATTGGGATGATACAGCTTGGACTGGTGGGAACAGTGGCGACGCATGTGGCCTCTTCGACACGGACGGTGATGGCTTTGCCAACTATGCGTTATGCGTCACGGTAACCGGAGTCCCGGCCACGTTTCAGTCGACTAGACTTTACTCCTGCGGAGATGGAAAAACAGATAGGTGTGACCAACCCAATTCGTTGATTACTACTTTCTCATCTTCTTGCACAGCTACTGTGGTGTCTAACTCCGATCCTTTTAAGGCCGTCGCGAGTCATGGTCAAGGAAACCAATGCCGTGATAAGCCGGGCTGTGTATCTGATGATACTGTTGCCGCCTGTACAATCCAACTGAGCGACTTTCAAGCACCCTCGGCGTCGCTGCTCAATGTTTGTTCCTTTCCTTCTCAGGTACCCAATTCAGACCCGTCGGAATGCGTGATTACCCCTAACAGCGGTTTTCTTACTATCAAGAAGACCACTCAAACCAACGACAGTACGTCAACAGATTTTGCATTTAATACCACTCCTTCATCGCAAGGTGGTGTTAGCAGCTTCTCGAAGAGTATTACAGGTCAGCAGGCTGATGTTGTCGTAGCGAACATGGTGTCGTTTGCGCCAACAAATAGTTTGAGCATTACGGAAGTTGTGCCATCCGAGTGGGATCTGACAAATGCTACATGCGCAGTGCAGACCACTGTCCCACAAAGCACCGGTACCTTTAATGGCAGTACGGCGATCTCCGGAGTCTCAATACAGTCAGGCCTCGAGACCATTTGTACTTTCACTAATACTGCGTTCAACCAGACACGGGGCAAGATTATTGTCGATAAGGTCACCAACCCTGGGGGTGACACAACCAGCTTTGACTTTACTACCGATTACGGAAGTCCGTTTAGTCTGACCGACGCGGCCACACCTAACGACAGTGGATTCCTGGAACCGGGCAATTACTCGGTCAGTGAAACAGCGAATTCAGACTACTCCACCACAGCCACGTGTACGTCAACAACAGATTCTCCGCAAGATCCAAGTTCAATCGATTTGAGTGCGGGTGAAGTCGTGACTTGCACGTTCACGAACACTAAGAAACCAAAACTGACCGTTATTAAGCACGTAATCAACGACAGCGGCGGCACAGCTGTGGCTAGTGACTTCACGATGAACGTGACAGCCACCAACCCTAGTTCGGCGTCATTCGCTGGAGCCGAGGCACCAGGTACGACGATTACGCTCGACCCCGGCGCTTACAGTGTTTCGGAGAGCGGGCCGAGCGGCTACGCGGAAAGCCAATCTGCCGATTGCTCCGGCACTGTCGCAGCGGGCGATGTCAAGACTTGCAC
>CBFGMX010000309.1:0-2823 GCA_965649955.1 uncultured bacterium
TTATTGAACACGACGCCTTCCTGTTCGAGCATGCGCTGCTGCTTGTCGTGCGGCAACACGACGCGGCCGGTCGAACACGCGCCCTGCGCATTCAAGACGCGATGCCACGGCGTCCCGTCAGGCGACGCGTGCATGACGAAGCCGACCGTTCGCGGCGTGTAACCTTCGCCAAGCAGTTCCGCGATCTGGCCGTACGTCATGACGCGTCCGGGCGGAATGCGCCGCACGATCGAATAAACGCGTTCGCGGTACTTTGGGTTTTCTTGTCTAGTCAAGAGTCTTTAAAACGGCGCGCGCTGGGGCGCCATCGCCGAGCTCGCTGCGCAGTCGCAAAGGCAGACAAATCAGTTCGTATCGTCCGGCTGGAACGGCGGCCAGATTCAGTCCTTCCAGGATCACGACGCCTTTGGAAAGCAATGCGAGGTGCACCGCGTGATTGCCCGATTTAAATTTTTCGATCGAGAGATAGTCGATGCCAATGAGTTTCGCGCCCTGGTCGCGGAGCAATGTCGCGGCCTCGAGATTCAGGTGAGTAAAATCTGTATGAAACGCTGGTGGTACCTCGCTCCAAAACGCGGAATTGCGCGTCTTGAAGAGCACACGCTCGGTTCCAGGTGGAACGTGCGCGACGACCAACGCTCCATCGATCACTTTCTGGTGCTCAGGCACTTCAACGACAAGTGCTTCACCGATTAGGGATTCAAACGGCAGCCATTCGATCTTTTCCCCGCCTTCAATGAAATGCGCCGGGGCATCGACGTGCGTTCCGGTGTGCGCCCCGAAGTTCACTACGGAAACGTTCGCGCCATCACCCTTTGCAAGGCTGCGCCAGTCGTCGATCTGAATTCCCGGATCGCCCGGATAAGTGGGCAGATTATTTGATAAAGGAACAGTAACGTCGTAGAAAGTCATCGGTCGATAGTATACTCGCAGTCAACATAGAAACACTGATTCAAACGCATGACAACCAATCCGCGGTTCCGGCTCGCTGCTTCAACCTACTTAAATTCGGCGCCCCTTATTTGGAGTTTCCTTAACGGATCGAAACGTGGCACGGTCGATTTTATCGACGCCGTTCCCGCGCGTTGCGCGCAACTTCTGTCGCTAAACGAAGTGGATGCGGCGCTGGTGCCGGTGATCGAGTATCAGCGCATCCCGGACGGCGCTCTCGTGCCGGACGTTTGCGTCGGTTCGCAAAACGAAGTGCTCAGCGTCGTGCTCGTTTCCAAGAACACGCAACTTGAAAAAATCCGCACCGTCGCTTTGGACGAATCGTCGCGCACGTCGGCAACGCTCGTCAAAATCATCTTCAGAGAGTTTTTGGAACGCGAGCCGCAGTGGACCACACGGTCGCCGAACCTCGACGAAATGCTGGAACGGAACGATGCGGCGTTGATTATCGGCGATCCCGGCATGACGTTCCCGCGAACCGGTTTGAAGGTGTGGGACATGGCGACTCTTTGGCGCAACTACACCGGGTTCGGATTCGTTTTTGCTATGTGGATGTTGCGCGAGGAAGGAATCGACGTTGATTTCGCGGGGGCACGCGACGAGGGCGTAACAAAGATCGACGAGATTGTTAGCGCTTACAAAGAGAAGATTCCGCAGATGGATTTACGAAAATATCTGACCGAAAACATCGTCTATCGCGTAGACGAGTCGATGCAACGCGGGCTCGAACTCTACTTCGAACTGGCCCACAAGCACCGATTGATTGAACGAGTAAAGCCGTTACGGTACATTTGAGACTCCCATGAACAGTATTCAACCAATTCTCGATCGAGTGCTTGCGGGCGAACGCATGTCGATCGAACAGTGCACGACGCTGCTCGAGTCGCACGATATCGCTCGCATGGGCGTTGCCGCGGATGAGATTCGCGCCCGACGTCACCCGGACAACGTCGTCACTTACATCATCGATCGCAACATCAACTACACAAACGTCTGTAACGTAGTCTGCACGTTCTGCGCGTTCTATCGTAGGCCCGGTGCGCCCGATACTTACGTCCGCACATTCGACGAGATCTGTCAGAAGATCGACGAAACGATCGCGCTCGGCGGGACCGGCGTGCTAATGCAGGGCGGACTTCACCCCGACTTCGGCATCGAGTGGTACGAAGATCTGCTGCGTTCGTTGAGCGCCAGGTATCCGGGATTTCAGTTGCACTGCTTTTCGCCGCCGGAAATACACAACCTCCATCTCATCTCGAAACTCGATTACGAAACGATCATGGCGCGTTTGAAAGCGGCGGGTCTCTACAGTCTCCCCGGCGGAGGTGCGGAGATTCTCGACGACGAAGTGCGCAAACGTGTGGCAACCAAGTGCACGACTGACGAATGGCTCGACGTAATGCGCGCGGTCCACCGCGTCGGCTTACGATCGACGGCGACGATGATGTTTGGTATCGGCGATCGCATCGAGCACCGCGTGAGACACTTGCAGCGGATTCGCGATCTACAGGACGAAACCGGCGGCTTCACCGCGTTTATCCCATGGACTTTCCAACGCGAAAACACCGCACTCGGCCGGCGGATCAAAGACGAGCCGACCGGTGTCGACTATCTGAAGATGCTGGCGGTGTCACGACTGTTCCTCGATAACATCGAGAACTTCCAGTCGTCATGGTTGACGCAGGGATTGCGACTCGGACAGGTGGCGCTGCGCTTCGGCGCAAACGACATGGGTTCGATCATGATCGAGGAGAACGTGGTGTCGGCAGCCGGCGCTCACAATCGCGCGGACGAAAAGATGTTGCAATTTCTGATTCGTGAGGCAGGGTTCATTCCGCAGCAGCGCGATATTTTGTACCAGCACGTTCATCG
>CBFGMX010000310.1:0-2789 GCA_965649955.1 uncultured bacterium
CTTGTGCCTCTTTGTGTTACTTAAATCAGAGTGTGTCTTGACAAAGTTTTTTCGCGCGAGCACAATCCGGCCTAGCCTCTAAAAAATTGAATCTTCGCTGCTTCAAGGCAGCCATCGACAATGAGTGCTGCCACTCTGCTGCAAACATCACTATCCGATCTGAAGTTGGTGCGTCGCGGAAAGGTGCGCGACGTTTACGCAATTGACGACAACAGCTTGCTGATCGTCGCCACCGATCGCATCTCTGCATTCGACTGCATTCTTCCCACGCCGATCGAACGAAAAGGCGAAGTGCTGACCGCGCTTTCCGAATTTTGGTTCGAGAAGTTGGGACACGTAGTCGCCAATCATCTCATCGCCAGCAGAATGGAAGACATGCCGGAGTCAGTGCGACGTCACTCGCAGACTCTAGCGGGGCGATCGATGCTTGTGAAACGCGCCGAGGTATTTCCGGTCGAGTGTGTGGTGCGTGGTTATCTCGTCGGGTCGGGCTGGAAAGACTACAAACGTACCGGCGAAGTCTGCGGTCACAAGCTGCCGGAAGGTTTGCAGGAGTCGGCGAAACTACCGGAAGCGATCTTCACTCCGTCGACCAAAGCAGAACAGGGACACGACGAGAACATCACTGAAGATCAGGTGCGCGATTTGATCGGCGCCGAGAAGACCGCGTTGCTGCGCGACACTTCGTTGCGTCTTTACACCGAAGCACACAACTACGCGCGCGAACGCAACATCATCATCGCCGATACGAAGTTCGAGTTTGGTTTAGACCAGAACGGAGAGTTGATGCTGGTCGATGAAGTGCTGACGCCTGACTCGTCGCGCTTCTGGCCGGCTGAGTCGTACGAGCCCGGGCGTTCACAGCCGTCATTCGACAAACAGTTTGTGCGCGACTACCTGGAAACCCTTGACTGGGATAAGAAACCGCCTGCGCCGGCGATCCCGGCGGAAGTCGCCAGCGCCACCACCGCGCGCTACCTCGAAGCTTACAGACTACTGACAGGAAAAGAGCTTTGATTCACAACCGTCTCGAAACCCTAATCGACGAGATGTTGGAGGGCCACATCCTCCTGGACGAGGCCATCGGGGAGTTTGAGAAGCTCTATATAAAGAAGGCGCTGGCGAAGAACAAACAGCATCTGTCCCGGACCGCCGTCGTCCTCGGAATCCACCGGAACACCCTCGCCAAGCGCGTCGCCACGTACGAAAAACAGGACCGCAACGGTTACCGCGCCCTCAAACGCGCCGCCCGGTAAAGTCCGTTCCGAGCAAGCAAATCATTGGTCGTGTACAACATCATTGGTCATATATCATTTGACATTTCTCATTTGCCATTTTGTTGCACTTCTCAAGCCCTTGCGCGCACGAGAAACACGCGCCCCGGCAAAATGATAAATCAGAAATGTCAAATGATATATGACCAATGATTCTGCTCTCCCTGTTGACAACCTCCGCCTCCGCCCTCTATTCTTAGCACTCAAACTCATAGAGTGCCAGGCACGGATGTTTTCATAATTAAAATTCACCAATATCGCAGGCAAAGTCGAAAGGAGACCAAGGTATGGCAACCAATATCAGGCCTCTTCATGACCGCGTGATCGTCAAGCGGATCGAAGAAGGCGAGCAGATTCGGGGCGGCATCATCATCCCGGACACTGCCAAAGAAAAACCCCAGGAAGGCGAAGTCGTCGCCGTCGGCGAAGGCAAATATAAAGAGGACGGAACCCGTCAGCCCCTCGATGTAAAACAGGGCGACCGCGTTCTGTTCGGCAAGTACAGCGGCTCGGAAATCAAGATCGACGGCGAAGAACTGCTGATCATGCGCGAGGACGAAATTCTCGGAATCCTCGAGCGCGCGGGCGCAGCCAGCAGCGGAAAGAAAGGTGGTAAATAACGATGGCAAAGCAAGTAATTCACGGTGAGGACTCGCGTGCGGCGATTCTGCGCGGCATCAACCAGCTCGCCGACGCTGTGAAGATCACCCTCGGCCCCAAGGGTCGCAACGTGGTAATCGATAAGAAGTTTGGCTCACCCACGATCACCAAAGACGGCGTCACCGTCGCAAAAGAGATTGAGTTGAAAGACGCGCTCGAGAACATGGGCGCGCAGATGGTTCGCGAAGTCGCTTCCAAGACCTCAGACGTCGCGGGCGACGGCACCACCACCGCGACCGTGCTCGCGCAGGCGATCTTCCGTGAAGGCGTCAAGACCGTCGCAGCCGGCGCCAACCCGATGGCCCTTAAGCGCGGTATCGACAAGGCTGTCGAGCGCGCGACGGCGGAAATCAAGCGGCTGTCGAAGCCGGTCAAGGGCGACGCTATTGCCCAGGTCGGTACTGTTTCCGCCAACGGCGACACCACGATCGGCAACATCATCGCGGAAGCGATGAACAAGGTCGGAAAAGACGGCGTGATCACGGTTGAAGAGTCGAAGACGATGGAAACGTCGCTCGAAGTAGTCGAAGGTATGCAGTTCGACCGCGGTTACCTGAGCCCCTACTTCGTGACGGATCCCGAGCGAATGGAAGCGGTGCTCGATAATCCGCTCATCCTGATCAACGAGAAGAAGATTAGCTCGATGAAGGACCTGCTGCCGTTGTTGGAACAGGTAGCCAAAATGGGCAAGCCGATGCTGATCATCGCCGAAGACGTCGAAGGCGAAGCGCTGGCGACCCTGGTTGTGAACAAGCTCCGCGGCACGTTGAACATCGCGGCCGTGAAGGCGCCTGGATTCGGCGATCGTCGCAAGGCGATGCTCGAAGACATCGCGATTCTCACCGGTGGCAAAGT
>CBFGMX010000311.1:0-2775 GCA_965649955.1 uncultured bacterium
CTCTTGTGCCTCTTGTGTTGAAGACTACTGAGCGTTCGGATCGTTTTGCATCATGCCGAAGATGTTGCCTTCGGTATCTTTGCAATAGACCAACCAGCCGACTCCCGGGATCGACATCTTCGGAAGCGCGATCTGCCCGCCGTTCGACAGCGCCGTATTCGTCGACGCATCTACGTCAGTCACATCGACCGTACAAATGTAAGCAATCACGGCCTGCCCGTCGATCTCGCCCTGACGGCGCATCAATCCACCGTTGATTCCCGGCTGATCGTCTGGTCCAGTCGTGACGAGCCAGTAGTCCATTGGCCCCTCCCATTTCTGAAACTTCCAGTCGAACAGCGTCTTGTAAAAGTTGACGGCGCGCTCCGGATCGGCCGCGTGAATCTCAAAGTGCACAACTCTAGGCATCTATCCACCTCTCCTTCAAAATTTGTTGGACCAGTAAGACTTAGTTAACTATTCGCGGGCGTCGGCGACTTGCCGTATTTCTGCGTGGCAAACCCAACGATCAGTCCGACGAGGGTGCCGGGCACGATGATCTCAAAGTAATACCCACCCTGCATCAACGCGATCGGCAGCGCCAGTAACGCTCCGACAATCAAGCCGAACACTATTCCAACCGGCAACGATTGAAACTTCTTCGCGAAAAACCCAATCGCGATTCCGGCAATGATTCCCTTGATCGTCGAGCCGATCACGATCCCGCCAAGCTCATTTCTGACTTCCGGCGTGAACCAGGCCGTGAGTCCGTCGATTGCGCCGAGCACGGCGCCGAGTATCACTCCAATAAGCGGTTTCGACATGTGTATCTCTCCTTCGGGGGTTGTTCTTATCCTTCTATTAAACGTCGCGGGCGATTTCTTTAACGGCGCGAGGTGAAAATGAAAAAAATTCTCATCAGGAGGTACGCAAGCACCAAAAGCACGAGAAAACGGTTCTTGCCGATCCACCGGCTGGCCTTCTCGTAACTATTTTCCCGGTAAGCTGAAACAGGCTCCGCGTCGAGCAGTCCAGCGATGTCGGCGGACAAATCGGCGGCGCTCGCATAGCGATTGGGACGTTCTCGCGCCATTGCTTTCAGGCAGACTGCCTCCGCCGCCTTGCTGATCTTCGGGTTTACGGCGCGCGGCCGCTCGTCGTTTGGTGGCTGATCGGTCAGCAAAAAATAGAACACCGCGCCCAGCGAGTAAATATCAGATCGTTCGTCGAGCTGATCGATCTCTCCTCGTGCCTGCTCGGGCGACATGTACTGGCGCGTTCCGATTACCGTGCCTTGACTCGTGTCGTTGCTGGTCCTCGCCGCCGGGTCATCGCGACCGGGCAACATCAAAGTATCCGCTTCAGAACCGACTCCATCACGCGCATCACGCAAGATCTTGGCGACGCCCCAGTCGAGCACGAGCACTTCGCCAAACGATCCGATCATGATGTTCTGCGGTTTCAAGTCGCGATGGATCACGCCGTGGGCATGCGCAAACGCAACGGCATCACACACCGCTTGAAACTTTCGCAGCCGCTCTCTCGTCGAGCTTGTGCTCGCGGCATATTCGTCAAGTCGCACTCCCCGGACAAACTTCATCGCGTAGAAGACTCGCCCATCGGGCAGCACTCCGACGTCATGCACCGGCACAATGCCGGGATGTTCGAGTCGTGCGATGATCTGCGCTTCGCGAATCATCCGCCGCCGGAGATCTTCGTTCATCTCGGGCGTGCTGAGCACTTTGATCGCCACCTCGCGATTGAGTTCCGTGTCTTCGACGAGATAGACGGTCCCCATGCCGCCGCGCGCCAACTCTTTGACGAAGGTGTACTTGGTGCCGCTGAAGTCGGGATTGCTGACGACCGATCGCAGGTGGCTCACTTTTCTGTCCGACAGCCAGTTCATTTCACGTCGACTCCGAGTAGTGAGCGTGCTTCGGTGCGAAACTCTTCGTCAGTCGCGGTGATCTCTCGCAGCTTGTCTAAGACGATGCGGCGGAAGTCGCGGCGTGTGGCGGCGAGATAGTTGTTCACTGTCGCCGGGTCGAGAGCGAATGTTTTCGCGAGTGACGCGTATGAGACTCCGGTGTTCTCGTCATCTCTGAGGTCGTAAGCGGCAAACAACTGGAAGTGTACTTTCCGTCCTGACGCCTCGCATCGTTCGCGCAACGTGTCAACGGACATCGTGAACATCCAGCGCACCCACTCGCGGTGAAAATAGTCTTCAAAACTCAGATCGACGTTCGCCGCCTGCATGGCAATCTCGTCTTCGGCGCTGAGGAAGTCGAGTTGAAAGTGGTTGGCGTCGCCGCCGCGTTTCAAACGTTTTCCTGCTTTTCTTTCGTTGGCGACA
Source organism: uncultured bacterium (assembly GCA_965649955.1). GTDB lineage: Bacteria > Acidobacteriota > Blastocatellia > Pyrinomonadales > Pyrinomonadaceae > PSRF01. The sequence goes on from CBFGMX010000311.1 coordinate 2,333, forward strand.
AAGCCGTCGAGACACGTTCGCAGATAGGTTTGGAAGCTCGCCTTGCGCGCGTCGTAGTTGGCAAAGTGATTCTTCTCGAAGGCGTTCGTGAAAAATCCCTGCGTCAGATCTTTTGCGTCTTCGTTGTTTGCCTGCCACTTAAGGCGAATGTATTTATAAGCAGGTTTCCAGTAGCTGGTGAGGATGGTATTGAAGGCGCGTTGCCGCACCACGTGGTCTTCACTGCGCGCGGCTGCGATCGCTGACTGGTTCGTGACGGGAAACCGCTGCTGCGCGCCGCCGATGTCGGTATCCGGGTCCATCTTCGCGGCGAATTATCACATAGATCCCGATCCTGACCAGAACCTGACAAAGCATTGGACTGAACACTGCGAGTTCCTGGCCCATGAACCATTCAGGGCTTGAAGGCTTGGCGAGTTTTCTCTTTCGCGGTCTCGCGACGC
>CBFGMX010000312.1:0-2746 GCA_965649955.1 uncultured bacterium
GTCCACAAATTGGCCACAAATAGAAAAGACCGTGACCGTTGACGACAGTACATAGTTGATGCGAAGTGACGTTCGCAAGACTTTTGGCTTGAGATTTCCTGAGCTAGAATTGGCGAACGCTTTCGGTTAAGATTTGCGCAACTCTTCATTTACCGCTCGGACACGATGACAATCCCCCAAGGTACTCGACTCGGTCACTACGAGATCCGATCGCTGATCGGTAAAGGTGGAATGGGTGAAGTCTATTTGGCCCACGACACCCGCCTCCGTCGCAATGTCGCTGTTAAGATCCTGCCAGTAGACTTCACCCAAAACAGGTTGCGCCTCGCGCGCTTCGAGCGTGAGGCCTATGCGGCCAGCGGGCTAAATCATCCAAACATTCTCACCATCCACGAAATCGGTGAACACAATGGAATGCATTTCATCGCCAGTGAGTACATTGAAGGTGAGTCGCTGCGACAGCGTATGACGCGCGGCGGCATCGAATTGCGGGAAGCTCTTGATATTGCCTCGCAAACTGCTGCCGCCCTTGCAGCCGCACACCACGCCGGGATTGTCCATCGCGATGTAAAACCGGAAAACATCATGGTGCGCAAGGATGGCTTCATAAAAGTTCTCGATTTCGGCCTCGCAAAACTAGCCAATGAAGCGGTTGAAACCACGGTAGAGGAAACTGACCCAGAGGCACGGACCAAGACAAAAGTAATCAACACTGAACCAGGAATCGTGATGGGCACGGCGAGTTACATGTCGCCCGAGCAGGCCCGTGGACTCGAAGTAGACGAGCGCACTGACCTTTGGAGTTTGGGAGCCGTGTTGTACGAGATGGTGTCTGGACGATTGCCATTTGAAGGCGCAACGACGACAGATGTGCTTTCAATGATCCTGCACCGCGAACCTCCTTCGCTCTTGTTGCACCGGCCAGATCTACCCGCGGAATTAGAGCGGATCATTGAGAAGGCACTCACCAAGGACAGAGATGAACGCTATCAGTTAGCTAAAGATTTGGGATTGGATCTGAAGCGACTCAAGAAACATTTAGAGATAGAAGCGGAACTGGAGCGCAGCATCACACCGGAAGAGGAGATGCGACGTCGTAGTTTGGCCTCAACGTCGGGCACTCCACATTTGTCCACTGCAACTCAACCGGCACACGCGGGAACCGCGTCAGGAACGAATGTTGTCCAGACGATGTCGAGTGCGGAATATGTAGTCGGAGAAATCAAGCGGCATAAACTGGCGGCTATCGCGTTGGCACTAATAATCGCAGCCAGTATTGCAAGCTTCGCCTACTACCGATACTCAAAAAATAGCCGTGCGGAAGCAATCTCCTCCATCGCCATTCTGCCCTTCGCGAACGTCAGCGGCGACCAGAACATGGAATACCTCTCTGACGGACTCAGCGAAAGTCTCATCAATAATCTGTCGCAGGTGGCCCATTTGAAAGTTATCTCAAGAGGTTCGGTCTTCAGATACAAAGGTAAGGACGTTGATCCGGCCGAGGTTGCGAAAGCCTTAGACGTGCAGGCGATTGTCACAGGCCGGGTGGTCCAAGTCGGCGATCAACTTCAGGTGAGCGCAGAATTGGTAAACGTCCAGGATAAGACTCAACTGTGGGGAGAGCAGTATAAGCGGAAGGCAAGTGACTTACTAGCGGTGCAGACGGAGATATCGCAACAGATAGCCGAGAAGCTGCGTTTGCGTCTGACTAATGCCGAACAGCAACAACTGGTGAAGGGCCGGAGCGCGAATCCGCAGGCTTACGACTTGTTGCTCAAGGCGCGGTTCTCTTCCTCGAAAACTTCGTCAGAGAATTTTAAGAGAGCAATCGAGTATTGCAACCAGGCGATCGCAATTGATCCAAACTATGCGCCGGCATATGCCCAAATGGGTTCTTCCTATCGGTCGCTGAGTGCCAACAGTTATGTTGACCCAAAGGAGGCAATACCGAAAGCAGAGACCGCAGTCAGAAAGGCGCTGGAACTGGATGACAGTCTCGCTGAGGCACACGTCGAGCTGGGGGCGATCAAGAGAAATCAGTGGGACTGGGCAGCAGCGGAGCGAGAATTCAAGAGGGCGATCGAGTTGAACCCGAATCTAGCGTCTGCATACACGCAGTACGGAGGATATCTCAGCGTGGTCGGACGACACGAAGAGGCCCTGGTTGCCAAAAAAAGGGCTCGAGAACTCGATCCCCTTCGCCCCGGCCCCCACACAAATGTTGGTTACGGATACTACTGGGCACGACAGTATGATCAGGCGATCGAGCAGTTGAAAAATACTCTCGAAATGGATCGGAACTCCTCACTCACCCACACGATACTTGGTTATGCATATGAGGCGAAAGGCGAGTTCGATAAAGCGATCGAAGAGTACAAGACGACTCTTCAGATTCAAGGGAACAGTACAAGCGCCGAATGTTATCTCGGCTACAGCCTTGCTAAGGCAGGAAGGCGCGCTGAGGCCGAGGCCATTCTCAAGAAATTGAAGGTTACGAAAGAATATGTTTCACCCGGCGAACTGGCTGTACTGTATGTCGGGTTGGGGGATAAAGAAGGTGCGTTGGCCTCGCTCGAGAGAGCTTATGATGAGCACGATCTTCAGCTGCAGTACCTTAAAGTCGACCCACATTTAGACAGCCTGCGCGCCGAGCCACGCTTCCAGGAACTGATGCGCAAGGTGGGCCTACCATAGTGAAGTTTATTTGGGCGGCTACGCGGAGGCCCGGCCCTACAAACTCTAGCCC
>CBFGMX010000313.1:0-2707 GCA_965649955.1 uncultured bacterium
AACTCGCTATCCGTCAACTCCTTGTTCGCCAATCCGAGTTCCTTGTAGATCGGCTCGCTCTTTCGCAAAAGATCGCGCGGCTTGATGTTCATTTTGCGAACGAGCTCGGTGAGTTTCTTTTTGGTTAATGGCTCAACATAGTAATTAACTTTTTCGAATGGGATGCCGCTCTCCCGGAGCAGCTTGTCCATCTCCCGGCACTTCGTTCAAGTCGGTTTTTCGTAGACAGTGATCTTGTCTGCCATGTTCTCCTCTTACTACGGAAATATTCCTCTCACTCTCGTCGCTTCCGCCACGCGGCTGACGGCGAGAATGTAAGCGCCGGTGCGCATGTCGGTGTTGTAGCGCGTGGCGGTTTCATGCACTGAATTGAATGCGGTCTTGATCGTCTGCTCCAGCGTGTCGTTGATTTGGCTCTCAGACCAGAAGAACGAATACTGGTCCTGCACCCACTCGTAATAACTCACCGTCACACCACCCGCATTCGCAAGGATATCAGGAATCAGAAACACTCCCTCATCATCCAGCACGCGATCCGCGCCCGGTGTCGTTGGGCCATTCGCGAGTTCGGCGATGATCTTCGCTTTTACCTGTCCGACAGTCTTCATCGTGATCAGGTTTTCAAGCGCCGATGGCAGGAGGATATCGCAGTCGATCCCGACCATTTCTTCAGGCGCCACTTCTTTCACGCCCTTCAAACCCGCCAGCGACTTAGTCGCTTCTTTCTGTTTCAACGCCTCGGCAACGTCGATCCCGCTTTCGCAGTAGACGCCGGTCTTCGAATCGCATGCGGCAACGACGCGCGCGCCGTCTGCCGCGACAAGACGTGCGATGTTCGCGCCGGCATTGCCGAAGCCGTGTACGGCGACACGACAGTCTTTCAAACTCATTCCCTTTAAACGACACGCCTCGCGCAAAGCGTACAGGCAACCGCGGGCAGTCGCTTCCGAGCGCCCTTGTGATCCGCCAAGCGAGATCGGCTTACCAGTGACGACGCCGAGTTCCGTATGGCCACGTACCATCGAGATCGTGTCCATGATCCACGCCATGGTCTGTTCATCGGTATACACGTCGGGAGCCGGGATATCACGGTCCGGCCCGATGATGGGAGCTATTTCAAACGCATAGCGTCGCGTGAGTCGCTCGAGCTCGTTTCGAGACAGACTCTTCGGATCGCAGATCACGCCACCCTTCCCGCCGCCATAGGGAATGCCGACGGTGGCGCACTTCCAGGTCATCCAGGAAGCAAGCGCTTTCACTTCGTCCAGCGTGACGTTCGGGTGGTAGCGGATGCCGCCCTTGGCTGGACCACGCGCGATGTTGTGTTGTACTCGATATCCCTCAAAAACCTGAACATCGCCGCCGTCCATCTTCACGGGAATCGAAACAATCAACTGTCTCTTGGCATTCTCCAAGACATGCCGCATTGACGGTTCGAGTTCAAGGTAGTCAGCCGCGCGATTGAACTGTTGTTTGGCAATTTCGAAGGGATTGAGCTGTTCCTGGAAAGCCTTTTGAGTCGCCATGCATTCAGCTCCTGGGAAAGATTGGTGGGAGAGCGAGTGCCATCCTACGGGGTGCGAAAAGATGTTTCAAGCTGGCGGGAACCAGTTGGCGGAGGCGGTGTCTAACTGTTCGAGTAAGCTCCCGCGACCCGATGGCACCGGCAACTAGCGGACGGACTCACGATTTATGTTGCGAAAACGTGTACCGCCCAGGCCATACGGAGGACCGGATGTTTACCAACCTTGTCGAATCGAGCTCACACGCGAAGGAATTCAAGCGTCGCGGATCGTTTTTACTGTTCACCAGTTTGACTTACGCAGTGCTGTTCGTCGTGACGGGCGTCGTTAGTATCTATGCTTACGACGCACGGCTTGAGCAGCAGAATCTTGAACTGGTCGTACTAGTGCCGCCGTACGAAGTTGTGCCGGAACAGCCAACATCCGCAGCGCCGGCGGAGCGGCAAAGGGAAACGAGGGACAATAACGAAGCGAACATAACGGAACGAGCGGAAGCGATGTCAAGCGTTAACCGCCCTGAAAATGTTCCCATAGGCGTCTCGGCCACACCGAACAAGAACCCTCCAGTTCCCGACAGTGGCAGTTGGATAATTACCGGGCGCAACATCAACGCCGGTACACCGGAGGGACCAGGTTCCACACGGGGTGGAAAGGTAGTTCCGTCCCGTCAGATCGTTCCGAATATCGAAGAGCCGCCTCCCGCGCCTGAAAAGCCAAAGGTACCGAAGATTATCAGCAAAGGACCAATTACGGGCCAGGCGACGTCGCTACCGCAGCCGCCCTATCCGCCACTTGCGAAACAGATTGGCGTACAGGGAAGAGTGAGTGTCCAAGTGCTAATCGACGAGCAGGGCCGCGTCATCTCGGCGACGGCGATTGATGGACATGACATGCTCAGAGGCGCGGCGCAGAGAGCGGCTCTTCAGGCGCGCTTCTCACCAACCACTTTGGGCGGCTTGCCCGTCAAGGTTTCGGGTGTGATCACCTACGACTTCAAACTGACCAGGTAGACAGGTTCGCAAAGAGAGAGACAGAAACAGACGCGCTTCCCGCCAACGCAAAGAGGTACGAGAGCCATCGCTTCTCGTACCTCTCCCGCCGTCTTGAGCCACAAAAAGGCACAAGAAGCAGAAGCACAAGAGGCACAAGAAAAGCTTCAACTGTGTAATAGAACATGGCGCATT
>CBFGMX010000314.1:0-2627 GCA_965649955.1 uncultured bacterium
CAACCGGCCAATCGCTCCGCTGCACAACAACCAGCGCGATGGCTACATGCGACAAGCAGTCAATCGGGGTCAGACAAGTTATGAACCCAACAGCCTCAGAGGTGGCTGTCCGTTCCAGGCTGGATCCGACATGAGTGGCTTCGCGAGTTATGCGGAAAGGATCGATGCGCGGAAAATCCGCGAGCGTAGTCCCAGCTTTCACGATCACTTTAGTCAGGCTACGCTTTTCTTTAAGAGCCAGTCTGAAACTGAACAGAATCACATCATCAAGGCTTTACGCTTCGAATTGGGCAAAGTGGAAACAGTTCCGATTAGAGAGCGAATGCTGTTTCTGTTGGCCCAGGTCGACAAAGAGCTTGCTAACAGAGTAGCCGAAGGACTCGGTGCGGCGATTCCTGCCAAGCTGGAGAAGCCGGTAAACATGAGCGTTCCCGGCGATGTCGATCCAAAGAAGGTCCAACCGAAGCGTGCGGTTCAGGACATGGATCTCTCTCCCGCGTTGAGAATGATCGACAATCCTAATTTTCCGAACGAGACGATCAAGACCCGCAAGATTGCTTTTCTCGTTTCGGATGGATTCGATGACGCTGCTCTCCTGGATATGAAGCAGACGTTAATGACTGCTGGTGCCGTAGTCATGACTGTTGCACCGCGGCTCGGAGTCTTGGCAGGAGCTAACGGTACGGTCGTTAAGGCAGATTTTAGCTTTCTTACTGGCTCGTCAGTATTGTTCGACGCTTTCTACGTTCCTGACGGAGAAGCCAGCGTGGCATCGCTCAAAGGCGAACCTGAGGTCGCTAACTTTCTGAACGAGGCTTACAAGCACTGCAAGACGATCGCTGCTAGCGGAACGGGCGTCGAACTTCTTGCGTCTGCCGGCATTGTGACTGCTGCTGACGAGATTTCTCGAACAGACCAGCTTGAATTTCGACCAGGACTCCTCGCCAGTCGCGGGGCTTACGTCCAAAGCCTTGGGGATCAATTCGTTAAATCGATCGCCCGACATCGTCATTGGGGGCGCGAGCCTGCTTCATGAAGAAAGGAACGTCATCGGTTAGTGTTGGTAGAAGCCCTAACGGAAATGGGCCGGCTGGTCCATCTGCCGAACGGTGACAGAGCAGAATGCCGAGACCATAAACAACAGTTAGGGGTAACTATGAAACAGATTGGCTTTATCACATTACTTCTCTCTTTTCGTCAGGCTGCGTGACCGCGGGAGGTTATAGCAGAGGACGCGGATGGTTTATCTGGCCGGGAACCATTGGCATTCTTCTGGTTGTGCGGTTCTGTTTCTTCTTCTAAGGCGACGCTAAAAGCGCGGTCTCTTAATCTGAATTGCTAATCCGGCGGCTCCAAAGTTGCAGGTAGAAGTACGCATTAGACGAAGTGATATAGAAATCGACAGATTCATTCACTTAACAGCAATCAATTAGTCAAAGGGAGAAATATGGCAGAGACATCAGCATCAAGAACAGCACATTCAGGCATGATTACCGGACTATTCCCAGACAGGGAAAGCGCGGAGCGCGCATACGGTTCCATGGTCGAGCGAGGTTACGGACAAGATGACCTCAACCTCGTTATGTCGGACGAAACACGAAAGAAACATTTCGCGGTTGACGATCGTGAAACTGAACTCGGAAGTAAGGCGCTTGAAGGCGCCGGGACCGGTGCGGCGATCGGTGGAACAGTGGGAGCCACATTGGCCGCAATCGCAGCAATCGGAACCACGTTAGCTTTACCAGGACTCGGGCTACTTGTTGCTGGTCCAATTGCAGCAGCGTTAGCGGGAGCCGGCGCGGGCGGCGCCACAGGTGGTTTGATCGGCGCTCTCATCGGTGCAGGTATACCAGAAGAGCGCGTCAAGAATTACGAAGAAGGAATCAATAAGGGCGGAATCATGATGGGCGTATCACCGCGTAATCCTGAAGACGCCGCTTACTTCGAGGAAGATTGGAAGAGAAATCGCGGCGAACAGGTCTATCGCTAAACAAGCGCCTCGAAGGAAGGAATAGGATGAAGCGAACTTTAGTCGTTATGTGTCTGCTTGCGGTTGTTGCTCTCGGAGGTTGCAATAGCACCACTTCCAACAGTAACTCCGCGAACGTCAATTCGAACCTGAACTCGAACACTGCACCAGCGAATGTGGGTGTAGTGCAAAACAACAATGGGAATCAAAACACTTCAGGCGTTCGTCCCATAAACTCGAACAACGCGAATAACAGTCCAAACAGCAACGCATCGCCCGGCAACCGGAATGAATAGCTGACGTGAAATTATTTTTGCCGGGAAGACAAGGGGCAGAAGGCGAAGGCCTTTTGCCTTTTCGTCGTTTAAAGGGAACCTAATGTGTTTGCTTTACTGGCAGTAGTCCTATGGTCTCTCGTGCCTGGCTTAGTGTCGGCGCAGAGCGTGAAACAAAAGCTGCAATCGAAAAAGAAACCGTAACGGCTGGATCGGACGCGACGCGCGTACAATGATTCCTCGAGTGTGATACCAGGATTCGCAACGCCTTGACTATGCTTTTGAGACCACGCTTGGCGGAAACGGCGCTTCTGGAGAAGGCCATGGAGGCGCGAATCGAGGTGCGCATCTGGTGTGTCGGTCTCACTAACACCGAGCTGCAC
>CBFGMX010000315.1:0-2619 GCA_965649955.1 uncultured bacterium
GATCATCAGCAGGCCGACCATGTCGAGAAACGCGGTGGCCATAAGCACGAGCAGCTTAGCCGGAATCTTGCGCACTTCGCGCCACAACACGTACACCAGGCCGGCGGCGATTGCGACCAGCACAATGCGTAAGATTGGTGATTGAAACGAATGTGTGATGTTTTCCTGGATGATCATCCGAGTTGCCGGCAGTCATGATACACCACTGTGGAAAGCACGCACGCAGCGACTATAATCGCGCGCACGGAGGCAACAAATGAAACTGACAGAGTTTTTTCGAGAAGAGCTCGATCGCGAAGTCGAACGTTCCCGCAAAGCGCTCGAACAGGTTCCCGAGGGACAGTACAACTGGAAGCCCCACGAGAAATCTATGATCTTCGGTTATCTCGCCGACATGGTCGCGACCATCCCAATGTGGATCTCGATGGAGATCGATCGCGACGAACTGGACGTCGCGCCGGCTGAAGGTCAGGGAACAAAACAAGCCCCCAAAGAAACGAAAGACGCACTCTTAAAAGCGCTGGACGAAACCGCTGCCGGCGCGCGCGCCGCTCTCGAAAAGACGACCGACGAGCATTTGATGACCAACTGGAAACTGCTCGCTCGCGGCAACGTCGTTTGGGAAGGAACACGGCGCGAGATGATCCAGGACACAATCAATCACTGGACACATCACCGCGGACAGATGACGGTTTACCTGCGTCTGATGGGCGCGAAGGTCCCCGCGCTTTATGGCCCATCAGCCGACGATCAGAGCTTTTAAACGGCGCGGGCGACGAGGTAGACCACAGTTCGCTGATCGTTCTTCTGTAATCGCCTCGCCCATGAAGTCTCCATGCCGGACCATTGAGCCGCGGACATGATTCCGTGTTCGAAAACTTCGAAACCGGCCGACCGGTAACGCCCGGCGAGTTCGTTGGCGAGGTAATCATTTGTGAGCGCCGGAAGCCCGAGACGTTCGATCTCTGACCGATCGCGAACAGGATCGATTCCGATCACGACTTCCAACACTGCGCTACGCGAACAGATCCGTCTGACGTTCGTCAGAACCTCGAGGTCACCCGTAGCGAACGCGCGCAGCAAACTGCCCCACGGAAAGTGCACGTGTACTTCATCCGCGACCCCGTCCAACTCCGCCGGCAGATCCTCAACCGCCGCCTGAATAAACAGCACGTTAGGTGAGCCGCCCTTCGACGGCTTCCGGTGAATCTTCTCCGAGATCTTCTCGAGCGGCCGAACGTTCGGATCGATGCCGATGTAAAACTTGCTCGGGTTCTGACGTGCAGACTGGTACACAAAGCGCCCGTCGCCTGTCCCCAGGTCTACAATCACTCCTTCGCCGGTAAGGGGCGATAAGCTGTTCAAAGGCGTGTCTATCGAGTTATCAGATGGTGCTGCCACGAATTGATTTGATCATGATCGTTCCCCTCTACAACAACGAACGGATCCAGCCGCCGTCGACTTGAATTGACGTCCCCGTAATATAACTTGCCCGCTCTGAAACAAGAAAAGCAGCCAACGCGGCAAACTCGCGCGGCTCGCCGAGTCGCCCCATCGGGATCTCCTGTTCCCACTTTCCGCGAAACTCGGCGGCGCTGATTCCCAACTTCTCCGCCATCATGTTCGCCAGTTCTTCCAGGCGTTCGGTTCTCGTGTAACCCGGCAGAATGTTGTTGACGGTCACGCCATCGGCGGCGACTTCGTTCGCGAGCGTCCGTGCAAACCCGGTCAGGCCCGCGCGCAAACTGTTCGACAGCATCAGGTTTTCAACAGGCTGCTTGACCGCGATCGAAGTGATGTTGAGTATTCGACCCCAACGCCTCTCCTTCATGCCGGGCAACACCTGACGCGCCAACTCGATCGCGCTGAAGAGCGTCAGACGCGACGCCTGCTCCCATTGTTCGCGAGTTATCTGTTCAAACCGGCCCGCCGGTGGTCCACCCGCGTTCGTAACGAGAATATCAATGCGTCCGAATCTATCGATGCCGGATCGGACCACACGCGCGACGTGGTCCACTTCGGTCACGTCCGCAGGGACGGCCAAAACATGCGCTCCCGTCGCGTCCGCAATCGCCGCTCCTGTTTCAGCAAGCGTGCCGGGATCGCGCGCGCAAAGGACAAGCGACGCCCCTTCCGCCGCAAGCTCTTCGGCGACGGCACGTCCCAAACCGCGACTGGCGGCGGCCACCAGCGCTACTTTGTCCTTGAGTCCGAGATCCATTTACCTGCGCAGGTAATCGTCAGTCTTGTTGAGCCAGTCCTCGCGTGGCGGACTAAACACGTCGACGTCCAGCGTGTCTTCCAGTGCTTCCGCCTTGTGTTGGACCATCGACGGAATGTGCAACACTTCACCGGCCATCACGTCGATCACCTGCGACTCGTCCGGGCCGATCCAGAAACGCAGCCCGCCCTCGAGGATGTAGGTGATCTGCTCGTTCTCATGCGAATGGCGGGGAACTATCGACCCTTTTTTGAGATAGACGTGCGAGAGCATCATTCGGTCGCCGGTGATCAAGCGGCGGTCGAGAGTCTCACTTACCTTCTCCTTCGGCATGTCGTCCCAGCGGTAGAATGTAACCTTCGGTTCGCTCATTCAGTTGTCTCCGTTAGCCAAAACAA
>CBFGMX010000316.1:0-2595 GCA_965649955.1 uncultured bacterium
CTTCGTAGTCCATGCGATGAGCATGTTACAGCAAGTGAGGTTTGCGTGGTGAAGTTGGTAGTGCGAAGATTTACCGTATCTTTACGGCATATCGATGGCGCTACGACGAAACGAAAGAACAAAAGTCATGAAAACATTCCCCAAACCCGGACCCGGTGAGTACGCGCCTTACACCATCATGTACATCGGCCTGTTGCCCGATGACGGCCGAATCCTGAATCATCTCGAGGAGAATCTGCGAGCAACTACAGAGTTCATCCGCGGCCTGCCGGAAGAGAAACTTTCTTACCGCTATGCCGACGGTAAGTGGACCATTAAGGAAATCCTTGCTCACCTCATCGACGACGAACGGATTTACGCCTACCGGGCCTTGCGCTTTGCCCGCAACGATCAAACAGAACTGCCCGGCTTCGAACAGGATGCTTATACGCTCGAGTCCGGAGCGAATGAAAGATCGGTTGACGACCTGCTGGACGAATTCGCCATCGTCCGCAAGGCCACTATCGCTTTATTCAATAGTTTTGAGGATCACGTATTGACTCGATCAGGAGTTGCTAGTGGAAACGTGATGAGCGTCAGGGCTATCGCTTACCATCTGGCGGGACATGAGTTGCGTCACCTGAACATAATTAAGGATCGCTATCTTTAGTTCATTTCAGCGCGAGAAGTGAATCGGACCAGGTCGCTAACGGCTCTTTCGCCTTGCGATTGTAGTCGAGCGCCGCCCGGTTGTAGGTGGCCAGTAACTGACGCTGGTCGCACATCACTTCGATCAATCTCTTGCGCCCATACGTTTGCTCGATCAACGTCACCATGCGCCAACCGACGGTGTACCATGGTCCCTGTATGCCGAAGAATGCGAAACCCTCCTTTTGCATCTCGGCGCCTTCGAGCTTTCCGGCCGACACTCGCGTGAGAAAATCTTCAACTTTCTTGAGGTCGGTATTGAAGTTTTTCATGTCCCGATCCCAACGCGCGCGTTCGTCCGGCTTACTTACTTCGTGCGGATGCACTGATGGCCCACCCGCCGCCGCCAGCATCGCAAAACCTTCGCCGAACGCGCCGATCCAGCGCAAAACATTCTGCGCCGGCGCCGACAGCTTCGCGATCGCAGCCGAGGTCTCCGCTGACGGACAACTCGTGCCGTAACCGATGTGATGAAGCTCGTGGGCCAGCGTGTTTTCAAACTTCTCCTGCGTCACCGCCGGATCGAGATACAGAAAGATCGCCGGATCGGTCTTCACCTCAAATACGAAACTGTTGTCTCGTGGTTTGATTACCGGGTAGACCTTGGCGCGTATGCGGGCCCCGGCGGGCAGATAAGTCAGCGCCCACTGTCCCGACCTGGTTACGTCAGCCTGTTTCCAACGAGCCAGCGTTTCCTCGAGTGCCGCGGCGCGCTGGCCCAGATCGTCGGAAAGAACAAACTTTTGAAACTCCGCATTCTCAAACGGACGCTCCATCCCGAGCTCGCGTTTCTTCAGACGCGTGTATCCTTCGCTCGAGAAGACGCGCGCCCAGTCAGACTGCGTGATCGGTTCGTTTGCTTTTTTCTTCGCCAGCACCGCGAGCACCGCTTCCGCTTCGTCAGTAACGAGACGGACGTCCAACTGTTGCGCGCGCGTGTTCGCAGCAAACGCGACGACGACAACCGCTAAACAAAGCACAGTTCGAAACAAATAGCGTGCTGGGCCCATTCTTTTTCTCAATCCGTGTTTCTCGGATTAACGGACGTCACGGATGCGTCCGGTTGTAATCGGCGATGAAGTCTTTCGTGATGTCGAGCGACGGCGCCGAGTAGATCACGGGCACACGATTCAGATCGATCAGAAGCGAGATGCCCTTCGCCTGCGAATACGCGGTCAACGCATTCGCGATGTCTTTCTGCAACGGCTCGAGTGCGGCGATGGACTCTTTCTGGTAACTCGCCTGCGCGTCTTCGGCTTTGCGTTTAATCGTCACTTCGAGGCGGTCAGCTTCTTCCATCTGTTGCGCCGTCATGCGCTGGTCCTGGATCGTTCTCTTCTTGTCGATGTCGGCGCGCAGGGCGGTCAGGCGGTCGCGCATTCCCCTTAGCTCGTTGCGCACCGGCTGAAACTTCGCCTCGAGCTGTTTCATCGCAGCCATGACTCGCCCAATGCCGGCCTTTTCGTTGCTGAAAGCGGACGAGTCGATTACGGCAATGTTCGCTGGAGCAGCGGCCGGCCTGTTCGCGGGCGCCCCGGGGTTCGCTGCCGGCCTCGTTTGCGTGTAGGCCAGGATCGCAAATGCCGCAAACACGATCGCGGCAACACTGATACGAAATACTTTCATCTCTTCTGCTCCTCTGATGTTCGTGGACTCGCCGGGGATTCGCTAACACTGATAACACAGATGTCCGCACTGAATCTACCGGGTCGGTATCTACCGGCCAGTACTGGTGCACTTTGAAGCCCACCAACTAAGAACAAGTCAGGAAGGGGGGCAAGCAAAGCGCGCCCCCGCTTGGATGCGCCGCAGCGGGGGCGTTGCCCCCTTCCGGACTTGTTCTTACCAGGGTGGTCCTTTCACACTGGACCACTACGTTGCGGTCCGGTAGTGTCCTAATCTGAGATT
>CBFGMX010000317.1:0-2539 GCA_965649955.1 uncultured bacterium
TGCCTCTTTGTGGCTAAAGGAGTGACGATTGGCTGCCAAGGCAACCGCCCGCGAAATCGAAAAACTAAGAGACGAAATTCGCCGTCATGACGAACTCTATTACGTCAGCGACTCTCCCGAGATCTCCGATCGCGACTACGACCTCCTGCTCGAAAAGCTCCAAAAACTCGAAGCAGCAAATCCCGAGCTGATCACACCCGACAGTCCCACGCAGAGAGTTGGCGGCCGGCCTGCTGAAGGTTTTCCCGAGGTGGTCCACACCCGGCAGATGCTGTCGCTCGACAACAGTTACAACATCGACGAGTTGCGCGCATTCGACGAGCGTTGCCGGCGTCTTGCCGAAGGGCGTCCGTTCGAGTATGTCGCCGAGTTGAAGATCGACGGTCTGTCATTGTCGCTGCAATACGAGAACGGTGTATTGACTCGCGGCGTCACTCGCGGCGACGGCCGCATCGGCGAAGACGTGACGCAAAACGCACGCACGATCCGCAGCGTGCCCTTGCGGCTCAAACCTCAAGCAAAACGAATCGACGCTCCACTGGAAGTGCGCGGCGAGGTCTTCATTCCGTTGGACGTGTTTCAAAAGACAAACGCCGAACGCGAAGAAGCAGGCGAACCGCGCTTCGCGAATCCGCGAAACGCAGCGGCGGGTGCGATCCGTCAACTCGATCCGAAACTCGTCGCGCGCCGTAAACTCGACATGTTTGTTTACGATCTCCTCGTCGGCGGCCGCAAACCGTTTCCCACGCATTCGGAGTCGCTCGAGTGGCTCGAGAAAGCGGGCTTCCGCGTAAACAGCCATCGCAAGATCTGCAAGAACATCGACGAAGTGATCGACTTCGCGAACGACCAGGAGAAGCAGCGCGACGATCTCGGTTACGAGATCGACGGCCTCGTCGTGAAGGTCAACTCGACGGCGTTGCAGGACGAGTTTGGCGCGACGCAGAAAGCACCGCGTTGGGCCATCGCCTACAAATACCCCGCGCGCCAGGCGTCGACGAAAGTGCTCGATATCAAAGTTCAGGTCGGCCGAACCGGTGCGCTCACTCCGGTTGCGTACCTCGAACCTGTATTTCTCGCCGGCACCACTGTCTCGCGGGCCACGCTGCACAATGAAGACGAGATCAAACGCCTCGGAGTGAAAATCGGCGATTGGGTGATGATCGAAAAAAGCGGCGAGATCATTCCCAAAGTCCTCAGCGTCATCACGGCCAAACGCACGGGTGCGGAAAAACCGTTTCGGCCGCCAAAGAACTGTCCCGTCTGCGGCGGGCTCATCTCGCGTCCCGAAGGCGAGGTCGTCGCGCGCTGCGTCGCGGCCGATTGCCAGGCGCAACTCGTTGGCCGCCTTCTCCATTTCGCTTCTCGTCGCGCGATGAGGATTGAAGGTCTAGGGGATGTACTTGCGATTCAAATGGTGGAAGCAAAACTGGTGAAAGACGTTGGGGATCTTTATTCACTGACACTCGATCAGGTCGCGGCGCTGCCGCGGATGGCGAAGAAGTCTGCGACGAACCTTCTCGATCAGATCGAAGCGAGCAAGTCGCGCGAGTTGACGAACCTGATCTACGCGCTCGGCATCCGTCACGTCGGCGAGCGGACCGCCGGAATACTGGCGCACGAAATGGGGTCGCTTGATCGACTGATGGAAGCGTCCGTTGAAGAGCTGGATGCGATACCGGAGATCGGTTTGACGGTCGCCGAAAGCGTGCGCGACTGGTTTGACGATGAGGGCAATCGCGCGCTTTGTGATAGGCTCCGCGCCGCAGGAGTCAAAACAGAATCATCGCGGAAGAGCAGCACGTCGCTGGACGAGCGGTTCGCAGGCAAGCAGTTTGTCCTGACCGGAACATTGTCGAGTTTCACGCGCGACGAGGCGAAGGCTTTGATCGAAGCCCGAGGCGGACGAGTGAACTCTTCTGTAAGCAAGAAGACTGATTACGTTGTCGCTGGTGAAGCCGCGGGATCGAAACTCGATAAAGCCGAGTCGCTCGGCGTATCGGTCATTGATGAAGCCGCGTTTAAGACAATGCTGGAGTAGCCATGAATTCAGAACCGACTAACCCCGAACCCACAAAGAAGCTGCAACTGCTCTACACACTGTTTTGCGACGACGTGCGGCTCGAGGCCGGTAACAAGCTGTCGTTCATGGGTGTATTCCAGAACATCATGGTCCAACAGTTACCGCTCTCGTTGATCAAGTTTGCCGTCGTTAACCATTGGCAAGGGAGTGGCAGCTATCTATCAGAGGTGCGCATACTGACACCGGATCGCCAGCAGCCGATCGTGTTCTCGCAACCGACACGGTTCGAGATAGCGTCAGGCGGCTTCGCCGACAATATCAGTTTCTTTGTTAACGTGACTTTTCCGACGGCGGGGCGATACGTCGTCCAGACCCTGATCGATTCGAATCTGTTTCAGGAGCAAATTTTAACCGTCTCCGACGTCATGGAAGCGGAAATGCTTGGGACGTCGGAGGCGGTTAATTGAGAGGATGATGGCTGGTCGGCCCTAGCCAACTTCGATGTTAAAGAGCTTG
>CBFGMX010000318.1:0-2498 GCA_965649955.1 uncultured bacterium
TTGTCGCATGTAGCCATCGCGCTGGTTGTTGTGCAGCGGAGCGATTGGCCGGTTGATCGGGATTTCATGAAAGTTTGGTCCGCCCAAACGAATCAACTGTGTGTCGAGGTATGAGAAAAGACGGCCTTGCAGCAGCGGGTCGTTCGTAAAATCAATTCCCGGCACCACGTTGCCGGTGTGAAAGGCCACCTGTTCAGTTTCCGCAAAGAAGTTGTCAGGATTGCGATTCAGAGTCATCCTGCCGATACGACGCACAGGGACGATCTCTTCCGGAATGATCTTGGTTGGATCGAGGAGGTCAAAATCAAAACTGAATTCATCTTTCTCCTCCACGATCTGAACGCCGAGCTCCCACTCCGGATAATCGCCATTCTCGATCGCTTCCCACAGGTCGCGCCGGTGAAAGTCAGGATCCTTACCCGAAATCTTTTGCGCTTCATCCCAAAGGACCGCGTGCAAACCGAGCAGTGGCTTCCAATGGAACTTCACGAAACGCGCCTTTCCCTTATCGTTAATGAACCGGAAAGTATGAACGCCGAAACCTTCCATCATTCGCAGGCTTCTGGGGATCGCGCGATCTGACATCACCCACATAATCATGTGCATTGATTCAGGCATTAACGAAATGAAGTCCCAGAAGGTATCGTGGGCCGACGCGGCCTGGGGTATTTCGTTATGTGGTTCGGGCTTTACTGCATGGACAAGATCGGGAAACTTGATCGCGTCCTGAATAAAAAAGACAGGAATGTTATTGCCGACAAGATCGTAATTTCCTTCTTGTGTGTAGAACTTCACCGCGAAGCCACGTACGTCGCGTGCGAGATCGGTTGAGCCTCGAGACCCTGCGACTGTAGAGAAGCGAACGAAAACAGGAGTTTTGACCGACGGGTCTTGAAGGAAATCCGCCTTCGTGTACTGGGCCATCGATTCATATACCTGAAAATAGCCATGCGCTGCTGAGCCGCGTGCATGAACAACGCGTTCGGGAATGCGTTCGTGATCGAAGTGCGTGATCTTTTCGCGAAGAATGAAATCCTCTAACAGCGTTGGACCACGATCACCCGCTTTGAGCGAGTTTTGATTATCGTTTACGCGAACGCCTTGATTGGTGGTGAGGAATTCACCGGCAGAGTCTTCTTTATTTTTAGCAAGATCGTCAAGCTTACTATTCTCATCACCATAGCCGCCGTTCGTCGGCAACTCTGGAGTTTGTTGATTGTTCTTAGCGTTTGCGTTTGTGCCGGCGGATCTTCCGTTAGTCTTCCCCTTGATCATTGTCTTCCTTTCATTCCTCTATCTTGCGCTCGCCTTCTTAGCTTTTGCGTTCGCGGTTACTTTGGCATTCGTGGTTGCTTTCGTATTCGCGGTTCTGGACTTCTTGGCCTGGGCCGCTTCGATTGCATTGTCAACCTTCTGGAGTTCCTCAGGCGGAGGAAGCACCGCTGGCATTTGCAAAGCCTGGATCCATAGTTCACGCGTCCACCCGGTTGTGTGATAAAGATGCTCATCTTCCTCTTGTTCGACTTGCTCATACGCAGGCATTAAGAGTGCAGACTCCTCAGCCGTCGCCTTCTTTGCCAACTCTCCAAGCAACTCCCAATTAAGATGGTCTTTGGTTTCAGCCAGTACGACACACTCAGCAGCCACAATTTGAGCGGCCTGAGGATCAGCGCATCTCGAAGCCAGTTCCATCGTCTTTACCAGGGAAGTGCCCAGATAGCGAACGACTTTGCGACCCGGGGTTTCAGCATCAGGGTCAAGGCCGAGTGCCGTCAGTATCTCCGACACAACTTGCACATGGTTTTTGGTTTGCTCTAAATATTTATTCCATTCTTCCCTCAGGTCCTTATTGATAGCGAGGCGTAGGGCAGTCGTGTATATCTGCACTCCGCCTTTTTCTGTCTCCAGAACCTGGTACATCAGATCGACGGGCACATTTGCGAGCAATGTATTGTTTGTCATTTATCCCCCTCGTTGAGCCGCACTCAAATGAATCACTTCGAGCGTCGATTTGCAGTCTTGCCGTGAAGAAGCAAGTTCAATGCCTGATGTTTTTGCTGTGAGGACGTTGGAGATGGTATTGGCTGCGGCTAACGAGCAAACGGCAGTGTTTGGGATTCCGGAGTTGACGCTGCGACCAGGCAGTTGCTTTTGGAAATCGTTGCGATGATGAAGTTGGATGCCCCAATTCTAACAAGCCTATTCGGTGCGCCCGCGTTCAACTCGGCACAGGAAGCGGCGCAAACTCTCACGGAGTTCGCGGACTTCAACTCCGGCGCGAAGGGTGCCATCAATCACTCAAGAGATTGGTATATGGCCGCTGGAATACTGCGCGTATTACAAGAGATAGGCGCGTACGCGAAAATGTGAGAAGTTCGACGTTCGCGTATTGTGCCCGCGAAAAATTTTTACACGCGTTTCCGAGGTCGCTAAGTTATTGAAATTAATGGTGGCCAGGGACGGAATCGAACCGCCGACGCCGGCCTTTTCAGGGCCGC
>CBFGMX010000319.1:0-2450 GCA_965649955.1 uncultured bacterium
CCTTGCATCAGTGCGCTCGCCCCTAACCGGTTAGCACCGTGGTCCGAGAAATTTGCCTCACCTAAAACAAAGAGCCCTGGGAGCGTGCTCATCAAATTGTAGTCGACCCACAGTCCGCCCATTGTGTAATGCACGGCCGGATAGATTCGCATCGGAGCCTCGTATGGATTCTCCGCCGTGATGCGCTCATACATCTCAAATAGATTGCCGTACCGTTCATTAATCACCGGGACGCCAACGGTCTTGATGGCGTCCGCGAAATCGAGGTAGACGCCCAACCCGCTCTCACCAACTCCAAAACCTTCGTCGCATACTTCCTTCGCGGCGCGCGAGGCCACGTCACGCGGAACGAGATTTCCGAAGCTGGGGTAGCGGCGCTCGAGAAAGTAGTCCCGCTCACTCTCGGGAATCTGATTCGGCCGCCTCGTGTCTCTCTTTTGCTCCGGCACCCAGATGCGTCCATCGTTGCGTAACGACTCGCTCATCAATGTGAGCTTGGATTGATAGTGGCCCGTGACTGGAATGCAGGTGGGATGTATTTGCGTGAAGCATGGATTCGCAAAGGCAGCGCCTCGCTTGTAAGCGCGCCAAATCGCGGTGGCATTACTGTGCTTCGCGTTGGTAGAGAGATAGAAAACATTTGCGTAGCCGCCGGTTGCCAGAATGACCGCGTCAGCTACGAAAGACTGGATCTTCCCGGTGATTAAATTACGTGTAACTATGCCGCGCGCATGCCCATCGATAACCACCAAGTCGAGCATCTCCGTTCGGGGAAACATTTTGACCTGGCGAGCGTCAATCTGGCGCTCCAGCGCTTGATAAGCGCCGAGTAAAAGCTGCTGTCCGGTTTGCCCGCGCGCATAAAACGTGCGCGATACCTGTGCGCCACCAAATGATCTGTTGTCCAGAAGGCCGCTGTATTCGCGCGCGAATGGCACGCCCTGGGCCACGCACTGATCAATTATGTTTACGCTGATCTGGGCCAGGCGATAGACATTCGCTTCACGTGAGCGGAAGTCGCCGCCCTTTACCGTGTCATAAAAAAGCCGGTAAATGCTGTCGCCATCATTCTGATAGTTCTTAGCTGCGTTGATGCCTCCCTGGGCCGCAATGCTGTGCGCTCTACGCGGACTGTCGTGATAACAGAAACATTGAACGTAATATCCCTGCTCGGCCAGCGATGCTGCGGCGGACGCACCCGCCAGGCCGGAGCCAACCACGATGATGCTATGTTTGTGCTTATTCGCAGGGCTCACCAGTTTCATCTCAAAGCGTTTTAGTTCCCACTTTTGTTCGATTGGCCCCAAAGGTAAATGTGCATTCAGTTCCATAGTGGAAACCTTCAGGCAATCCAGCCAAGTAGCACAGCGAGGGGGATCGAGCTGAACCCGATCACTACGACAACGGTTACGATCGTTGCGAGTGCGCGAACCAATTGGTTGTACTTTGGATGATTAAGTCCCAGCGACTGAAACATGCTCCAGGCGCCATGATACAGGTGAGCCAGAAGCGCCAGCATCGCGACAATATAAAAGGCTGAAACGTACCAAACGCGAAATCCGGTGGTGACGTTGTGGTAGACCTGACCTTCGTGAAAGTCAGGATGGATGGTTCCCGTTGTGAAGTGCAGCAGATGATAGACGATGAAGATGCCAATGAGCGGCCCGGTCCATCTCATAGTGCGAGACGCAAAGTCGGACCCCACCGCCCGCCATCGTTTATAAGCAACGGGCCTGCTCTTCTGACTGATCCTGGCCAACTGAAAGGCAGCGATAATGTGCAGGCTCACTGCAAGAAGAAGTATTGCGCGCGTGGCCCACAGCAAACCCGGATTCGATTTTAGAAAGGCGGCGTACGCGTCAATTTTCGCGGGACCCTGGAACACCAACAGGTTGCCCGCAACGTGACCGACGAGGTAGCCCACGCCGATCGCGCCGGTTACGGCCATCACGATCTTTTTCCCCACTGTGGAGTTCCAGAAGGCGAACACCAAGCTTGGTTGCTGGACCGTGCGCGGAAAGAATTCTTCGCTGGATTGCCTCATTACAAACGCTCTTTACGGAAGTGAGAAGCTCGGACCAGGAAACCGTGCAGACAATTTCCAAGCTGCCCAAGATAATCTGTGTAACCGATTTTGGGGCTGAGCGCAGTTATTCTTGGCCAATTCGGCCTGCTCAAGAAACTCTTTCTCGTTGATTCCGGGAACCTGCGCTCTCGTGTCGAGGTCAATGGCGGAGATCCTTAGACCCGCGTCAGCGGTACGTGTTGGCACGATTGTCAACTCCTTCTACTGTTGTGCTGTTTCTTTCCGTCGTATTCACTCTATGTCAATTCTTTTATCCCGTCACTTGCCCGGCCCGAATGCCAAATTTTGGGCGCGACCATTCGGTAGATGAGTAAACCTTAAAAGTGTTATTGCGAGGTCGGGTAGCGTATTACCACCTAGGGAA
>CBFGMX010000320.1:0-2436 GCA_965649955.1 uncultured bacterium
TGAAAAAGCCTGGCTTCACCATCGTGGTGGTGCTCACACTCGCTTTGGGGATCGGCGCAAACGCCGCGATCTTCTCCGTCGTAAAAGGCGTGTTGCTCAACCCGCTGCCCTTTCCAGATCCGGAACAGTTGGTGACCTTCCACCAGAGCAAGCCAAACTTCGAAACAGGAGCGATTCCTTACCTCAACTTCGTCGACTTGCAGCGCGAGAACCAGACGTTCGCGGCGATGGCGATCTCGCGCGGCGCTGGCTTCACGCTGATCGGTGCCGGCGAAGCGGAACGGGTCACGGCCCGCATGGTCTCCGCCGACTTCTTCACCGTTTACGGAATCAAGCCGGCGCTCGGACGAAACTTCACCGCTGAAGACGATCGACGCGGCGCAGATCCGGTGACGATCATCAGCGAGCGTCTGTGGGCGCGAAAGTTCAACTCCGCCACCGACCTTGTCGATAAAAACATCACTCTCGACGATCGCAGTTACCGCGTCGTGGGGATCCTCCCAGGTAGTTTCAAAGCAAGCGTCTCGGACGTGTTCGTTCCGATCGGAGCATGGACCAGTCCGGCACTGCAAAACCGCGGCGCCGCCCTCGGTATTCACGGCGTCGGCCGTCTGAAACCCGGTGTCTCGGCCGAACAGGCGCAGGCGGACCTCAACCGCGTGATGGGAACGCTCGCCGAAATGTATCCCGGCTTCAATAAAGGTCACGGCTCGAGAGTCATTCAGATGAAAGAGCGTCTCGTCGGTAACGTCCAACCGGTGTTGCTGATGCTGTTCGCGGCTGTTGGTCTGGTGCTTCTGATCGCGTGCGTGAACGTCAGCAACTTGATGCTGGCGCGAGCCACGGGCCGTACACGAGAGTTTGCGATTCGCGCGGCTTTGGGGGCCGGCCGCTGGCGCTTGCTACGTCAATCACTAATCGAGAGCACGATGCTCGCGCTAGTTGGTGGCGCCGGGGGTTTGGTCATTGCCGCATGGGGTACGACCGCGGCGATCAAAGCATTGCCGACCGCGTTGCCGCGCGCAGAAGAGATCACACTCGACCTGCGCGTGCTGCTCTTCGCGATCGGCATTTCTCTGTTGACCGGGATCCTCTCCGGGCTTGCGCCTGCGTTCAAGACTTCACAATCGCGCTTCAACGAAACGTTAAAAGAGAGCGGCCGCGGGGCGAGCATCACGCGAGCGCGCGCCCAGGGAGCGTTTGTTGTCGCGGAGATGGCGATGGCGCTGGTCCTTTTGATCGGCGCGGGGTTGTTGATTCGCAGTCTCAATGCGCTCTGGAGTGTGGACCCGGGATTCAAACCAGACAACGTGATGACTTTCGACGTCACGTTTCCACCGTCCATGCGCAGCGCAACCGCCGATGCAAGTCGCGCTTACATGCGCGATCTCAGCAACAGACTGAACGAGACGCCCGGCGTCGCTGCCGCATCGCTGTCGGCCGCGGCGCTGCCGATCGTCGGCGAAGACGATCGTTACTACTGGGTTGACGGCCAGCCGAAACCCGCAAACGGCAACGAAATGCACATGGCGTTGTTCTACGTCGTCGAGCCCGGATACCTGCCGGCGATGGGAATCCAGTTGAAGAAAGGGCGCTTCTTCACCGACCAGGACGACGAGCGATCGACCCGCGTCATGGTCGTGGATGAAACCTTGGCCCAACAACGTTTCGGCCGTGAAGATCCGATCGGCAAACGTCTCCATCTGGACGATGACGGGCCGTACGAGATCGTCGGCGTCGTCGGCCATGTGAAGCAGTGGGGACTCGATAGGGACGATCGGGAATTGCAGGCACAGATGTACGTTCCTTTTCGCGCGGCGCCCGACGCTCAAGTCGAAGGAGCCGGCGGCATGGGCGTAGTGCTGCGCGCGGACAGCGATATTAGTCCGTCGTTTATCACGTCGGTCCGCGAAGTCG
The DNA here is from genome assembly GCA_965649955.1 of uncultured bacterium. Lineage (GTDB taxonomy): Bacteria > Acidobacteriota > Blastocatellia > Pyrinomonadales > Pyrinomonadaceae > PSRF01. Next base: position 1,918 of record CBFGMX010000320.1, read on the forward strand.
TGCAGCAGCAGAACAATCAGAACGTCATCTCAAACACGCAAACAATGAACGAAGCGATCGCTGATTCGTTGTCGCAGCGTCGCTTCGCGATGATCGTGCTCGGGGCTTTCGCTGCCGCTGCGCTGTTGCTTGCGAGTCTCGGGATCTACGGCGTCATTTCCTACCTCGTGGGCCAGCGTGCTCACGAACTCGGTATTCGCGTCGCTCTGGGTGCATCGCGGCGCCAGATCTTCACTCTCGTGCTGGGCCATGGATTGAAGATGACTCTGGCGGGTGTGGCCCTTGGTCTCGTCGCGGCGTTCGGGCTTACGCGGTTGATTCGGACCATGCTCTTCGGCGTTGGCGCCACGGATCCGGCAACGTTCGCGATCATCGCGGTGTTGCTGACGCTCGTGGCGCTGCTCGCTTGTTACCTTCCGGCGCGCCGTGCGACGAAGGTCGATCCGTTCGTGGCGCTGAGGTCAGAGTGATGAAAGACGTTCGGTATTCGATTCGTGTTCTGCTCAAGAATCCCGCGTT
>CBFGMX010000321.1:0-2413 GCA_965649955.1 uncultured bacterium
CGCACATCCAGGATCAATTCAGCTTCCGCGGTGATGAAGGCGGAGCCTTTAATGTGCGGGTGGATTGCGTTGTCGATTATGGAAACAGTTCCTTCGAAGACGCTGCCGACGATACTTTCCTGCCGCCAAACTTGTCCCTCGCCCAGTTTTCCATCGGCAACGAGACACGCGAGTTTTGCGCTCGTCCCGGTGCCGCAAGGCGATCGGTCGTAGGCCTTGCCCGGACAAAGCACAAAATTTTTGCTGTCTACTCCCGCGATCTCGGACGGTCCAAACACCTCGACGTGATCGATCTCGTGTCCGTCAGCACCGGTGATTCCCTCGCGCGCAAGTGATTCGCGAATGCGCCAGGTGAAGTCGGTCAATGCTTCAAGGTTTTCGAGTGATAGTTCAAAAGAATGATCTTTCACGAGAAAAAACCAGTTGCCGCCCCACGCGACGTCTCCGGTTACCGGACCAATGCCCGGCACGTCCAGTTTGACATTCGCCGCCAGCCGGTAACTGGGAACGTTTGCGATCTCGACACCTCCATCGGAATCGAGTTTCGCGGTGACGACGCCAACAGGCGTCTCGATCCGGTGTGTTCCCGGTCCAATCCGACCGAGGTAAGCGAGCGTGGCGACTACGCCAATGGTCCCGTGGCCACACATCCCCAGATAAGCAACATTATTGAAATAAATCACACCTGTTACGCATGAATTGTCGAGCGGAGCACACAACAACGCTCCCACCATCGCGTCCGATCCGCGCGGCTCGTTTACGACGGCGGAGCGGAAATCGTCATGTTGTGTTCGGAAACGTTCGAGGCGCGTGGCGAGCGTGTCGCTGCCGAGATCCGGACCACCACTGATGACAACACGTGTCGGCTCACCGCCGGTATGCGAGTCGATCACCTTGACGCGTCTTGTGTTTGAGTCAGGCATGGAGGTCGTCTTAAAGCAACCGGATTGCAACGCTTGCTTGCTGCGGCCGCTTCGATGCCAACTGGTTCAGCTTGAAAGTATGACTTAGCAAGAACAAGTCAGGAAAGGGGCAACACCCCCGCTGCTGTGCAACTAAGCGGGGGGCGCGCTTTGCTTGCCCTCTTTTTGAACTCGTTCTTAGCTTGCGGGAGTTCAAAGTGCACCAGACCGGATTGTATCTCTTATTGCCACAGCGATAGAAACACGTATATAAATAACTGACCCAGAGCTCCGGCGGAACCACTCTGCAAACTCTGTATTCCTCGAAAGGCCCATTCAATGCGTAAGCTCCTCGTCGTCCTTATCTGCCTGTTCTGTGGCAGCACGTTCTCCCTGAACGCCCAGATCGCTCGTTTACAACAACGCGATGCCGAGTGGAAGAGTTATACCCTCCCGCAAACCCATTTCTCACGTCAGGTGACGCCTGAAAAGACGCTCTTATTCCGTGTCCCCGCCGACTGGAAACAGGAAGGAACCGAGCTTCTCTTTACTGGCCCACACTCAGCGCAAATCCGGGTGACGCCGCAAACCGTGCCTCATGGTTACCCGTTGACCGAATACGTTGCCTCCATTTTGAAATCTCTGGGAGACTTGAACATCCCCAGCGACTCCATCCTGACGCGCCGCACTCAGTTTCAGGATCTCGAGGCGCGCGAGGTCCATTTCGAGTCAGAAGACCAAGAAGGACAACCATACCGGAGCACCACCTGGATAACGATCTCTGGTCCGCTCGCCGTGAACGTCAATGTTCTGGTCCATCCTGACCACGCAGCCGAGATTGAGCCTCTCTTCAAAGCGACCGTGCAGTCTGTCATGTTCGTCCCTGGCAGCTTTCCGGATTTTGAAACGCTTCGTTCAGCAGCGATCAAGAAACCTGCGGGTGGGCCGATCAACGAAGTCGAGAACGTCGTCGCCACTCTCACGCAGTTAAACGGGGACCGTGAAGCGGCGATCAATAGTTTGACGCCTCTGTTTGTGTCGCAGCCGGACACAGCTATCGATCTATTACTTGATCGGCGCGTAACGGTTCGATCCGCAGCGGCTGAAGCACTAGCTCGCAGCAAGAACGCTACACTCAAATCTTTTCTTTGGCATGTACTCGACGACGAGGATCCGCTCGTAGCCGAGGCCGCTGCCCAGCGGCTTGCCAGTGAGCCTGACGTTATCTCACAGCTTCTCACCAAACCAGCGTCGAAATACGCGACCACAATGATTGCGCGCCTGTGGCCGTTCATATCGAAAGAAAACCGCGTCAAGTATTTGCAAGGCGTCTTCAGTCAGACCGCGTCCGATCCTAAGATCCCAATGGCCGCTCTGATACTGCTTGCAACAATGCCGAGCGAGGAGTTCAAGTTTCCACTCGCGCGGATCCTGTCAGCCAACCACGATCCGCTCACGATCGTCGGGCTTCAGGCAGCCATTAATCGCGGCGACCTCCTTCCAATCGACGC
>CBFGMX010000322.1:0-2391 GCA_965649955.1 uncultured bacterium
GTGGCTTCTACTACACGACGGTGCGCGTCGATCCGACGAACGAAAATCGCGTTTTCGCCGTGGCGTCGACGTTGTTTGTCTCCGTCGACGGAGGCAAGACGTTTCGTTCGATCACGAGCCGCAGTCACATCGACTTTCATGCGCTGTGGATCGATCCGAAGAACCCGAAACGCATGTGGCACGGCCAGGACGGCGGCATCGGTGTCAGCTACGACGGCGGTGAATCGTGGGAAGCTGTTTACAACATGCCACTCGGACAGTTCTACCAGGTCCATGCCGACAACCGGCAACCGTTCTATTACGTGATGGGCGGGCTCCAGGACAACGGCTCGTGGACCGGGCCAAGCCGCACCCGCGAACCGTCCGGGATCATGAACGACGATTGGCGCATGGTCAGTTTTGGCGACGGTTTCTACGTCATTAATCACCCGGACAATCCGGACATCTATCTTTCCGAATCGCAGGGAGGCGACATCGTTTGGACTGACTTTCGCACGCGCGAACAGCAGTCAGTGAATCCGTGGGGCCGCGGCAGCGGTGGTGGACCGGCGGCGGGACAGAAATTCAGATGGAACTGGAACGCGCCTATCGTGTTTTCACCGCATGACAAGACGACCGTCTACTTCGGCGGCAATGTTCTGTTCAAATCGCCAGACTTCGGCAAGACGTGGGAACAGATCAGTCCGGATCTCACCACCAGCGATCCGGAAAAACTTAAAGACGCGGGCGGGCCGGTGGCAATTGAAAACACAACCGCCGAGTATCACTCGACGATCATCACTGTCGCCGAGTCCCCGGTTCAGAAGGGACAGATCTGGGCGGGAACGGACGATGGCAACCTCCAGGTCACCACCGACGGCGGCAAGAACTGGACCAACGTGGCGAAGAACGTCTCGGGTCTCGCCGCAAATTCGCCCGTCTCGCACGTCGAGCCTTCGCGCGTTAACGCAGATACCGCTTACGTCGCCTTCGAGCGTCACATGTTCGACGACTTCCGTCCGTACATCTTCAAAACCACCAACGGCGGGAAGAGTTGGACCAGCATCTCCGGCAATCTACCCGCGAAAGCCTACGTGCAGATCATTCGTGAAGATCCGAAGAACACGAACCTGCTTTACGCCGGCACGGAGATCGGTTTGTTCGCCTCTTATGACGGGGGTCGAAACTGGCTGGCGTTGAATCTCAAGAACCTGCCAAACGTTGCGATTCACGACATCGTCGTGCATCCGCGCGAGAACGATCTGATTCTCGCGACACATGGCCGCAGCCTCTGGATCTTCGACGACGCGACTGTGATTCAACAGATGACGCAGCAGATTCTCGACAGCAGTGCGCACCTGTTTTCCGTGCGGCCCGGTTTGCGCTTCACCAGTCGTTTCACACGTTACGGCATCGGCGACAAAGTTTTCACCGGGCCGAATCCCGCTGCGGGTGCCCTGATCACCTATTACCTGAAGGAAAAGCTCGACGACAAAGCTGATTTCAAAATCCAGGTCTTCGATCGGGACGGCAAGCTGGTCCAGGATCTCGAACGTCCGTCGCGTGAGAAAGGACTGAATAGAGTCGCGTGGAACCTGCGGCTCGGTGGTCCGGAAGTACGCCGGCCTCCGACGCCGGAACAGATTTCGTTTGGCGGCGGCCCGCGTGGTCCACTGGTGTTGCCTGGGACTTATACCGTGAAGATGACTGTTGGCGGTAAGGTTTACGAACAACCGGTGGAAGTGCGATTGGATCCGGGCGTCACTACTCCGATTGCCGAACTGCAAGAGACGCTCGACATGCAGATCAAACTACGCGACATGCAAACGGTGGTGAATAGCTCGCTGCGTTTTCTCGACAGCGTCAAGGAACAACTCAAGCAAGCGCAGACTACGATGAAAAACCTCGCGAAGGAACCCGATAAAGACTTGATGAAGGCGCTCGAGGACTACGTCAAGGAAGTCGATGCGCTTCAGGACAAACTTGCGGCGCGGGACGATGGTCTCGGTTTCGCCGGACGCGCGCAGGTGGCTGACGACATCGGCAACCTGTTCTTCTCGCTCGATGCGAACTTCGGTCCGACGCGTGGGCAGCGCGAGTATTTTGGCGAGATTCAACCGGCGTATCGTTCACGAATGGGCGACGTGAACAAGTTTCTGCGCGAGACTCTGCCGCAGTGGAATGAAAAGCTGCGCGGTTGGAATGCACCGACGCTGACGACACGCAAGCCGTTCGACTTCTAACCACAAAGAGGCACAAGAAACACAAGAGGCACAAGAGGATAAGAGGTAGAAAAAGTACAAGAGGCATAAAGAGAATTTCGTAGGAAGATTACCAACCTTTCTACGCAACCCTTTTGTGCCTCTTGTGCCTCTTGTGCTTCCTTGTGCCTCTTTGTGGCTACTTTTTGTG
>CBFGMX010000323.1:0-2367 GCA_965649955.1 uncultured bacterium
ACTCGAGACAGCGACGGCAAGCTGCGCCACTTTTACAGCGTTCATCCGCGGTTGGCTGCGGACATCAAGGAGCGTGGGATAGACAAGTTAAATCCAATCTGGAACATTTTGGATCTGACACCGCAGGGAAGAGGCAGCTTCTACACGTCGCTTGATTATGGCACAAAGGTACAGGCTGCGCGGCGATAGTGCGAAATTAGACGCTGATTGCTCCACGCAGTCGATGGTCCATGTCTGCTCGTCTCTAATTCTCAACACGGGGGCGACGACTCGTGGCGTTCATTGCGAGTGCGGCGTAGAATAGACGCCTCCGAAAGTGAAAACACACACCATGAGCGACCCAAAGCCCAGCGAACCGCCGGAACTGACTGCGAAAACTCAGAAACTCCCGGCGATCAATCCGCGTCCGCAAGAAGCTAGCCCGGAGTTTCTCGCACAGCAGGAGGAAGTGAGACAGATGATCGCGGCCGATGTGCCGCTCATCGAGATCCTTTCAAAGCTCGTGTTGATGATCGAGTCGCAAGCGCCCGAAATGTTGTGTTCGATACTGCTGATCAGCGACGACGGTAATCACGTCCGACATGCGGTTGCGCCAAGCCTGCCCGAGAGCTACACAAAAGTGATCGACGGCAGCCCGATCGGTCCCAAGCACGGTTCATGCGGAACGGCAATGTTTCGCGGTACACCGGTAACCGTCAGCGATATTCTTACCGATCCGCTCTGGGACGATTACCGGGAGTACGCCACCGCGATCGGCGTTCGTGCCTGCTGGTCTACGCCAATCCTGTCGAGTAAAGGCAAAGTGCTTGGTTCGTTTGCTATGTATTATCGCGAACCGCGCACCCCGGATGGCGAAGAACAATACCTCACTGAAGTCGCGACGAAGCTGGCGGCGGAAGCAATCGAGCACAAAGTACGACAGCAATCGAAGTAAAGTAGCGCGCGCGCTTCTCACTCGCCATGATCCGAGCAAAGGTGTGCCTCGAAGTAGTGAAAGTTACGAGAACTGCACCGACGCACACCCTGCTCAACGCGAGAAATCCGGTAAGCATTGAACGTTTCTGTCCATTTGTAGAGAGTGTGTTAAAAATCCTGTGACCAGTGGTGAGGTGATGTTCGCGTGGTACGCGTTGCGCTTGTCTTACTAGCAATTCTGTTCGCTTACTCCGGCACACTTACAGCGCCGGCACAGCCAAAACGTGTCGTGATCGCCGTCGGCACGCTATTCGACGGCAAAGGCAATGTTCTAAGAGACAGGCTACTCGTCGTCGAGGGATCGAAAATCGTCGGCTTTGATCCAAATGCCAGTCCCATCGACTACGACCTGCGCGGTCTGACAGTGATGCCCGGCTGGATCGACGCTCACGTTCATATCAACTGGAGTTTCGATCAGAACGGAAAGAATGCCGGCGCCGGTGACGCAACACAATTCGCTACTCTGCAAGCAGCAGCGAATGCCTGGGCCACCCTAATGGCCGGTTTCACTACCGTGCAGAGCGTTGGCAACGCGAACGACATTCCGTTGCGAGATGCAATCAACAAAGGCGCGCTTCCCGGTCCCCGTATTCTGACTTCCGCGGAGCCGTTGATTGGACAGGGAGAGAAGTCAGGCTCGCCTGATGAGATTCGTGCCTTCGTAAGAAAACAGAAAGCAGCCGGTGCAGACGTCATTAAGATCTTCGCATCTTCCAGCGTTCGGCGGCCTGAAATGTTGCTGTCGCAGGAACAGTTGAACGCCGCGTGCGACGAGGCGAAGAAACTGGGACTGCGCGCGCTGGTCCATGCTTATGGGCCAGCCGTCCGCGCTGCAACTCTTGCCGGATGCACTCAAATCGAACATGGAACACTCGCAACGAAAGAAGATCTCGAGTTGTTGGCGCAACGAGGCATCTGGTTGGATCCGCAGGCAGGTCTCGTCTTTAAAAACTATTTGGATAATAAAGAAAAGTTTGCCGGCACGCCGGGTTTTCCGGAAACAGTGTTTCCGATAATCAAGGATCTCATCCCGCAGTACCGCGACTTCATGAAGCAGGCTGTCAAGGTGCGAGGGTTAAAGATCGTATTCGGTTCGGATGCTCTGGCTGGCTCGCACGGGCGCAACGCGGAAGAGTTTGTAGAAAGAGTACGCGATGCCGGCGTTGATCCGATGACCGCCCTGGTCTCGGCACACTCAGTTGGCGCCGCAGCACTCAACCTTGGCGATCAAATCGGCTCGATCGCGCCCGGTCTTCAGGCGGACATCATCGCGCTCGACGGAGATCCGCTAAAAGACATCACCGCGGTCCGGCGGGTTGTATTTGTGATGAAAGGCGGGGTCGTTTACAAAAACGCGCCTTAGATAAGGATCCAAGAGGCCTTGCCCTAAAC
>CBFGMX010000324.1:0-2334 GCA_965649955.1 uncultured bacterium
CGCGGGCATCACCCCGCGCCAGGTCATGTTTTTCATAAGCGACTGCTTTGTGCTTCGTTTTTGGTCTTCGCTTCTCTTAATAAGTCGGGCTTGTGCTTCTTGTGATTCTTGTGCCTTTTTGTGGCTACTTTTTCGTGGCTAAACTCTCAACTCTCACAGGCAACACCGGTGGACGCACTGATTCCACCTTCCACCCAAACAAAAACTCGACTGCCGCTCCGCAAATTCTTCCCTGACACGGTCCCATTCCGCAACGCGTCTGCAATTTCGCTGTGCGCCACGAATCATGCGCGCGCAGGCGCTCGAATTCAACGTCTTCGCAACGGCAAACGATCGTCTCCGGCCCGGCAAGCGTTTTCAATTCGTCTCGCAACGCGAATGTGCGGTTAAGTAAGTCGGCAAACCGGCGTTGCTTCGCGCGGTCGGGAAACAAACGCCGCGCGTCGTCGCGATTTCCTGCGGCCGCGAGCCCCGCGATTTCACCTTCGAGGAGCGAGAGTTCAAGTCCACCGATACCCGTCGATTCACCCGCGGCGTAAACTTGCGGCACGCTCGTTTGTTGAAAATCGTCAACTCTCACCGCCCCATCAGCGATTTCACACCCCAACAACTCGGCCAATTCGAGATTCGGCACTAGATGAAAACCGCACGCGAGATAATCACAAAACACATTCCAACGCTTGCCGTGGCGTTGCAGAACCACCGCTTCTAATTTCTCCTCGCCATTCGCCGCCGCCACCCAACAATCCTTCAAGTATCTAATGCCTTTCGCCAGCGCGAACGCCTGCGACAACTTGCCGGGCTGGTTGATGAGACCCAGTCCAAACCGCGCGATTCGTAACGAAGACGCCTGCTCCGCGATCAGCAAAACTTCCGCCCCATGCGCACGCAGATAATCCGCGACCGCGAGCAGCAGTGGCCCGGAACCCGCGATGACGATCTTTTTGCCGTCAACCGGCAGACCATTCTTGACGAGCGCCTGCAAGCCGCCTGCGCCCATCACGTTCGGCAACGTCCAACCGGGAAACGGCAAAAACCGCTCTCGCGCGCCCGTCGCTAAAACCAAACTCTCATAAACCAATTCCACGACGCCGGACGACGTCTCGGCCAACAAAACGCCCGGCTCGAGCTGCTGAAACACACGCGCGCCGGCGATCATCTCGATATCGACGCTGCGAACGCGTTCAAACCAGACTTGCGCCTCGGGCGATCTCGGTTCGCGATGTTCTCCGCGCCAAATCTGCCCGCCTGCCGTGGGATTGTCGTCAATAACTGCGACGCGACGTCCTGACGCGGCCGCTCGATATGCAGCGGCGAGTCCGGCTGGACCAGCGCCGACGATTAACACGTCGCACTCGTGCCGCAGCCTATCCATCGGTGCGCACGTCCATCCCATTGAGGCAAACTGTTTGACAACTGCGACAGTGCGCTTCGCCGTCGATTGTCACCCGGCACTCGAAACAGATCCCCATGCCACACAATGGACCACGCGGTTCACCAGTCACCGAACGTCGAAACGCGCTCACGCCGGTTTTCATGATCGCTGCCGACACCATGCTTCCTGACGGCATCGTCACTTCCAGGCCATTGACCAACAGGGTCACGGTGTCAGGCATGGGCCAACTCCCGCGTCACTCGCGCCGGCAGGTAGGGCGCGACCGGAATCGCCGGCGTGCGATCCACAATCTGGTCCACCAGTAGCTTCGCCGTCCCGAGCGACGTCGTTATGCCGAGCCCTTCGTGTCCCGTCGCCAGATACAAACGCTTATGTTCGACGTCCGGCCCAATTAGCGGCAGCTTGTCGGGCGTCGCCGCGCGAAATCCTGTCCAGGCACGCAATGAAGAAAGTTTCCCCAAACCCGGCAAGTACTCGAGCGCGCGGGAAAGCATCCGATCGAGAATTCCAGCCTCGACGCCCGCATCATCGACGTCGAACTGCCGCGAAGATCCGATCAATAACTGCCCGGTCCGCCGCGGCTGAATGTTGAACGCCACTGACTGCGCCGTCATTGAGTGCGCACTCTTCAAATACCCAAGCTCTACGAGTTGATGGCGCACAAACTGCGGATAACGATCCGTGATAACGAGATGGCCCTTGCGTTTCTTCACCTCCAGCCTTGCCGTCAACTCAGGCGACCAACTACCCGCGGCATTCACCACAACACCGGCGGAAATCGTCGAACCATCACGCAAACGAACACCGTCCACCGTAATCTCCCGCACTGCCTGTCCAATGAACAAATCTGCGCCACGCGCGCGGGCCCGCTCAACGAAGAACTGTGCCGCACACGGCGGATAAATCACGCTGTCGCCTGCCACCCGCAGCCCGCCGAC
>CBFGMX010000325.1:0-2211 GCA_965649955.1 uncultured bacterium
GTTAACGCTCGCCTGTCTTGCCATGACGGTCGCCGAGCGCTTCGGCGCGCTGGTACGCCGCCCAGACAGCCTTCGACAACACCGTTCTCAAGCTGCCTTTCTCCATCTGATAGATCGCCTCTGCCGATGTACCGCCAGGTGATGTGACCATGTTGCGTAACTCGGCCGGATGCTTGTGCGATTCTCTCGCAAATAGGATTGCTCCGAGCATCGTCTGATGGACCAGCTCCTGGGCCACATGTCGTGAGAATCCCATGTGAACGCCCGCATCGATCAGCGCTTCCATTACGAGAAAGATGTAGGTTGGACCAGTCGCACTCAGCGCGGTTGCCATGTCGATCTGTCGCTCGTTATCGACGCGCACAGTTTTGCCAAGCGCGTCGAGCATCGCGCGAACCTGGTGCTCCTGCGTCTCATTCACCGCGGCGCTCGGCGTCCATGCGGTTACACCTTCGCCGATCTGAGCGGGCGTATTCGGCATCGTGCGCACCACAGCGGCGTGCAGAAGTTCGTCCGCGATAGTTTCTATCCGCGCGCCGGCAACGATCGAAACAACGAGTTGATCCTGATGAATCGAGCCTTTGAGTCCCTGGAGAACACCGCGCAGGCGTTGCGGCTTCACGGCGAGAACCAGTAGCGATCCGGCAGTTGGGCCGTCCGGATATACCGCGAGTGCGGCCTCCTTGTTCTCCTCGAACATCTGAATGCCGTACTTCTCATGCAGCTCTTCGCGCCGTGCCGCCCGCGGGTGACTGCCGGCGATCTGTTGGGGAGTGACGAGTTGCTTGCGCAGCAGTCCGGCAATGATGGCCTCCGCCATCACCCCACAACCGATAAACGCCAAACGGCAGTTGCTGAGAGCATTTGTATCGTTCATTTCGTTAGACCGGGTTGATTGTAAACTCCCGGCTGCTACTTGCCTAACCTGTTTAGTTGCGGCGATTCGATTGGATCCATTGCGTGATAAACCTTATGTACTGCGGCACCGGCATCATCTTTAGGTCATCTTGCGAATAACCTTGCGCCTTCCGGCGCTGATAAAAATCGTAGTTGAATTCGTTGAAGTTGTTCCAAATAACGGTGGGGCTTTTTACATCGGTCAAACCGAGGGTTTCAATGAGCCAGTGTTGCAAGGCCTGAACGGCTCGTAATGGATTATTGTTGTGACTCTTTATGTCGACTCCGCTCAGATCCGAAAGCGCCCTTTGTATGTCATACCGTCGGCTCTCAAAGATCAGACTTCTTTTCCTGCTCAAATGGTTCTTAGCGATTCGTCTGCATCCATAATCAATTCCCAATTCGAAAGGCATATTCATTCTAAAGAACTCATTTGCCTTCGCAGCTTTGAGTCTCGATAGATCGTGAATGCTGTACTTGCACTCCTTAATTAGACGCACAATCTTTTCTATTCTCTGTTCAAGTGAGTCTGATTTCTCGGATGCGAGCCGTGGGACTAACCGGGCATACACCAACGTGAAAAGCATAGGACGCAGCAAAGACTTGTATTCTTCGTCGAATGGACAATTAATGAATACACTTATGCCGAATTTCTTCGGTGCTTTCTTTTTCATAGGTGGCGTGTGAGAACGCCTTCGGTTCACAGGTTACTTCTTGACTGCGCGTCCACGTGGAATGTAAGGAACTTTCCCATAGCTCGTCACACGGCTAACTGTTCCGTCAACGCGGTGAACGATAACGGCGCCGCAGGGGTCCTTTTTCGCCAATTGGCGTGCCTTTACGACGGCCTCACCCTGGGTCAAATGTACGGTAGCCGCACGGCCAGCGCCTGATCGTTTCACACGCCAGCGGCCGACTAGAGATGGCATCACGTGATACTCAACACTCATGGGTTTGCAAGATAGCACAAACAACAAATCGCGCGATACCGTTTAAGTGCGGATCTTCCACCGAAGCTCGCGGAAAGCGCAATCCAGTGTCTACGCACTCACCGAACACGACCCGCAATCACGATTCCGTCGAACAGTTTGCATAAGGCGGTGGCCGGTGACGTTGACTTTATGACGGAACGGAATTATTTTCTGCCCGTTTCTTTTGAAGCTGATCCGAGCCTCCGCGTCCTCGCGCAGTCGCCATCAGTCTTTTTATCAAATCTCGTTAACGTGTTAACTCATTGGATTGGAGATTAGCTCCGGTTCGGGTGTGTTGAATTTGCCGGCCGTGCTGCGGAACTGAAAACTGATCCGATGGCCG
>CBFGMX010000326.1:0-2182 GCA_965649955.1 uncultured bacterium
CACTCCAGCCAGGCACACCCATTGAACGCACGATCTCACCCGGTCAGAGTCACAGTTATCAGGTAACAGCCGAAGAAAACACGCTGGTGCAGATCACTGTCGAGCAACGCGGCATCGACGTCGTGGTCCGCGTCCATCATCCAGGCGGTAGGAAAGTCGGCGAATACGACTCACCGAACGGAGCCGATGGGCCGGAAGACGTTTCATTTGTCACCGCGGCCAAAGTCGCATACCAGATCGAAGTGACGCCATTGAGTCGTGAACCTGGTTCAGCCGGCAAATACGAGATACGTCTGGTCGAAATGCGCCCGGCCACCGAGCAGGAGATTAAAGAAAGCAAGGGCCAGGAGGCACTCAAAGCACGCGGTCTAGCTTTAATCAATGAGCTCGAAGGCGTGATTTCCGAACTGCGCCATCCGCAAAGCCGCATCAAGGCGCAGATGCAGGCGGCCCAACTGCTGTGGGATTCCGATGAGAAGCGCGCGCAGAAATATGTGACGGATGCGATCATCAGTTTCAAAGAGTTACGCGCGGGCTTCAATCCGGACAATAAGGAATACACCCGGAAGTATTACGTCATTACCAACCTGCGTTACGAGATCGTACAGGCGTTGACGAGGCGTCAGCCTGAGATGGCCCTCAGCTTCATTCGATCGACGCCGCCACTCGCCGATCCTTACGGTAACCAACGCGATCTGGCGACACACGAAGCCGCGTTGGAGCTCGAAGTTGCCAACCAGCTCGTGCAAAAAGACCCCAAACGCACGCTCGAGATCGCGCGCGAGAACCTCAAAACGCGGTTTTCTTCCGCGCTGACCAGCACCATCCAGCACCTTAAGCAGCAGAATCCGGAGATGGCTGCTGAGTTGGCGAGCGAGGTCGCAAACAAACTTTTGAGCGAGAAACTTCTGAAGAATTCGGACGCAGCGAGTCTGGTCATCAGCCTTATTCAGATGTCTGCGCCGTCCCATGGAAACCAGGGCGGAGATACAAACGGCTCAACGAAAAACACGCCGCTGCTGTCCGACCAACAACGTCGAGATCTCTTGCAGAAGGCGATGAACGAGGCACTCGCCTACAAGCCTGTTAACCCGCACTCCTATTCCCCGGAACGCGATTACGCATGGAGCCTTCTGCATGGATTGAAAGCGCTCGGAGGTGAGGTTGAGACAGTGATGAACGGAAGCGTCGCGGCTGTGGAGAAGAGGATCAAGGAGTTTCCCGGGTTCAACGCTCCGCAGATGGAAGACTTTCAGCAATACCAGAACGCGGTCAACAACACCAGCCTCCCGTTGGACGACGTGATTCAAACGCTTTCTAAGGCCCCGAAAGAACAACGAGAGCAATTATTCGTCCAGTTGGCTAACCGGGCCGTGAACAACGGCGACATCGCGCGCGCCAGACAGATCATCAACGACTACGTCACGACTCCTTACAACCGGCAGCAGGCACTCTACAATCTCGAAATGCAAGAGATGTATCGCTCGATGTCGAAAGGAAAAGTCGAGGACGCGCTGAGGAGTGTCGCAAGCCTTTCGGATGCGGACGAGCGCGCGCAAATGCTGTCGCAGATTGCCAGTCAGATCGGGCCAGGGTACAAACGGGCCACGGCCCTGCTCTTCCTGGACCAGGCACGCGGCTTGTTGCCCTCTTCAGTTCAGGCGCAGAGCCAGCCGCAGATGCAAACCTTGCTTGAGATTGCCAAAGCCTTTTCTCGTTACGACTCGAAACGCGCATTCGAAATCGTCGACCCGCTGATAGATCAGTTCAACGAAATCAGCGCCGCTGCGCGGGCGATGCAGGGTTTTGGGGGCGAGTACTTTGATGATGAAGAGTTGAACCTGCAAAACGGTAACGCCGTAGCGGGTGTCGCGACGCAGTTGACGGCGGCGCTCGCCACACTCGGGTTGAGCAACTTCGATCAAGCGAAGGCAACTGCCGACCGCATCCGACTGCCGGAAGTTCGCCTCCGCGCCTACCTGGACATCGCACAACAAGCGATCCAACCCCCACGCTAATCCGCAGTGCACTGCTCTATTAGGCGCTATCCGCGTTCTTTATTTTTCACAAAAACTGAGTTTCACTACGCAAGAGGGCCTTGCACCAAAAAGCTGTGTTCACCGTTGCGGCTTCGCCGCCTGATGTGCGGTGGGGCTATGCCCCACCGGTCACGGACCAAAGG
>CBFGMX010000327.1:0-2143 GCA_965649955.1 uncultured bacterium
ACCGCATCGCCGACCGCAACCGCCGGAACCCCTGCAACGAAAACGAAAATGCCTTCCGACGTGTTTGGATCCAAGTCAACAGTGGCGTCGGGCTCCTGCATGAAGAAACCATTCGACTTGCGAGCGGTGACGATACCGGAACTGATCACACCGAGGCCGGCGAAAGGAGAGATCGCGCCGTCGCCCTGGATTTCGTGAATCTTCACGAGCACCGGTGGCGGCGGGCAGTTGTTTGCGTTGTCGGGGCTTGGAGTGCGAGCGATGTACGTCGTCGTGTTGCGCGCGCCGCCCTCGCCATTCGGACAGCGTCCGATTGAATCGACGTCCGACGCCGTGCCGCTCGATTCGTCAACCTGCGGCTGACCGGCGTTCAAAAGGACCAGCAGACCCGGATCGTCAGCATCGGCTGTGTCATAGACAACGGCATCGCGAAGGTTAGTTAGCGTGACTGCGGCGCCGGTCGGGAAGTCGGAAGCATTGGCCGCGTACAGTGCGACCGCATCTTCACCGTTTTGCAGCGTGTTGCCGGGAAAGATCACGTCAACCCCCGGGACGCCCGAGTTGCCCAACGTGAAGTATCCGAACGCATTGGTGCTGAAGCCGTCGAGGTCTATTGCGCGATAAACCGTGTCGGTTGCGCCGTTGTAAAAGACCACGACGAGACCGGTCAGCGAAGTGTTACCCACGCCGCCGTCGTAGAGTTCGATGAACTCGTTAGCATCCGTGCCGGGCGTGTCGGAGTCGAGTTCGTTGATGATGACGTTGTTGGCCACCGGTGCGGCCGCGGTAGTGAACGAGAAGACAAAGTTTGCCGCCATCTGATCAGGTGGATCGTTCACGTCCTGGTCCGTGATCTGATTCGCGTTCACTGTCACTGTGCAGACGGTGTTGAACGGAAGGTCAGCATTGGGGTCGAGAGTGTAGCTGGTGGCTGGTGAAGCACTTTGCGTAAAAGCGATCGACGTCCCTGCCGGGCATTCAATCGAGAACGCACTCGACGTCGCGTTGACGCTCTCGCTAAACGTGATGGAGATATTCGAATCAACCGCGACGTTGAGGGCGCCGTTCGCGGGCGAAGTGTTTAAGACGGTGGGCGCCGCATCAGTTGCGCCGAAAGTCTGTCCGGTGTTGACGGCGCCGAAAGTCGCTACCGCCGGAGGATTCCAGGTGAAGTCTTCATAAAACTGACCGGCGCCGGTAAGTCTGAGGGAGCGTCCGAGAGGTTCGGTTCCGTTTTCGGAGACGCTGATGTCAACGCTCAGCATGCCATTAGCTGGACCACCGACGGCGTTGAACGTTCCTTCGTAACTCAGAAATTGGACCACGTTGCTCGTAGCGTCGACGAGCGCCATTCCATCTGGCGAGCCGTTCTGGATACCGTTGACGGGATAGGTAAAACTGAGTGTGCCGAAACCTGCCTGTTGATCGGGGATGATTCCCGACAGCGCTTTCGTATCGTACGGAGCGCCACCCGCGCCATTGTAGAGAACGAGGCTCCAGCCGGAGAGATCGGTCCCGGCAGGACCAGCGATCTCGATTGCTTCGCCCGCATCCGTGCCGGTGTTGTCATAGTGAATCTCGTTGATGAACACACTGATGGCGGCGGCAGCCGGACGCGCGAAATACAATTGCTGAATGACCACTGCGGAAACCAACAAGGCTGTGAGCGCGATCGCGATCGGGCGCCACTTCCTTGTGAGCGCTGGTCTAGGATTGTTCGTTCGGCGAGTCCTTCGCAGGGCGGGTCGGGTGTTGTCGGTAAACATATGGGTATCCTTCCAAAATCAGGTGACGGATCGTCGCAATTTGGAGAGGGATACCGGCAGGGCAAACTATCCGGCAGGGGCTTAATTCATGCTTTTACCAGTCTTCCGAATGACGGTCAATAACCAAAAATGCCTTTGTTTTGCGAATGACTGGATTCTGGTCAAGGTGACAAACATCGGTCACATAGGCAGGCCGCGATCGGTCAGTTTGGACCACAAAAAGAGGCCACGAATCCGTTCGAATTCGTGGCCTCCGCTGCTACTTATTCAGTCGGTTATTTGACCTGAAACTGCACCGAGTGCAGCGTGGGATCGTCGCCGGCCGTGAAGTACAGCTTGTACGTTCCGGTAGCGAGTCCAGTGGTCTTCAGATTGAA
>CBFGMX010000328.1:0-2087 GCA_965649955.1 uncultured bacterium
CGACCATCCGGTGAAAACGATGGATCCAGATCTTCAGCCGCATCGCGCACGGCATTAGTAATAGGACGCGCGGTTCCGCCCGCTGCGGGGACGAGCCAGAGTTGGCCCAACAGGTCCATGACGATCCAACGTCCATCCGGAGAGATGTCGAGACTCAGAGTTGTACCCTCAGTGACTCGGATTGAGATGGTCTCGGTTGGAGGGCGAGTAGACGTTTGTGCCGGCAAAGGCGAGAGACAGATTGACGCCAGGACGCTCACGGCTACGCTTAGTTTCAACTGGCGCGTTAGTAGGCGAATCATAGCTAGGAGGACATAGCGCAGTGCGGCTTCCGGTCGTCTATCCAATTCTGAATGTCCCAATCGCCGCTTGCTTTGCAGAATGCTTAACCCGGCGCAACAGCGACGTCAAGAGTGTCGTTGTTGTTGAAATCACACATGCCAGTGTCGGTAGCGACTGACATGTGCCGGCAAATTGGTAGTGCAATTACGATGATTGCTAGTTCCGCGGAGAATGTGAAGGGTGCTTCGAACGTGATTTCGAAGTCACCCTCCACGCCAGGTTACTACTTCGACGGAACAGGAGTGTCTGTCTCACCTCCGAATATGCCGTGAATGTGTTGGCCATCAGAGCTCCTCTGAACCCACCACTCACTACTCCAGGGTCGGTAGATAGCAAGATCAACTTTCCCATCTCCATCATAGTCCTTTGGCACTGGCCGATCGCCCCAGGTGCCCCAGCTAGTCGTAAAGTCGATGCCGCTGGCGCTCTTTTTGATCCACCACGTACCGTCTCGCCAAATCGCTATATCCGCTTTGCCGTCGCCGTCGTAGTCGGCAGGCAGATGGGAATCATTTGATAACCCCCACTGCACGGTGCGCGGTGGATTCGTAAAGATGCTCCAGACTGACGTGGCGTACGTCCACACCGCAGGATCCGTTTTGCGATCGCCGTCGTAGTCGGCAGCAACTTGCAAGTCAGTTGTGGTCCCGCCCGCAAGCGTGCTCTCGACGCCTGTGATGTATCCCTTGATGAACCAGGTGCCGGTCGCTGGATGAAAGACGGCTAAGTCGGTCTTACCATCTCCGTCGTAATCACCCGGCGCAGGCATGTCTCCAAAGGTCCCCCATTGCACGACCCTTGTTTGCCCTGTCAGGCTGTTGATGATGATCCATTCGCCGGTGTCTCGACGCCAGACCGCCATGTCCGTCCGGCCATCCCCGTCGTAGTCATACGGCAGTGGTTGATCGCCGGCTTTGCCAAGCGTTTTGCTAAAACTGTTCCCGGTTGAAGTATTGACAACAAACCAGGTGGCACTGGTGGAGGTCGGTCGCCATACGGCGATGTCAGCTTTTCCATCGGTGTCGTACAGGATTCCCGCGTCTGACCTCGTTATGGTGGGAACACACGGGAAGTTGCACGCCGGCGGAAAACTGCCGAACTCAAAATCCGAGAACCAGTTGATGGTGATGATCTTTCCGGCCCACAAATTCCAAAACCGAAACGGGTCGAGGTTGTACATGTCGACCATGCCCTGCAAGAATTTTTCTTTTCGCAGGACGACCGAGTCACCGTTGCAACTACTCCGGCGGAGACGCATGCTGACGGGCCCGCGATTTGAATTATGGGTCGAGATCGTTGTGCCTCTGCCGTTGCAGAAACTGAACGCTGTTAGCTCTTTTTTCCAACTGACGTTGGAAGTAAGCACGATCTCCATCTCATCCGGCCCCAGACTGAGCCGGCCGCCGGACTCAACTTTAATGGTGATCGTGTCTTCCTTCATGAAGACGGCGTGAGTTTGTGGAAGGGTTCCACTGTTAACGAATCGCCAATCGATAAGCGGATAACGCAGGCCCGGCGGAAAGATGTTACAAGAGCCGCTGCACTGCGCCCACACACTCATCGCAAGCCCCAAAACCAAACATACTGCTGTGATTATTCTCTTCATAACCTAAGTCCTCCACCTATAGTGGTGAGGTTGAAGAAAAGATCACGCGGTACTTTCGCGGACCACGATTCTCACGGTCCGCTTACCTGGAGCCGCGACTTTGCACAAAAAGTCGGTGTCGGCCATCCAGTTCAGGGTT
>CBFGMX010000329.1:0-1941 GCA_965649955.1 uncultured bacterium
CAGCATAATCATTCGTAGACGTGAACCACTCTGGAGAGCCTTCGATGGACAAAAATGACCAGGTCGATCAAAACGATGACAAGCTTAAAGTGCATTTAGTATTGAGCGCAGGTGGCGTCAAGTGTCTGAGCTATGCGGGCGCGATTGCGGCCCTCCGTGAAGGTGGTGTTTCATTCGCAACCATATCTGGCGCTTCGGCGGGTTCTCTCATTGGAGCAATACTCTGCACAAAGGACGGCCACGAGAAGTTTCAGCGTGTGGTCTATGATCTCGAACTTGCGACGCTTGGTGAAGGCAAATCGTGGCCACGCTTTCTAAACCTCATCAGAAGACCGTACGCGCAATTTAAAAAGTCGCGCGTTGCCGAAGCCTTCCGTGCGATCGTCGGCGGTGATCCAAGCTTTGAAGAGTTAGAAAAACCGTTCGCAACCTTCGGCGTCGATCTTCGCTCACACAAAATCCATGTTTATTCGAATCAAACCACGCCGAAGATGGCCGTTTCCGAGGCGCTGAGAATCTCTACGGCGGCGCCCTTTCTTTTCCCATTTCAGGAGGACGGGGAAAAGCTTCTGATGGATGGGGCAGTAATCTCGCAGAGTCCGGTCTGGCTTGCAACGACGCACGACGACGATTTGCCGATACTGGTGCTCAGGCCAAAAAAGGATGTGGCCAGCCTCGGTCCTCAATCACCTCTCGAATACCTGATTAGACTAATCGATCTGGGCGGGGGCAGCCGTGACTACTACCTCATTAACGAGATGCCTCGCACCAGACTGGTAGAGATTGATTGCGGCTCTGTCGAGTGGAATCAAATGTCGCTCCGGCCTGAAATGAAGAGGTCGCTAGTTGCGAGCGGGCGTGCGTCGGTTGAGGGCAGACTAAAGGATCTCAAAGACTTACTGCGGACCACGCCCCTTCCCGGTTCGCTTGGTGTCGCTGAAAACGATGAAGACGAGGCCGAGAGGGGTGGCCGCATGGCGATGAAGATGTTGCTTACATCACTGCCTCCGAAACGAGAACATGTTTTCATCAGCTATAGCCACGATGATTCCGACTGGCTACGCAGATTCCAGGAAGCGCTTAAGCCATACACATGGAACAAGGCGATTAATGTTTGGGATGACACCGAGATTCCACCAGGCGCAAAATGGCGTGACGAGATTAAGAAAGCGTTGGCCTCCGCAAAAGTGGCAGTGCTGCTGGTAACCATGAGGTTCCTCGCGTCCGATTTCATTCGCGACGTCGAGCTGCGCGAGTTTTTGAGGGCTTCGGAAACTGATGGCCTGAAGATACTGCCAGTAGCAGTTGGTCCAGGCGCTTACGAAGAAACACCTCTTGTCGAATACCAGTTTGTAAACAAGTTAGATCAAACGCTGATGGACTTGATGAAGGATCCCGCCGAACTGGAAAGAGAGTTGGTAAGAATCTGTAGAGAAATAAAAGAAGCGCTCGACGCGTAAAGTAGAAGATCGATTGCTCATGAATTGGCAGAAAAACATAATTACGAATCCTGGTGACATCCGGGACCTGCTGAACGAGACACGCACAATTGCAGTGCTCGGTATCAAGACCGAGGCTCAAGCGGGCCAACCAGCTTTCTACGTTCCAAGTTACCTTCACACCGCCGGCTTTCACGTAATCCCCGTGCCTGTTTACTATCCGGAAGTGACGCGGATACTGGGACAGCAGGTCTTTCGGCGGCTGGTTGATATTCCGATTGAAGTCGATCTGGTGAACGTCTTTCGCCGATCCCAGGACGTTCCTGCTCACGTCGAAGACATTTTGGCGAAGATGCCTAAAGCCGTATGGCTGCAATCTGGCATTCGCAACCAAGCTGTCGCCGAGACACTCGCACGCGCCGGGATTAAAGTCGTTCAAGATCGCTGTCTCATGGTGGATCATCGCTCACTGCGAAAATAGACGACCCCGTTCGACGCAGAC
>CBFGMX010000330.1:0-1779 GCA_965649955.1 uncultured bacterium
GTGTGCTCGACGGTTGCACTTCGACCGCCGCGGTCGGCGCCACTTGCAATCCGAGAAGTTTGGTGAGAACCGCCGTGTGATGGGTCGCGAAATAGTTCGCCAATTCGTCGATGTTCTTGTTTTCGAAAAGCAGTGTTTTCGAGACTGGCCCGAGATCTTTCGCCAGTTTGGCGTTGAAGCGATGAACGATCACGGAATCGATTCCGTATGTGACAAACCGTTCCTGTGGATCGAATTCCTCTGCCGGTAGACCGGTTACTTCGGCCAGTTTTCCGGTGAGATAGGCCGCGACTTTTTCGCGTAACAGACCTTCGTCGACAGCCTGTGCCTCCGTCGCGCAGTCTGCGGCAGTGTTAACGGCCCGCTGATTGACTGGTTCGACCGGGATAACCGGAGGATTCAGAAACTCGGCGAACTTTTCACGATCGCCGAAGCCTACGAGACATTGGTGGACCTGGTCCTGCGTCGCGCAGACGTCGAAGAGTTTGCCTCCCTCGGCAAGCTTCAACACTTCCAGGCCGGTCTGTTCGAGGAACAAAGCGGCCTCGTCCTGCGCTAGTTGCATCCCGCCGTCCTGCCAGAGGGACCAGTTGATCGAGATGCTGCGGCCAAAGCGTCGCTGCTCGCAGCGCAGACTCTCGCGGAGCTCCGCAAAGTGGTCCATGAAGCTGTTACCGTAAGCGTAGTCAAACAGTCCTTCATAACCTTTGACTGCGGAGATCGAGGAGAAGAAGACGAAGAAATCGAGTGGTTCATTCTTCAGGACGTCGTCGAGGTGGATCGTTCCGTAAACCTTGGGTCCGAGGATCGCCGCCACGCCTTCTGGCTGTTTCTTTCCGACAAACGAACGATCGAGGTTACCGGCAACGTGAAGGACGCCGTTAACTGTGCCGAAACGCGATCGGATCTGATTTACGAGAGCTACTGCCTGATCGCGCTGCGAAACGTCGTTTTGCAAGTAGACGACTTCGGCACCGAACGTTTTCAAGCGTTCGATCTGCGCCGTCTTGTTTGCACTAAGAGATGAACGACCGGTGAGCACGAGCTTCACACGTTCCTGGCGCGCCAGGTGTTCGGCGAAGAGAAGGCCCAGACCACCCGCTCCGCCGGTAATCAGGTAGACGCCATCTTTCTTCACCGGCAGCAGATGTTTCGCCGGCTGTGCTTTGTCTTCAAGCTCGACCTCTTTTAAACATCGCGCGTAACGTGAGTCGTTCTCGTAGCGGACCTCGAACTCATTGTTTCCTTCAAAGTTGATCTCGCGCGACATCAATTCCCAAAGACCGCCCGAAGTGGTTCCTGTCGCATTGCGTATCTCGAGTGTCTTGAAGATGAGCTGCGGGTTCTCCTGCCGAACGTTTTTGAAAGAACCGCTCAGTGCCGCATGTTGTGGCAGCACCTGGTTGGCAGTTGTCGCGAAGACATACCAGAGACGAATCGCATGGGCCGGCTTGGCTTCGAGTAGTGCTTGAGTGAGATAAAGGATCGAGTAAACGCTGTGGTCGAGTTCGGACTTGATCTCGCTCTCGGTGTTCGGAACATCCGCAGTGGACCAGCAGTAAATGATCCTGCCGGGCATCAGGTTCGACTGCGCGAGCGATTGAATGAGTTGGCGATAGTGTTCGGACTGTTGCGGATTGATTTCATACCGCAGGCCCCCTAGCTCACGATACGCATCGCCCGGTTGGACCAGCACGATCGGGCTCTTTGTTGCGGCAAGAGCAGTGCGCCCGTTCTTCAGCATGTCCTCGTTAGCGCCGAGAATCAGAATTGAACCGG
>CBFGMX010000331.1:0-1728 GCA_965649955.1 uncultured bacterium
GCCTTTTTGCGACTCTTCTTTTGTGCCTTTTTGCGGCCTACTTCTCGATTGAGTGTCCGCTCTTCGAAGCCATCCGCGTCTTGGAACCGTCGCTTTCGACGTGATACTTAATGCGCGTCGGTTTCCCTGACTGCGGGTCGATGAGCGCAACGTTCGAGATGTCGATGAACGACTCTTTATCGACGATGCCGCCCGGGCGATTTGCCTGCGGGTTCGCCTTCTGGTGGCGCTTCATCATCCCGATGCCTTCGACGCGAATCTTGCCTTTACCCGGCACCACTTCCAGCACGCGTCCGCGCCGGCCCTTATCGCGCCCGGCGATGACCGCCACCTGATCGTTTTTCCGGATCTTCGAGCGCTTTGTTCCTGCCATGTTCTTAAATCACCTCCGGCGCGAGCGAAACAATCTTCATGAAGTTCTTATCGCGCAGTTCACGCGCGACCGGACCAAACACGCGAGTGCCGATCGGCGTTCCGTCTTCCTTGATCAGCACGGCGGCGTTCTGATCAAACCGCACGTAGGTACCGTCGGCGCGCCGCACTTCCTTGCGCGTACGCACGATGACGGCGTCCTGCACCGTACCCTTCTTGATGGTGCCGTCAGGAGAAGCCTCTTTGACCGTCACCTTAATCCGGTCGCCCAGGCTCGCAATTTTTCCCGTGGATCCGCCAATCGGCATGATCATCTCCACGCGGCGAGCTCCCGAATTGTCAGCAACCTCCAACGAGGTCTGCATCTGAATCACTGTCGTTACCTCCGGCTCTTACCGCAACCTACTTCGCGGCCTTTTGAACGATCTCAATCACGCGCCAGCGCTTGCGGGCGGAAAGCGGTCGTGTTTCCACGATGCGCACCTTGTCGCCCACGGTCGCCCCCAACTCGTCGTGCGCCATGAACTTCGACGTGCGCCGCACGTAACGGCGGTACTTGCGATGGCGAACGAGCCGGTCCACCCGGACGATCACAGTCTTGGTCATCTTGTCGGACGCGACCGTGCCGACCTTCTGGGAACGATTCGCCCGGTCCGCTTTTGGCGGGGCCGGAACCGGGGCTGCCGCTTTCTTGTCACTCTCGGTGATATTGTCTTGATTCTCTGCCATTCTCTTCCTCTTCTGAGATCTTCCTCTTCTGAGATCTGAGATCTCAGATCTTGGATCTCAGCATCGTCTCGATGCGCGCCAGAGATTTCCTCTCCTGGCGAATGCGCTTGACGGCGTCAACCTCGCCCAACGCCAACTTGAAGTTGAGACGGAACAGCGACTCACGCAAACGCGCGGCTTCCGCACGCAATTCGTCGTCGCCCAGGTCGCGAAGCTTGTCGAGTTCTTCTCGCTTTTTCATAACTAGAGCGCGCCCCCTTCCTGGTCGGCGCGGGTCACAAACTTTGTTTTGATCGGAAGTTTCTGCGCGGCCAGACGCATCGCGTCGCGCGCAGTCGCCTCGTCGACGCCTTCGATCTCGTAAAGGATCCTGCCGGGCTTGACTACGGCGACCCAGTATTCCGGCGCGCCCTTACCTTTACCCATACGAGTTTCCGCGGGCTTCTTCGTCACCGGCTTATCGGGAAACATGCGAATCCAGATCTTGCCGCCACGTTTGATATGACGCGTCATGGCGATACGAGCAGCTTCGATCTGGCGATCCGTAATCCACGCCGGCTCCAGGCACTTGAGCCCGTACTCACCGAAGCTGATCTCGCTGCCACGAGTCGCGACGCCGGTCATGCG
>CBFGMX010000332.1:0-1705 GCA_965649955.1 uncultured bacterium
CTCCCATTCGAACGCTCTCTGGGCTGCGGAACTTCTCGGGCTTTGCCTTTCACTTCCGCGAGTGTGGTTCTGATGAGTTTACGATTCACGTGATTATTACCTCCAAAAATCTAGGACGGGTCTTCTACCCGTCACCAACCTTATATGCTTAAGACACAGGGCTTAGTTGTACAGATCAGTTAAAACTCTCGCAGGCTGCGGCCCATCCGAGGAGAGGAACGAACATTTACCCGTAATGGATTTTCCTGCAAGGAATGAGCGACATGCTACACAACAAGAGAAGAAAAAGCAAAGGAGAAAAACTCCTCACCAGTCAATTAGTTTTACGATTTTTATTGCAAGAAATGATGCATCCGTGTCATCTGCGTTTAGGTACACAGATGACACGGAAAAACGTTCGTTTCAGTCAGCTTTTTTGCGGATGAAAGTGGGAACGTCGAGATCGTCGACGCGCGGGTTGGCCATCATCGGTCGCGGCAGATCGTCCGCGGGCCGCGTTACGAAACGCGGCGGCGGAACAGGCATCGTTGTAGCCGACGCAGCTGATACCACTGCCGCGGCTTCTTTGTCGAAGCCCGTCGCGATCACCGTGATTTTCATCTCGTCAGTCATGGTTTCGTCGATGACCGCACCGAAGATGATGTTGGCATCATCGTCAGCAGACTCGCGAATGATCGACGATGCTGCGTTGACTTCAAACAGCGTGAGATCCGGTCCACCCGTGATATTGATCAAGACACCCTTCGCGCCCTGGATCGTCGCTTCCTCCAGCAACGGCGACGAGATCGCCTGCTGAGTAGCTTCGATAGCGCGGTTCTCGCCAGTCGCGCGGCCCGCTCCCATCAGGGCCATTCCCATTCCCTGCATGATCGATTTCACATCGGCGAAGTCCAGATTGATCAAACCCGGTACAGTGATCAGATCGCTGATGCCCTGCACAGCCTGGCGCAACACGTCGTCGGCAACGCGGAACGAATCGGAGAGCGACACGCCGCGTTCGACGGTGTGCAGCAAACGCTCGTTCGGGATCGTGATCACAGTGTCGACGCACTCGCGCAACTCGCGCAGACCCTGATCGGCCTGTTGCATGCGACGGCGTCCTTCGAAGTGGAACGGCTTCGTCACCACGGCCACTGTCAACGCATCGAGCTCCGTAGCCAGCGAGGCGATGATCGGCGCGCCGCCGGTACCCGTCCCGCCGCCGAGACCAGTCGTCACAAACACCATGTCGGCGCCTTCGAGCACTTCGATGATCTTGTCAGTGTCTTCGAGCGCGGCTTCGCGGCCTACCGTAGGATCGGCACCGGCCCCGAGACCTTTCGTTAAGCGGCTTCCGAGTTGAATCTTGATTGGCGCGCGCGATCGTTTGAGCGCCTGGAGGTCCGTGTTGGCGACAAGAAATTCGATGCCTTCGATACCGGCCTCGATCATGCGATTGACCGCATTACTGCCACCGCCACCGATGCCGATCACTTTTATCCGCGCTCCGGTGAGCGGCGGATCATCATCAATGAAAATATTAATGCCGGTTCCGGGTTGACGAGTGTCCGGTGTCATAGTTAGTTCCTCTCTCCCAAAACGGGATGGCTTCCAAGGCCGCTTCCTTCTATGTTGCGTTTCTTGAGCCATCGGCATCGATATCTTGCGGACAATATCTTGTGCAACCGGGGCGCAAGCATACAACAACTTGTCAGAAAATACTACC
>CBFGMX010000333.1:0-1667 GCA_965649955.1 uncultured bacterium
TACCTCTTAAACAACAACGCCGCGTTCGTTCCACCAAACCCGAAACTGTTCGAGAGCACGTAGTCGACTCTCGCCTCGCGCGGTTCATTGGGAACGTAGTCGAGGTCGCATTCAGGATCCGGATTGACGTAGTTGATGGTGGGCGGGATCACATTGTGGTGCAGCGTCAAGACGCAGAAGATCCCTTCGATTCCGCCGGCCGCACCCAGCAGGTGGCCCGTCATCGACTTAGTCGAACTAACGGCCAGCTTGTAAGCATGCGCTCCGAACGTGTCCTTGATTGCCAGCGTCTCAAATTTGTCGTTATACGGCGTCGACGTGCCGTGCGCGTTGATGTAGCCGACCTTGTCCGGAGTAATCCCGGCATCTTTCAGCGTCCGCTGCATGACGCGGCGTGCACCTGATCCGGTTTCGTCAGGCATCGTGAGATGGAAAGCGTCGGCAGCGAGGCCATAACCGACGATCTCGCCGTAGATTTTGGCGCCGCGACGTTTCGCTGACTCCAGCTCTTCCAGGATCATAATTCCAGCGCCTTCGCCGATGACGAACCCATCGCGATCGCGCTCGAACGGCCGCGACGCATGAATCGGATCCTCATTGTTCGTCGACAGCGCGCGCATCGCCGAGAAGCCCGCCACGCTCATCGGCGTGATCGCCGACTCCGCGCCGCCGCAGATCATGATGTCTGCATCGCCGCGCTGGATGATCTTGAAACTGTCGCCGATGGCATGTGCACCCGCGGCGCAGGCCGTTGCGGTCGCGGAGTTTGGTCCCTTCGCACCAAAACGAATCGAAACCTGTCCGGCGGCGAGATTCACGATCGCGGAAACGATGAAGAACGGCGATACGCGATCGGGACCGTCGTCGAGCAACTTCGAATGCTCGCGCTCGATGGCCCAAAAGTCGCCGATACCGCTACTGATGTACGTGCCGGCATTCTCGGAGATATCATCCGGAAACTTACCCGCCTCGGTAAGCTTGATGCCGCTGTCGGCGACGGCTTCGACGGACGCGGCAATCGCGTAATGAATAAAGGCGCCCATCTTGCGCGCCTCTTTCTTTGCGATGAATGTCAGTGGGTCGAAGTTTTTTACTTCGCAGGCAAACTTTACTGAAAACTTCTCAGCGTCGAACTTCTTGATGTAGTCAGCGCCGCTGCGGCCATTCATCAGCGCAGTCCACGTTTCTTCGACAGTGTTGCCGACGGGAGTGACGAGGCCGAGGCCCGTGATCACGACACGACGTGTCAAAATTAAACTCCTTGAAAATCAGTGATGACATCGGAATTGGTGTCACTGCTTCTCTGCGTTCTCTGTGTCTCTGTGGTAAAGCTTTGCAACGACAAACCACCACAGGGACACAGAGAACACAGAGCTTGCACAGAGAAAACCACTCCTATTCACTCACGGCTTACTTCTTGTGCTGGTCGATATAGTTATAGGCGTCGCGCACGCTTTGAATCTTCTCTGCGTCTTCGTCGGGGATCTCGATCCCGAACTCTTCTTCAAAACGCATCACAAGTTCGACCGTATCCAGCGAATCGGCGCCCAGGTCGTCAATAAAACGCGCATTCGGCGTGACCTCGTTCTCATCGACACCAAGCTCATCGACGATAATCTGCTTTACCTTATTCTCGATCTCTTGATCGGGCATCGTGTTTGCTCCTC
>CBFGMX010000334.1:0-1644 GCA_965649955.1 uncultured bacterium
ACACCGTACACTTTGCGTCTTTGCGCCTTTGCGTGAACCATCTCACCCGCTTTAGTCCCTTTTTTGTGGAAAGCCATGATTGACCATGATGTGTTTCCAGGAGGTGTTTTCGATAGAATAGAACGCCAATGACCGAACCAGTAACACATGCAGCAGCGCACGGTCTGAACACGATCGACAAGCTGCGGATGCTGCTCGACATCACCAAGAAAATCAGTCGTTCACTCGATCTCCAGGAAGTGCTGAACCTCGTGATGGACACGCTCGATTCAGTGATTCCGTACGACGCTGCCGGCATCTTTCTGATCGAGTGCGGCGACAAGGCCTCGAAGGGCGGAGGCGAAGAGGCCTGCACCTTCAAAGCCGAAGCAGTCCGCGGGTACGACATCGAAGAACTCTACGATTTGCACCTGAAACTCGGCGAAGGCTTTCTCGGCAGCGTTGCCCTGAGTGGCAAGCCGATCATCTCCAACGACGTGCGCGAAGATCCCGTTTACGTAAATGCGCGCGACCGTACGCGTTCAGAGATGGTCGCGCCCATAATCTCTAACGACGAAGTGATTGGTTGCTTCGATCTCGAAAGCGACGAACTCAACGCCTATTCAGACGACGATCTCGAAGTGCTGATGCTGCTGGCCTCGCAAGTGGCAATCATCATCGAGAAGGTTGAATTGCACGAGCAGTTGATCGAAAAGAAGAGACTGCAAGGACAACTCGAAGTCGCGCGCCAGGTGCAGTTGGAACTGTTGCCGCCCACCGATCCCGCGCTACCGGGTTTCGACGTCAGCGCGTACAACTTTCCAACCGAGGAAGTTTCCGGCGACTATTACGACTGGGTACGAATCTACGAGGACCAGATTGGTATCGTCATTGCCGACGTGTCGGGGAAAGGCGTGCCGGCCGCGATCCTGATGGCGTTCCTGCGGGCGAGTTTGCGCGCTGCGAGTCACATCGGTTACGCGACGCACATCTCGATGGCCAAAGTGAACTACCTGCTTTGGGAGTCGATCGAGCGGAACCAGTTTGTGACGGCGATCTACGGTATTTTGGACGCGTCGAACCGGACGCTCTCGTACTCGAATGCCGGACACAATCCGCCGCTGCTCATCACCGCGGGCGGTGAGACTCGATTCCTGGATCAGGGCGAACAGCCGTTGGGAATGTTTCAGCAAACTCGTTATCACGAGAATCACGTGGTTTTGCGTCCTGGTGATGTGTTCTTACTGTACACCGACGGCGCCACCGAAGCGGCGAGTCCGACGGGCGAGGAGTTTGGCCGCGAGCGACTTGTTGAAGCCGTGAAGCAGTCGCTGGACAAACCGGCGCGCGAGATGATTGCGAGTATTCAGATGTCTGTTTTGCAGTGGACCGCTAGTGCCGGCGCAACTGACGACGTGACGTTTTTCGTGATTAAGGCTTTGGAAGCTTAAGATCCGTGTTTTCTCAACACGGATCTTAAGAAGTTGGTATGCTAGTGTGCAGTTAACGAGCAGTGGGCATGATCGCCGCCCGGTGCCAACGGAGCACGATAGTCGCCAAAGTGAAACTCAGCTTCAGCCTCCGATAACGCATAGACGTCGAAGCCATAAGCATCGAGATAGTCTGCCAAATCATCGGGGGAAAGAAGATATACGGCAGGCGAGT
>CBFGMX010000335.1:0-1519 GCA_965649955.1 uncultured bacterium
GACTACCGCACCGCGAGTGGCGTGAGACTCGAAGGCCTCGGCATCAAGCCCGATCAAACAATCAGTCTCACAAGAAAAGACGTTTACTCACAACGCGACCCCGCGCTCGAAGTCGCGAGGAACGTTTTGAACGGCAGGTGATCCAGCTTGATGCTCTATCTGTCACAGGTGCTCGGAAGGCCGATTCGCGATCTTGAAGGACTGCGCGTCGCGACCGTCAAGGATGTGATCGTGCGTCTCGGCGACGACGATCATCCGCCGGTGACGGGGCTCGTCGCTCGTTACCGGCGTCGCGATTTTTTTCTCTCTCGCTGGCGTATCACGGAGTTGAACGAACATGGCGTGCGGCTCAATTCCGACATCCTCGACCTGCGCCCATTTGTTCGTCGTGAAAGTGAGGTCCTGCTCAGACGCGACGTCCTCGACAAACAACTGATCGATGTTGACGGCAAGCGGGTAGTGCGTGTGAACGACGTGCAGATCATCCAAGCCGCCGGAGATTGGCGCGTCACCGGCGCGGACGTCAGTCTTCAGGGACTTTGGCGACGACTGGCGCCGGCCGGTTTTGCCGGAACGCGAAAACCGGTCGAAGTGCTCGACTGGGCCGACGTCGGATATCTCGCCACTGACGCGGCGACAGTGCAGTTGAAGTCGTCGAGCGACAAACTCGCGCGGCTGCATCCCGTTGAGATCGCGCGACTGGCCGAGGCGCTCTCCTATCACCACGGATCCGAAGTGGTCGAGTCCCTGGACGACGAAACCGCGGCCGAAACACTCGAAGAGATGCCGGCCGAGCGACAGGCCAAGATTCTCAGCGACATGGACCAGGAACGCGCCGCCGACATCCTCGAATGGATGTCGCCTGACGAAGCGGCCGACGTGCTCGGCGACCTTCCCGAAGAGAAGGCGGAAGAATTGCTCGGTCTGATGGAGCACGAGGAGCAGGCCGACGTCGCGGAGCTGTTGCCTTACGAAGATGACACTGCCGGTGGATTGATGACCACGGAATTCGTGACGCTACCACGCGCGCTCACGGTCGGCGAAGCGCTCGCGCGATTGCGCGAGATGGCGGAAACGCCAAACATGATCTATTACCTGTACGTCGTCGAGGAAGAAAACTCCTGGAGGCTGTGCGGCGTAATAGCGTTGAGAAGCTTGATTCTCGCGGACCCGTCGATGCCGCTTGAAGAAGTGATGCGCACGGAATTTCAACGAGCGCACGCGAGCGAGCCCGCGCGAGACGTTGCGCAAAGAATTGCCGAATACAATCTGCTCGCGCTTCCCGTTATTGACGAGTCTGACGATATACTCGGCATTATCACCGTAGATGATGCGATGGAAATTCTGTTGCCGAAAGACTGGCGGCAACGTTTACCGCGATTATTCGGTTGACAAGGTTCCCGCAAAGGCGCTAAGGCGCAAAGCGAACTCGTGAGTTCATCTCCCTTCTTTGCGTCGTTGCGACTTTGCGGGAAAACTGTTTCGGTTCCAAAGCGCAGGTGGTGAGTTCATCTCCCTT